>NZ_CP088252.1:3180000-3488520 GCF_021117385.1 Frateuria soli
CTCGGCGGCCACCCCGTCGTGGAAGCGCGTCGCCAGCTCGCGTGCGAGCCGCAGCTTGGCATCCCGCGGATTCAGCACGCCCTCCTCCACTTCGCGCCTCATGCGCGCCAGCGCATCCAGCGAGACGTCGAAGCTGAGCAGCTCGAACCATCGCCACATCAGTGCGTCGTCGATCTTCATGGTCTTGGTGACGATGTCGATCGCGGGCTCATCGATGCCGATGTAGTTGCCCAGCGACTTGGACATCTTGTGCACGCCGTCCAGGCCCTCGAGCAGCGGCATGGTGAGCACGATCTGCGGCGCCTGGCCGTGGTGCTCCTGCAAGGCGCGCCCCATCAGCAGGTTGAACTTCTGGTCGGTGCCGCCGAGCTCGACGTCCGCCGCCAATGCCACCGAGTCGTAGCCCTGCACCAGCGGGTAGAGGAATTCATGGATCGCGATCGGCTGCTGGCCGGCGAAGCGCTTGGCGAAGTCGTCGCGCTCGAGCATGCGCGCAACGGTATGTTGCGCGGCCAGCTTGATCATGTCGGCCGCCGACATCTTGCCGAACCACTCGGAGTTGAAGCGCACCTCCGTGCGCTCGCGATCGAGCACCTTGAAGACCTGCGAAGCGTAGGTTTCGGCATTCTTCAGCACGTCCTCGCGGCTGAGCGGCTTGCGTGTGACGTTCTTGCCGGTCGGGTCGCCGATCATCCCGGTGAAGTCGCCGATCAGGAAGATCACCTGGTGCCCCAGGTCCTGGAACTGGCGCATCTTGTTGAGCAGCACGGTATGTCCCAGGTGCAGGTCCGGGGCCGTGGGATCGAAGCCGGCCTTGATGCGCAGCGGGCGCCCGCTCTTCAGGCGCTCGATGAGTTCTTCCTGCTTGATGACTTCGTCCGCGCCGCGGGCGATGGTCGCCAGCGTCTGCTCGAGCTCGCTCATGAGTGTCCTCTGATGCCGATCGGTCGACAGCCACAAGGGGCCGCCGTTCACAAAATGGCGTTAATTGTGCGTTAATCACAAAACCAGCGCAAATCCTTGAAAGAAAAGGCGTTGACGCCCTTTATACGGGGCCGCTAAGGTACCCCGCCTGAGTACTTTGTAATGCGGGGCGAAGAGCATGGGTGAGGGCGACCGGATCGCGCGGGCGGCGCGCAAGCAGGCAATACGCCGCAAGGCGCAGCGTCGCCACATGCACTTCTATGAACGCTGCGCGCACTGGTCCTTCAGCCGCCTGGGCGAGTCCGAACCGCTGCGCTGGCACCGCGAGCGCTGGATCCTGGCCGGTACGGCGCTGCTGCTGACGGCCCTTTCCGGTTTCTTCCTGCCTGCCTGGGCCAGCGCGATGCGGCCCGATCCGCAGCCCATGGCGCATACGCTGTTGCCGCTGACCCTGCCCAAGGCCTCGCCGGTCGCCGCACCCGCCCGCGCGATGGAGGACTGGCAGGTGGTGCAGGTACAGCCCGGTCAGACATTGTCGGACATCTTCCAGGACCAGGGCCTGTCCCTCACCGACCTGCAGCGCGTGATGGATGCGGCCGGCGCCGCCAAGGGCGCTTTCCACAACATCCGGCCGCACCAGGAGTTCGATTTCCTGCTTGGGAGCGACGGCAGCCTCAAGGGCGTCCGCTTCGACAAGGACGAAGCGAACCGCGCGGTGGTCCGCTTCGACGGCGGCCAGGCCACGCTGAACATCCAGCCGCGGGCGATGGAAACCCGTGAGCACGTCGCCCACGGCACCATCACCAGCTCGCTGTATGCCGCCGCGGCCAGGGCCGGCATGAGCCAGGGCATGGTTGGCAAGCTGGCCGACCTGTTCAAGTACGACATCGATTTCGTGCAAGACCTGCGCGACGGTGACAGCTTCACGGTCATCTACGACGACGTCTACCGTGACGGCAGCTACTACGCGGAGGGCGACATCGTCGCCGCGGAGTTCGTCAACCAGGGCCGCCGTTACACCGCCTACCGGTTCAAGAAGGCCGACGGCCGCTACGGCTGGTTCAGCGAGGATGGCCGACCCATCCAGAAGTCGTTCCTGCGCATTCCGGTGGACTTCACCCGCATCTCCTCCCGTTTCAGCGCAGGCCGCATGCATCCGATCCTGGGCCGCATGCGAGCGCACAAGGGCGTGGACTACGCGGCGCCCAGCGGTACGCCGATCCATGCCGCCGGCGACGGCGTGATCAAGTTCAAGGGCTGGATGCGCGGCTATGGCAACTTCGTGGTCGTCCAGCACAACAAGAACATCAGCACCGCCTACGGCCACATGTCGCGTTTCGCCAAGGAACGTGTCGGCCAGCACGTCAGCCAGGGCCAGGTGATCGGCTACGTGGGCATGACCGGCCTGGCCACCGGCCCGCATCTGCATTACGAGTTCCGCGTCAATGGCGTGCAGCGCGATCCGCAGACGGTGACCCTGCCCAAGCCCCAGCCGCTGCCGGCGGCGCAGCTGGCCCGGTTCGAATCGCAGGTCGTGCGCCCGCAACTGGCCCGCCTGAAGGCGATGGATGCCAACATCAAGCTCGCCCAGCTGCGCTCGGCCACGCGCAACGACGACTGACGATCACCCTTGATGACCGCGGACGATGCATCGGCCCTCTACCTGGGGCTGATCTCGGGCACCAGCGCCGACGGCGTGGACGTTGCGCTGGTGTCCTTCGAGCAGGGGCTGCCGCAGCTGCGCGCCGCGCTCACCCATCCCTGGCCCGAAGCCCTGCGCGAACGCGTACTGGCACTGGCGCAGGATCTGACCGCCTTCAGCCTGGACAGCTTCGGTCGCCTGGACGTTGCGGTCGGGCGCCACTTCGCCGAAGCCGCGCGGGCGTTGCTGGAAACCAGCGGCACGGCTCCTTCCGCGGTGCGCGCACTCGGCTCGCACGGCCAGACGGTGCGGCACCGCCCCGCCGGCGAGGCGCCCTTCACCTTGCAGATCGGTGACCCCTCGGTCATCGCCGAAACCTGCGGCATCGACGTGGTGGCCGATTTCCGCCGCGCCGACGTCGCGGCCGGCGGCCAGGGCGCGCCGCTGTTGCCGGCGGTACACGCCATGCTCCTTGGCCAGCCTGGCGTCACGCGCGTGGTGCTCAACCTCGGCGGAATCGCCAACATCACGGTGCTCGGGCCGGAAGACCTGGTGCTCGGCTTCGATACGGGTCCCGCCAACGGCCTGCTGGACGCCTGGTGCCAGGAGCAGCGCGGCGAACCGTTCGATCGCGACGGCGCATTCGCCGCCGCCGGCCAGGTCGATGCGCCGCTGCTCGAGGCACTGCTGGCCGATCCCTACTTCACGCTCCCGCCGCCCAAGAGCACCGGCCGCGAACACTTCCACCTGGCGTGGCTGCTGCGCCAGCCGCGGGTGGCGCTGCTGTCGCCGGCCGACGTGCAGGCCACGCTGCTGGAACTGACCGCGCACACCGTGGCTGATGCGATCGAGGCCCACGCCCCCGCCGCGACGGACGTACTGGTCTGCGGCGGAGGCGTGCACAACTCCCGGCTGATGGCACGCCTGGCCGAGTGGCTGGCACCGCGACGCGTGGCGAGCACAGCCACGCACGGCATCGATCCGGACTACCTGGAAGCGGTGGCGTTCGCCTGGCTGGCGCGCCAGCGAGTGCTGGGATTGCCGGGCAACCTGCCCGCCGTCACCGGCGCGCGCGGCCGGCGCGTGCTGGGTGCGTTGTACCTGGCTCCGCGGGAATGATCGCGGCGGTCTAGCCCAGCTTCGCGACGCGCGCGGGTGCCAACTGCGTCGGGCGGGCCAGCGACAGCGCCTGCAGGGCTTCCTGGAAGACCGCCTTTTCGGCCAGGTCCCAGTGCCCCCCCAGCACCAGGCTGTCCGGGTCGAACATGGTCTCGCTGGAAATCTGGCCGGCGGCACTCAGGCCCAGGCCGTGCCGCAAGGCGTGCAGCACGACGTCGTTGATCGACCAGTGGCGATCCTTCGCGAGCGTCTTGATGCGCTCGGCCATCAAGCTGTCGATGTGGCGTATGACGAGGTCCGGCACGTGCGTCGCTCCGTGTCACGCATGCCCAGCTGGCAAATCATGGTGGCACAGAACGGCAAGGTTTGCAGCAGACCTCCCGGCAGGTCGGGGCGGCCCTCACCCGCCCCTCGGGACGCGGTCACCCGGGGCTAGGCTTCGACCTGCTCCGCGGCGCGGATACGGCGCCATAGCAGGAGGTACAACACCATCGCGGGGATCAGCGCCAGCACGGTGAGCACGAAGTAGCCGCCGTAGCCCGCGGCCGTGGCGATCCCGCCGGCAAAGAAGCCCAGCAGCTTGCCGGGCAGGTTCACCAGCGAGCTGAGCAGGGCGTACTGGGTGGCGGTGTGCTGGCGATTGACCAGCATCGACAGGAACGCCACGGTCGGTGGGCCCAACATGCCCAGCGTGAGGTTCTCGGCCGAGATCACCAGCGTCAGCGCCACCAGGTTGCCGGGGTGGCCGATCAGCACGAGGTAGAACAGGTTGCTGCAACCGCAGAGCACGACGGTCACGCCCAGCGAACGCCACGCGCCCCAGCGCGCCACTGCCGCGCCGCCGAGGAACACGCCGACGATGCCGATCCAGACGCCGTAGATCTTGGTGATTGCACCGATCTCGGTCTTGGAGAACTGCATGTCGCGGTAGAACGGACTCATGATGCCGCCGATGGTCGCCTGCTCGGGAATCTTGAACAGCAGGATGAACAGCAGGATCACGCCGGCCGCCTGCCAGCCGTAGCGGCGGAAGAAATCGGCGAACGGGTCGATCACGCTTTCGCGCATGGCGATGCCCCAGCTGGCCGGGCGCGTGCGCAGCACGTCCGGCTCGCGTGCCAGCAGCGTGGTGGCGATCGGGATCGCCATCGCGGCCGCCATGACCAGGTAGACCACACGCCAGGGCACGTGGTCGGCCATGATCAGCGCCACCGCGCCAGCCAGCAGCAACCCGATGCGGTAACCCAGTGCGTAGGTCGCCACCAGCGCACCCTGCACGTGCGAGGGTGCGATCTCGATGCGGTAGGCGTCCACCGCGATGTCCTGGGTTGCGCCGAAGAAGGCCACCAGCAACGTTGCAGCCACGAACGGCCACAGCTGGTCGGGCGTCAGCAGCGCCATCGCCAGCAAGCCCACGGTGACGCACAACTGCGCGAACAACAGCCAGCCTCGGCGCTGGCCCAGACGCGCGAAGCCGGGAACCCGCCAGTGGTCGAGCAACGGCGCCCAGACGAACTTGAACGCGTAGGTCAGCCCCGCGCTGGCGATCATGGTGATCTCTTCGAGCTTGATGCCGTTTTCCTTGAGCCAGTACGCCAGCGTGCCGGCGACCAGCAGGAACGGCAGACCCGAGGAAAATCCCAGCAGCGCCATCGTGCCTGCCGCCGGCTGCGCGAAGGCGCGCCAGATCGAGGGTTTGCGGGGCGGCGCGGTGGCCGGTTCAGTCGGCATAGTCGACCGTGTACGGCGCATGGTCGGAGAAGCGCTGCTCGCGATAGACCGAGCAGGCGCGCATGCGATCACGCAGGCCCGGCGTGCAGACCTGGTAGTCGATGCGCCATCCGACGTTGTTCTCGCGCGCCCGCCCGCGGTTGGACCACCAGGTGTACTCGACCGCCTCGGGCTTGATCGCGCGGAAGCTGTCGACCCAGCCGCGGGTGTGGAACAGGAGGTCCAGCCAGGCGCGCTCCTGCGGCAGGCAGCCGGAATTCTTCTGGTTGGAGGTCCAGTTCTTGATGTCGTTTTTCGTGTGGACGATGTTCCAGTCGCCACAGATCACATAGTCGCGGCCGCTGTTGAGCCACCCGTCGAAGATCGGCGTGAGGAAGTCCATCGCCTTGAACTTGAACTGCTGGCGCTCTTCCCCGGAGGAGCCCGAAGGCACGTAGAGGGAGACCACCGACAGGTTGCCGAAACGCGCCTCGATGTAGCGCCCTTCGCAGTCGAACGGATCCCAGCCCAGCTCGGTGAGCACGGCGTCCGGCTCCCGCTTCGCGTAGATCGCCACGCCGCTGTAGCCCTTCTTGCACGTCGCGTCGCGATAGAAGCAATGATGGCCGTCCGGACGGAACATCCCGTCGGTGAGCTGGTTCTCCTGCGCCTTGGTTTCCTGCAGGCAGACCACGTCGGCCTGCTGCGTGCGCAGCCAGTCGAACACGCCCTTGCTGGCGGCCGAGCGAATGCCGTTGGCGTTGAGCGTGACGATTCTCATGAGGCGGGCTCTCGGGCTTGGGGAACCCGTGGATAATAGCCGTCGCTTCCCGAATCTCCACGCCGGCCATCCATGCAGCCCTACCAACGCGACTTCATCGAACTGGCGCTCGCGCGCGACGTGCTTCGCTTCGGCGACTTCACTCTCAAGTCCGGCCGCCGGAGCCCCTATTTCTTCAATCTCGGCCGGATCGATACCGGCGCCGCGCTGGCGCGGCTGGGCGAAGCGTACGCGGCCGCGCTGATCCGTGCGCAGTTGCCGGTGGACATGCTGTTCGGACCCGCCTACAAGGGCATCGCCCTGGCCGCCGCCACCGCCATAGCGCTGGCGACGCGCCATGGCCGCGACCTGCCGTGGGCTTACAACCGCAAGGAAGCGAAGGACCACGGCGAGGGCGGCGTGCTGGTCGGCGCGCCGCTGGCCGGTCGCGTGCTGATCGTCGATGACGTCATGACCGCAGGCACCGCGGTGCGCGAATCGCTTGCCCTGATCCGTGCGCAGGGCGCCACGCCGGCCGGGGTGCTGATCGCGCTCGACCGGCAGGAGCGCGGCCAGGGCGAGCTCTCCGCCGCGCAGGAAGTGGCGCGCGACCATGGCGTCCCGGTGATCGCCATCACCGGCCTGGACGAAGTGCTTGCCTACGCCGGCGAACGCCCGGAACTGGCCGCCGAACATGCGCGCCTGCTCGATTACCGCAGCCGCTACGGCGTGTCCGCATAACTCAAGTGGCGACCGGCGTCACAGGCCCGCCGGCGCCCTTCATCCACGCTTTAGGCGGTTGCCGCACGATGGCTATACTGCCCGCCAGGAGGGGGTATCCATGCGCAAGTTCGTTTACGCCGTCGCGATCGGCCTGGCGGCGACGGTCCTGACCGCCCATGCCCAGAAGGCCACGGGCGTCCGCTATCACTGGCGCGACGGCAAGGGCCTGTCCCATTACAGCGACAGCCTCACCGCCGAAGCGATGAAGTACGGCTACGACCTGGTCAACGACCGCGGCTACGTGGTGCGCCACGTCGAGCGCCAGCTGAGCCCCGAGGAGCGCGCCGCGGCCGACCAGCTCGCCGCCGAGCAGGCGGCCCAGCGCCGCGCCGCCGAAGCGCGCCGGCGCGCCGACCTGCAGATGCTCAACGCCTACGGCGACGAGACCGCACTGAAACAGGCGCAGCAGTCGGAACTGGACAGCATCGACCAGCAGATCAACACCACGCGCCTGAACCTGCGCAGCCAGGAGAAGACGCTGGCCGACCTGCTCGGCCGCGCCGCGGACATGGAGCGGGCCAAGGAAAAAGTGCCCAAGTACCTGGTCGAGAGCATCGCGGACCAGCGCAACGTGGTGTCCAGCCAGCGCGGCACGCTGGACCGGCTGCAGGACCGACGCGACGCGGCCGAGAAAGAGGCCGCGCAGCAACTCGATCACTATCGCGCGCTGAAGAAGGCGCAGGACGAACAGCGCCACTAGGCCGATGGGTGCAGGAGCGCACGGGTGCGCTCCTGTGATCGCTTCCGGCAGCGGCGGAAATCGCCCGCCACCGGTTCGTCAGAACGGCAGCTTCAAGCCCGGGTCGACCAGGAACAGCTGCTCGCGGAACGCCTGCTGGATGCGCTTGAGCGCCGCCTGGTTGTCAGCATCGAAGCGCAGCACCAGTACCGGCGTGGTGTTGGAGGCACGCACCAGGCCCCAGCCGTCCGGCCAGTCGGCGCGCACGCCGTCGATGGTGGTCAGCGTGGCGTCGCCGAAAGTGGCCTTCGCCTTGAACTTCTCGATGAAGCGATAGTGCTCGCCCTCGTTGAGCTCGATCTTAAGCTCCGGCGTGGAAACACCCTTGGGACAGGTGGCGAAGATCTCCTCCGGGGTGCGGCCCTCGATGTCGCCGGCGAGGATCTCCAGCAGCCGCGCGCCGGCATAGATGCCGTCGTCGAAGCCGTACCAGCGTTCCTTGAAGAAGAAGTGGCCGCTCATCTCGCCGGCCAGCTCGGCCTGCGTCTCGCGCATCTTGGCCTTGATCAGCGAGTGGCCGGTACGCCACATCAGCGGGCTGCCGCCGGCTTCCAGCACCTGGCCCTTCAGATGTCCGGTGCACTTGACGTCGTAGATGATCGTGGCGCCCGGCTGGCGCGAGAGCACGTCGCGCGCGAACAGCATCAGCAGGCGGTCCGGGTAGATGATCTCGCCTTCCTTGGTCACCACGCCGAGACGGTCGCCATCGCCGTCGAAAGCCACGCCCAGGTCGGCACCGGTCTGGCGCACCGCGTGGATCAGGTCTTCCAGGTTGTGCGGGTCGGACGGATCCGGATGGTGGTTGGGGAAGGTGCCGTCGACCTCGCAGTACAGCGGTACCACTTCGCAGCCGATGCCCTCGATCACCTGTGGCGCCAGGGCGCCGGGGATGCCGTTGCCGCAGTCGACCACCACCTTCAGGCGCCGCTCCGCCTGCACGTCGGAGATGATCCGCTCGATGTAATCGGGCACCACGTCGACGTGGCGCAGGCCGCCCTGCCCGCCGGCCTCCAGCGCGCCACTGGCGATGCGCTGGTAGAGGTCCTGGATCGCGCCTTCGGACAGCGTCTCGCCGCCGACCACGATCTTGAAGCCGTTGTAGTCCGGCGGGTTGTGGCTGCCGGTCACCGCCACGCCGCTGCCGGTGTTGAAGCGGTAGGCCGCGAAGTACACCACCGGCGTGGGCACGGCGCCGACGTCGATCACGTCGATGCCCGCCTCGCGCAGGCCGTCCGACAACGCGCCGGCGAGCTCCGGCCCGGACAGGCGGCCGTCGCGGCCGACCACGATCTCCGATAGCCCCTTCTCGCGCATGAGCGTGCCGATGGACTGGCCGAGCAGGCGCGCCACCCGCGCCGTCAGCGTCTTGCCCACTACCCCGCGCACGTCGTATGCACGGAAGATGCTCGGATCGACGGCATCGGCCGGGCTCTCCGCGGGCGGCATCGCCGCAGGACGCACCACCGAGGGCGCGGGCTCGTGCTTGGCGGGGACTACATCGGACACCATCATCTCCTTGGGTTGGGTTTCCTGGCGCGGGGCCGACCGGCCACGCAGCCACAACAGGTACAGGCCGCCGCCGATGCCCAGCAGCGCCAGCAACGCGGCCAGCGGCCAGACGCGCGGCAGCAGGATGAAGGCAGCCGGCAAGGCCGCGCGCACGCTGAAGGCACTGCCCGGCACCGGTTCAGCCTGGTCCTCCGCCTCGGCCGACGCGGCACCGCGCGACAACAGACTGTGTTCGCCGCGATCGTCGCCCTGACGCAGGTCGATGCGACCGCTACCGGGCGCAATGGACTCGAAACGGCGTTGCAGTGGCGTGAACGGCAACTCCACCCAGACCCATGCCTGCGGACGCTGCACCGGGCCGAGCGGCTGCACCAGGCTCAACCGGCGCTGGCCATTCTCCGCCACGGTCTGCACGGGCAGGCTGTCGTCGGTCTGCGCGGCCATCAGTTGCGCCGCCTTGGCATAGCCGAACTCGCGGTAGTTGGCGTGCAGCACCTCGTCCAGGCTTCCGCTGTACACCTCCACGTCCAGCGCCTGCGGCAGTCGCGCGCGCAGCACATCGGCCAGTTGGGCGCGGTCGCCCTGCAGGAGGGCAGGGTCGAGCGTGGCGAGCGCCTGCGCGACCTGTTTGCGCTCGGTGGCGATCTCCGCTGCCAAGGCACGCGCGGCACCGTCGCGCGCGGCGTGCACGCGCGCCACCTCACCGCTTTCGCTGGCGATCAGCCAGGTCTGCCAGGCACAGAACAGGCCCAGCAGCAGCAGCACGGTACCGCCGGCCAGCGGCAGCAGCTGCTGCCATGCCACGCGGTTGCCCCGCCCCCTCGCGATGTGTCTTGCCATCTCGCCCCCACCCGATCGCAACGTCAGTTATGCCTGGCTTCACTTGATGCCGGTCGAGCCGAACCCGCCCGCCCCGCGTGCGGAAGGCGCGAACTCCTCCACCACCCGCAGCCGCGCCTGCGCCACCGGCACCAGCAGCAGCTGCGCGATGCGATCGCCCACACCGATGGTGTACGAGGCGCTCGAGCGGTTCCAGCAGGAGATCATCAGCGGGCCCTGGTAATCGGCGTCGATCACGCCGACCAGGTTGCCCATCACCAGTCCGTGTTTGTGACCCAGCCCCGAGCGCGGCACGATCAGGGCGCACCAGTTCGGGTCGCCGATGTGGATGGCGATGCCGCTGGGCACGAGCGCGCTTTCGCCGGGCGCCAGGGTGAGCGGCGACTCGATGGCCGCGCGCAGGTCCATGCCGGCACTGCCGACGGTGGCGGCCTCGGGCAGCGGAATCGCATCACCCAGGCGCGGGTCCAGGATCTTCAGTTCGATGTCGATCATGCGCGTGCCTCCCGGTAGCGCGCGGCGATCCGCTCGACCAGCCGCGCGGCCAGCTCGCGCTTGGAGGCGCGCGGCAACTCCTCGCCGCCGCCGGGCCAGTACAGGCTCAGCGCGTTGTCGTCAGCCTCGAAGCCCAGGCCCGCGCCGACGCGGTTGGCGGCGATCATGTCCAGCCCCTTGCGGGAAAGCTTGTCCTGCGCGTAGGTGGCCAGCTCGTGCGTTTCGGCGGCGAAACCGACCAGGAACGGGTGCGGTTGCATGGCGGCAAGGTCCTGGAGGATGTCCGGGTTCTCGGCCAGGTCGAGCACCAGCGGAGCGCCGTCGTGCTTCTTGAGCTTGTGTCCGGCCACCTGCGCGGGGCGATAGTCGCCCACCGCGGCCGCGCCGATGTAGATGTCGGCCGAAGCGGCGGCGTCCAGGACGGCCTCGCGCATCTGCGCGGCGCTGCGCACGTCCATGCGGCGCGCCACGCCGGCGGGCGTGGGCAGGCCGACCGGACCGGCGACCAGCGTCACCTGCGCGCCGCCGGCGGCGGCGGCCTCGGCCACGGCAAAGCCCATGCGACCGGAGCTGCGGTTGCCGATGAAGCGCACCGGATCGATGTCCTCGTAGGTCGGCCCGGCGCTCACCACCACGCGCAGCCCGGCCAGTGCGCCGCTGCGGAAGGAAGCGGCGAGCGCGTCGCGCAGTTCGACCGCTTCGAGCATGCGGCCCGAGCCGATGTCGCCGCAGGCCTGCTCGCCCGCCGCCGGGCCGAGCACGGTCACCCCGCGCGAGCGCAACGTGGCCAGATTGGCCTGCACTGCCGCATGCGCCCACATCTGCTGGTTCATTGCCGGCGCCAGGTACAGCGGCGCGCTGCTGGCCAGGCACAGCGTGGTGAGCAGGTCGTCGGCCTGGCCGTGCGCAAGGCGGGCCAGGATATCGGCGCTGGCCGGGGCGATCAGCACCCGCTCGGCCCAGCGCGCCAGTTCGATGTGGCCCATCGCCGCTTCCGCACCCTCGTCCCACAACGAGACGCGCACGGGCTGGCCGGAGAGCGCCTGGAACGTGGTCGTGCCGACGAAATGCGTCGCCCCCTCGGTCATCACCACGCGCACCTCGGCACCCTGCTCGCGCAGCCGGCGCACCAGTTCGCAGGACTTGTAGGCGGCGATACCCGCCGAGACGCCGAGCAGGATGCGACGTTGGGCAAGACTCATGTAGGACGGGCCTGACAATCGGGCGATGCGCTAGCTTACCGGATTCATCAAGAACCACTGCTGCCTCCGGTCGCACTCCGACGGGCAGGATCGACCGGATGAGCATCCGTCACTGGCCCAGCGGCGAACGTCCGCGCGAAAAGCTGCTGCAGCACGGCAGCGCCACCCTCTCCGACGCCGAACTGCTGGCCGTGCTGCTGGGTAGCGGCGTGGCCGGCAAGGACGCCATCGCGCTGGGTCGCGAACTGCTCGCCGAAGCCGGCGGCCTGGGCGCCCTGCTCGGCCGTGTCGATGGCCCGGTGCCCACGCCCGGCCTGGGGCCGGCCAAGCGCGCGCGCATCGTCGCCGCGCTGGAACTGGCCCGGCGCAGCCTCGCCGAACAGCTGCAGGCCCGCCCCAGCCTGGGCAGCCCGCGCGACAGCGGCGACTACCTATCCGCCCGCCTGCGCCACCTGCCCTACGAGGTGTTCGGCTGCCTCTATCTGGACAATCGCCACCGCGTGCTGGCCTTCGAGGAACTGTTCCGCGGCACGGTGGACGGCGCCAGCGTGCATCCGCGCGAGGTGGTGCGCGCCTGCCTCAAGCACAACGCCTGTGCGGTCATCTTTGCGCACAACCACCCGAGCGGCGTGGCGGAACCCAGCGCCGCCGATCGCGCGATCACCCGCGAGTTGCGCGAGGCGTTGCAGCTGGTCGGCGTGCGCGTGCTCGACCATCTGGTGATCGGTCACGGCACGCCGGTGTCGATGGCCGAACGCGGCCTGCTCTAGCGCGAATCGGCAAAAAAGAGCGGCGCGCCGGGGAGGAGGGCGCGCCGCCGGGGAGCGCACCCGTCGGGGGAGAAGACGGGTACCGCACCAGCGTGGCAGGCGGCCGTGACAGGGGCATGACAGCCAAGGGCCTTGACAGACGCGAAAACACGCGGCGGGACTTATGCACAGTACGGTCGGACCGGGCTTGCCGGTCGCCAGTTGCCCGGACATGTGAAAGACCTCGTGCAATCTGTTGTTTTTAAACGTTTGTCATCTTTACAAGCCGACTTCCCGAAGAGCCCGACCTCTACCCCGCTTTTCCGGCATCGCTTTCCCCACAGACTTATCCACAGGCTTGTCCCCGGTCCGGATGAAAAGCGCGTGCCGCTTCGCCCTTCAGCCCGTACCCGCCGCGGCTTGCGGGGATCCCCGGGGCAACCGACGAAGGGCCGGTTTGGTCGGCCGCCTCTGCTAGGATTGGCGGTCCTCATCGCCGACCGACCCCACGCCGTGAAACAAGCGCTGCGCGACCTGCTGCTGCAGGCCACCCGGACCCTGCAGGAGCAAGCCGTCCTGCCCGCCGACCTCGAGCTTCCGCCGTTCGTGGTGGAACGCGCACGCAGCCGCGAGCACGGTGACTTCGCGTCGAACGTGGCGATGTTGCTGGCCAGGCCGGCGCGCGCCAGGCCGCGCGAACTGGCCGAGAAGCTGGTCGCCGCCCTGCCGGCCAGTCCGCTGGTAGAGAAAACCGAGATCGCCGGCCCCGGCTTCATCAACTTTTTCCTCAGCGCAGGGGCGTACCACGCCGAAGTGCGGCGCATCTTCGCCGAAAGTGAAGGCTATGGACGTAATGCCGCTGGTGCGGGCACTACCGTAGGCGTCGAGTTCGTCTCGGCCAACCCGACCGGTCCGCTGCACGTGGGGCACGGTCGCGCCGCGGCGATCGGCGACTGCCTGGCCCGCCTGCTGGAGGCGACCGGCTGGAACGTCAGGCGCGAGTTCTACTACAACGACGCCGGCGTGCAGATCCACAACCTGGCGATCTCCGTGCAGGCGCGTGCCCGCGGGCTGGCCCCGGGCGACGCGCTCTGGCCGGAGGACGGCTACCGCGGCGACTACATCGCCGACGTGGCGCGCGCCTACCTTGCCGGGGACGCGGTGATTGCCGACGGGCACACCGTCACCGGCGCGAAGGATCCGGAGAACCTCGAAGCCATCCGCCAGTTCGCCGTGGCCGCGTTGCGGCGCGAGCAGGATCTGGACCTCAAGGCCTTCGGGGTCGGCTTCGACACGTATTTCCTGGAGTCCTCGCTGTACACCGACGGCAAGGTGGACGAGACCGTGCGCGAACTGGTCGCCCACGGCCACACCTACGAGGAAGGCGGCGCGCTGTGGCTGCGCACCACCGACTACGGTGACGACAAGGACCGCGTGATGCGCAAGTCCGATGGCAGCTTCACCTACTTCGTGCCCGACGTGGCCTACCACCGCTCCAAGTGGCAGCGCGGCTACACCCGCGCGATCACCGAGCTGGGCTCGGACCACCACGGTTCGCTGGCGCGCGTGAAGGCCGGCCTGCAGGCGCTCGACTGCGGCATCCCCCAGGGCTGGCCCGAGTACGTGCTGCACCAGATGGTCACGGTGATGCGCGGCGGCGAGGAGGTGAAGATCTCCAAGCGCGCCGGCAGCTACGTGACCCTGCGCGACCTCATCGACGAGGCCGGGCGCGACGCCACGCGCTACTTCCTGATCTCGCGCAAGGCCGATTCGCAGCTGGTGTTCGACATCGACCTGGCGCGCTCCCAGAGCAACGACAACCCCGTCTACTACATCCAGTACGCCCACGCGCGGGTGTGCTCGGTGCTGCGCCAGGCCGGCGAAAAGGGTTTCAGCGTCGACCTCGAGCAGGGCCTGGCCGAGCTGGCGCGGCTGGACAACGAGCACGAGCAGATCCTGCTCACCGAGTTGTCCAGGTACCCCGAGATCGTCGACGCCGCCGCCGCCAACCTCGAGCCGCACCTGCTCGCCGGCTGGCTGCGCGAACTGGCGAACGCGTTCCACACCTACTACAACTCGCACCAGTTCCTGGTCGAGGATGCCGCGCTGCGCAACGCGCGCCTGGCGCTGGTGGTGGCGACAAGGCAGGTCTTGAAGAACGGGCTGGGCCTGCTGGGCCTTTCCGCCCCGGAGAGCATGTAAATGGCAGCACGCAAGGGCAAGGGCCGGCAGGCCGTACGCAACCGCAAGGGCGGCTTCCCCGCCTGGGGCTGGGCGGTGATCGGCATCGCGGTCGGCGTGGTGGCGATGGTGGCGCTGACGCGTCATTCGATGCTGCCGATGGCGCCGACCGGCCCGCAGCCGAACCCGCAGGCCACCGCGCAGGGCGACGGCGACAAGGGCCTGGCGCCGGCCGAGAGCGCGCCGAAGAAGCCGCAGTACGATTTCTACTCGGTCCTGTCGGAGAAGGAAGTCCGCATCCCCGACGACCAGATCAGCGCGCAGGCACGCGCCGAGCAGCAGCAGAAGCAGCAGGCGGCCCAACAGGCTGCGGCGGCGGCCGCACAACAGCAACAGGCGGCCAATGCCAATGCGCCGGCCGCGATCACCGAGAACATCCAGGCGGCGCCACCGTCCGCGGTGCCGCCGCCGGCCGCCGGCAGCGGCTACCTGCTGCAGGTCGGCGCCTTCCCCAACGCGGCCGATGCCGAAGCGCTGAAGGCCAAGCTGGCCCTGCAGGGCTTCGTCGCCAACGTGCAGACCGTGCAGGTCGGCGGCCAGACCTTCCATCGCGTGCGCCTGGGGCCGTACCGCTCGGCTACCGAGCTCGAGTCGGTGCAGAACCGCCTGGCGGGCGCCGGCTACAAGGCGATCGCGCTGAAGGAAGGCCGCTGACATGAGCCCCAAGGTCGCCTGGATCACCGGCGCCACCTCCGGCTTCGGCGCCGCGACCGTGGACCGCTTCGTCGCCGGCGGCTGGCGTGTGGTCGCCAGCGGTCGCCGTGCCGAACGCCTGCAGCAGCTGGTCGACCGGCACGGTGCCGACCGCGTGCTTCCGCTGGCCTTCGACATCCGTGACGAGGCCGCGATGCGCGTGGCGCACGCGAGCCTGCCCGCGGACTTCGCCGGGGTCGACCTGCTGATCAACAACGCCGGCCTGGCGCTGGGCACCGTGCCTGCGCAGCAGGCGGACCTCGCGCAATGGAAGCAGATGATCGACACCAACGTCACCGCGCTGGTGACGCTGACGCGGTTGCTGCTGCCCACGCTGATCGGGCGCCGCGGCGCGATCGTCAACATCAGTTCCACCGCCAGCACCTACCCCTACCCGGGCGGCAACGTCTACGGCGGCACCAAGGCCTTCGTCTCGCAGTTCTCGCTGGGCCTGCGCGCGGACCTGCACGGCACCGGCGTGCGCGTGACCTCGGTGGAGCCGGGCATGGCCGAAACCGAGTTCACCCTGGTACGCACCGGCGGCGACCAGGCGGCCTCGGACAAGCTCTATGCGGGCGCCCAGCCGATCACCGCGGGCGACATCGCCGACACGCTCTGGTGGATCGCCAACCTGCCGGCGCACCTCAACATCAACCGCATCGAGCTGATGCCGACCAGCCAGTCGTTCGCCGGCTTCCAGGTGCACCGCCAGTAGAGATCGCCGCACGCCCTGTAGGAGCGCACCTGTGCGCGACCGGCGCCGCGCATCCCGGTGGTACACACATGGCGGTCGCGCACAGGCGCGCTCCCACGGGAATCGTGGCGGCCCTGTTACTGCATGTGCCAGCCGTGGCTGACCACGAAGCTCTGGCCGGTCAGCGCGGCGCTCGGGAAGGCGGCCAGGAACAGCGCCGTCCGGGCCACGTCCTCCAGCGTGGTGAACACGCCATCGACGGTGTGCTTGAGCATCACGTTGCGGATCACCTCCTCCTCGCTGATGCCCAGCTCCTTCGCCTGCTCGGGGATCTGCTTCTCCACCAGCGGCGTGCGCACGAAGCCCGGGCAGATCACGTGCGAACGCACGTTGTGCGGTGCGCCTTCCTTGGCCAGCGTGCGGGCCAGGCCCAGCAGGCCGTGCTTGGCGGTGACGTAGGGTGCCTTGAGCACCGAGGCTTCGTGCGAATGCACCGAGCCCATGTAGATCACGATGCCGCCGCGGTCGTCCCGGTACATGTGCTTCAACGCGGCGCGGGTGGTGAGGAAGGCGCCGTCCAGGTGGATGGCGAGCATCTTCTTCCAGTCGGCGAAGGCGAAGCTTTCGATCGGATTGACGATCTGCACGCCGGCGTTGGAGACGAGAATGTCCAGGTGGCCGAATGCGCGCACCACCGCCTCGGTGCCGGATTCCACCGCGCGCTCGTCGGTGACGTCCATGGCCACGCCCATGGCGCGGCCGCCCGAGGCATTGATGTCGGCCGCCGCGGCTTCGGCGGCCGGCAGGTCGATGTCGGCGATCGCCACCGCGGCGCCTTCGCGCGCGTAGAGCTGGGCGATGGCCTTGCCGATGCCGCTGGCGGCGCCGGTGATGAGGGCGACTTTGCCGTCGAGACTGGCCATGGCGTGTGCTCCGCGGGAGAGAGTCACGGATTGTAGGCCGCGCGCCGGCGGGCGCCATCGGACCATGGTGCAAGGCCGGCTCCCTGCAGGAGCGCACCCGTGCGCGACCGTGAGACTCCCGGTCGCGCGCAGGTACGCTCCTGCACGAGCTCAGTCGGCCAGGTAGGTGTACGCGGTGAGGCCGGCATCCAGGTCGCGATAGAGCGCCTCGGCCGGCTCGCCGGCGATGCCCGCCGCCGCGATCCGCTCGCGGTAGCTGCGCCGCAGCGCGGCCAGGTCGTAGCCGACGTAATCGAGCATCAGGTCGGTGGTGTCACCCCGGCGTACATGGTCGAACACGTAGCCCTCGCCATTGGCGCGCACGTTCACCGCGTCGGTGTCGCCGAACAGGTTGTGGATGTCGCCCAGCGTCTCCTGGTAGGCACCGACCATGAACAGGCCCAGGCAGTAGTCCTCGCCCGGGCGCGGACGATGCAGGGGCAGGCTCACGTCCACGCCCTCGGCATCGACGTAGTGATCGATGCGCCCGTCCGAGTCGCAGGTCAGGTCGACGATGACGCCGCGCCGCGTCGGCGCCTCGTCCAGGCGCGTCACCGGAACGATCGGGAAGATCTGGTCGATCGCCCAGATGTCCGGCACCGATTCGAACACCGAGAAGTTGAGGAAGTACTTGTCGACCAGCTTCTCGTCCAGTTCGTCCAGCAACACGCGGTGCGCGCGGTCGGCCGGCGACAGCCGCCCGCGTACCGCGTTGGCGACCAGGTAGAACATCTCGTCCAGCCGCGCGCGGTCGGCCAGGCTGAGTTGCCCCAGCGCGAACAGCGACTGGCCCTCGGCCAGGTGGTGCTGGGCCTCGTGGTAGAGCTCCAGCGGCGGGCGTTCGCCCAGCGCGGCGTGCACCTCGCGCAGGTGGCGCAGCACGGTCGGCTCGCCCTCGCGCGCCGGCGGCAGCGCGCCCGTGGGCACCTCCTCCACTTCGGTCACGTCGGACACCAGCACCGCGTGGTGCGCGGTCATCGCGCGGCCGGCCTCGGTGAGGATGTGCGGTGCGGCCAGGCCTTCGGCGGCTACGGCATCGGCGAGCGACTGCACGATGGTCAGCGCGTACTGCTCCATCGAGTAGTTGATCGAGTTGTGGCTGCGCGAGCGTGAGCCCTCGTAGTCCACCCCCAGGCCACCGCCGACGTCGACGATTTGCAGCGGCACGCCCAGGCGCGAGAGCTCCACGAAATACCGCGTCGCTTCGCGCATGCCGTTGGCGATATCACGCACGTTGGAGATCTGCGAGCCCATGTGGAAGTGCTGCAGCTTGAGCGTGTGCTTGAGCCCCGCCTCGTCCAGCGCGGCCACCAGCTCGAGCACCTGCACCGGCGACAGGCCGAACTTGCCCTTGTCGCCACCGGTGTTCTGCCACTTGCCGGCGCCGATCGAGGCCAGCCGCACGCGCACGCCGAGCAGCGGCTCGACATCCAGCGCCTTCGCCTCCGCGATCACGTGTTCCAGCTCGGAGAGCTTCTCGATCACGATGAACACGCGCAGCCCCAGCTTGCGCCCGATCAGGGCCAGGCGGATGTACTCGCGGTCCTTGTACCCGTTGCAGATCACGATCGAGCCGGGCCGGGCCAGTGCCAGCACCGCCATCAGCTCGGGCTTGGAGCCCGCCTCCAGGCCGAAGCCCTGGCTGCCGGCGGCCACCAGCTCCTGCACCACGCCGCGCTGCTGGTTGACCTTGATCGGGAAGATCGCGGTGTAGCCGCCGGCGTAGCCGGTTTCACCGATCGCGCGGGCGAACGCGCCCTGCATGCGCCGGAGGCGGTCGGCCAGGATGTCGGGAAAGCGCACCAGCAGCGGCAACCGCAGGCCCTGCGCCTTCGCCTGCTCGACGATCTGCGGCAGCGACAGCGAGGGGCCATTCGCGCCGCGCGGGCGCATCACGATGCCCCCCGCGGCATCGATGTCGACGTAGCCGTCGCTCCAGTAGGGCACGGCATACAGTTGGCGGGCGTCGTCGACGGACCAGGACGTGGACATGGCAAGGGTCTCCTTCGAGGCAAACGGGATCCATGCACGTCGCAGCGGCGAGCCTTGACGTATTGCTCGATCGAGCGGAAGGCCTGCCGGCCGGAAGCCTCGCACGCCGCGGGGCCGGTCAGGCTTCGTGGGCGGCTGGCGGCCGGCCCGGGGGCGCATTGTAGCGGCGACCGGCGGCAACAGGGGGTCAACGCGCACATTGCGTGTGCGCGGATGCCGCTACAATGCCGCTCTTTTCACGGCCCCCCCATGCAGGACAGCCCCATGTCGCAACTCAGCTGGTTCACCGAGGCCCACCAGACCTCCGGCTCTTCCATCGGCTTCCGGGTGGAAAAGCTGCTGCATGCGGAGAAGACCCCGTTCCAGACCATCGAGATCTACCAGACCACCGACTGGGGCAACCTGATGGTGATCGATGGCTGCGTGATGCTGACCAGCCGCGACAATTTCCTCTACCACGAGATGATGACCCACCCGGCGCTGTTCACCCATGCGCGCGCCAAGCGCGTGGTGATCATCGGCGGCGGCGACTGCGGCACGCTGCGCGAGGTGCTCAAGCACGAGGAAGTCGAACACGCCGCGCAGGTGGAGATCGACGAGCGCGTCACGCGGCTGGCCGAGCAGTATTTCCCGGAGTTGTGCGAATCCAATGGGGATCCGCGCGCGGAGCTGCTGTTCATCGACGGCATCAAGTACATGGCCGACGCGGAGCCCGATTCGCTCGACCTGATCATCGTCGACTCGACCGACCCGGTGGGGCCCGCGGAGGGCCTGTTCAACGCGGCCTTCTACGCCAGCTGCCACAAGGCGCTGCGCCACGGCGGCATCCTCGTGCAGCAGAGTGAATCGCCGCTGGCGCACATGGAGCTGATCAAGTCGATGCGCTCGGCCATGCGCAGTTCCGGCTTCGGCGCGGTCAAGACGCTCACCTTCCCGCAGCCGTGCTATCCGACCGGCTGGTGGAGCTGCACGATGGCTCGCAAGGGCGCGGACCTGTCCGGCTTCCGCGAGCGCGGCGCCATCAGCAAGGGCTTCCCGACCCGCTACTACAACGCCGATA
This sequence comes from Frateuria soli, assembly GCF_021117385.1. GTDB lineage: Bacteria > Pseudomonadota > Gammaproteobacteria > Xanthomonadales > Rhodanobacteraceae > Frateuria_A > Frateuria_A soli. The sequence goes on from NZ_CP088252.1 coordinate 3,200,115, forward strand.
CCCACCGCGCAGCGCTGGCGCAGCCGGAGTTCATGCGCGAAGCGCTGGGCGAGTAAGCCGGAGTCAGGCATTCGGGATTCGGAACCGCAGCGCGCTTCGCCTTTGCGAATCCCGAATCCCGAATCCCGAATCCCGTTTCCCCGATTCCGTCTCAGAACAACTTCTGCCGCACCTTCGGCAGCAGCACCAGCACCAGCGTCGCGATCGGCCCGAGCACCAGCGACAGCAGGAACCACAGCAGTCCGCTGCGGTTCTTGCCCTGGGCCAGGCCGGCGTTGATCAGCGCCAGCGTGCCCCAGCCGACGAACCATGGCGCGGCCTGGGGATCGGCCAAACTGGAAAACGAATTCACGGCATCTCTCCGGTCGTTGCGGGGTGCACGCAAGCGCGCGTCGGGGAAGCGACCATGCTAACCATCCCCACCCGTCCGTGCGCATCGCGCCGGTCGGCGGATCAGGCTGGCTTAATCCTTGCCGGCTATGCTGCCGCTTCATTTCGCTCAAGGAGAACGCGATGCCGGGACTGCGTCAACTCGCCCTCGCCCTGGCCTGCGCGATCGGCGCCGGCATCGCCGCCTCGCCCGTGTTGGCGAAACAGCCCAGGACCGCTTCGGCGCAGGCGGCGCGCAACGAGGCGCTGGTCGCGTTCCAGCGCGATCTGGTCAGCGTGCTGGCGCCGCGTGCCGATGCGCTGCCGCTGCTCGGCGCCGCCCTGCTTGCGCGCCCGTTGCCCGATCAGCCGAAATGGAACGATTTCCATACCCTGATCGAACGCGCGGTGGCCGCGCCGGGCCATGGCCCGGCCCAGCGCTGGGTGCAGCTTGCCGATTGCGATGCCAAGGCCGGCGCCTGCCCCAACGCCGACGCCCTCGCCGCGCTGGTCGCCGAGGCACCGGATAACGCGGCCGTATGGCTGCTCAAGCTCGGCCAGGACCTGCGCGTCGGCAAGCGCGACGACGCTCGCGACGACCTGGCCCGCGCCGCCCGGACCAAGCTCTATGACGACTACACCGGCACCAGCCTGCAGGTGCTGGCCAACGGTGTCAGCACGCTGCCGCCCCCTGACGCCACGCTCGCGGGGGATGCCGGTGCGGGCGCCGCCGGGGTGCAGGCGATGATCGTGTTCGGCATCGCCGGTGCGCAGCCACAGCCGGGCCTGCGCGCCGCCGCGGAACTGTGCCAGGCGGCCGGCGAGGACCGGGCGCTGGCCGCCGATTGCCGCCAGCTCGGCAAGACCCTGGAATGGGCCTCCAGCCCGCTGGCACGCTCGCTCGGCCTGCACCTGCGCGAAATGCTCGCCAGCGACGACAGTGAGCGCGAACAGGCGCTGCGCGAGCGGCGCGACCTGGTCTGGCAGCTGCGGGAGTTCACCCGGCTCACCGCGAAGGCGCAGTCCGACAAGGCCCAGGCCCGACACCTGCTCTCGCTGGCCCGCCACGGCGGCACCGAGATGAGCCTGCTGCTCGCGGCGCTGCGCGATGCGGGTGTCCCGACCACGGCACCGGCGGACTGGACGCCGCGGCAGACGGGGAACGGAGCACAGGAAGCAGGCAACGACCGGCACGCGGGGCACTGAGTCACCCTGCCCGCCTGGAGCCGGCAAGGCCACGGTTTCGCGTTCCCCGCTACCCAGCTACGCTTGCCCCAACCTTTCCGAGCAGGGGCGGTCCGATGCTGACGGTGCTGGTGGCATGCAGCAAAGGCGGTTGCGGCAAGAGCACGCTGGTCACCCAGCTGGCCTCGCACTGGGCACAGGACGGCAAGCGCACCGCGATCGTCGATACCGATCGCCAGGGGTCGAGTTACCGCTGGGCCATGCTTCGACCCGAAGGCATGCCGGGCGTGCTGGGGCTGGAAGGCCGCCGCGGCCTGCACAAGCTGCCGCCGGACACCGAACGCGTACTGATCGATACGCCCGCCGGCAGTGGCGAGCGCGAGCTCGAGCCGCTGCTCGACGCGGCCAGTGCGGTACTGGTGCCGGTGCTGCCTTCTTCGTTCGACCTGCATGCCACGCTCGGCTTCCTCGACCAGCTCGCCGCCGTGCCGCGGATCAGGCGCGGCAAGCTGCCGGTGGCGCTGGTCGGCAACCGCCTCAAGCCGTGGACCCACGCCAGCCAGGACGCGCTGGCGCAACTGGCCGACTCGGCGTCCTTCCCGGTGGTCGCCGAACTGCGCGACAGCCAGGCCTACGTGCTGCTCACCGCACTGGGCAAGGGGATCTTCGACTATCACTCCGAACAGGTGCGCAACCAGCAGCAGGACTGGCTGCCGCTGCTGCGCTGGCTCAAGCGCCATCATTGAGGAATGCCATGCAGGAACTGATTCTGTTGCGTCACGCCGAGGCCAACCCTGCGGCCGCCGGCGGCGACGACCGCGACCGCACGCTCAGCCCGCGTGGCGAGCAGGAGGCGCTGGCGGCCGGCCGCTGGCTCGCCTCCCACGGGGCGCGACCCGACCGGGTGCTGTGCTCGCCCGCCTTGCGCGCCTGCCGCACCGCGGAACTGGCGATGCGCGCGCTGGCACCGGACGCGCCGATCGGCCTGGCCGGCGAGATCTACGAGGCTACCCCGGGCGAACTGCTGGCCCTGCTCGACCAGCACGCCGACGCGCGCTGCGTGCTGCTGGTGGGGCACAACCCCGGCATCGAGCGGCTGGTCGCACTGCTGGTGGAAGGCCGCTCGGACGAGTTCCGCGGCATGCCGCCAGGCGGTCTGGCGGTGCTGCACCTGCAGGGCGCGCTGGAGCCGGGCAACGCACGGCTGGATGCGTTCTGGTCCCCCTGATGCGCCTGCCCGCCATCGTCGCGCTGCTGGCCATGGCGTTCGCCGCACACGCCACGCCCTCGCACGTGTGGCACATCCAGAGCCCGCCCTCCCACGTCGACTTCGGCGTGCGCCTGCTCTGGCTGCATACGATCCATGGCCGGTTCGGGCAGGTCACCGGCACCGTCCGGCCAGGCGCCGGCGACCAGATGGTGGTCGACGCCCACGTTGCGTTGGCCAGCCTGGTGATGGACTCGCAACGCCTGCGCCGCTGGGTGCTGGACGAGGAGTTCTTCGCCGCGGCGCAGTACCCGACCCTGCACTTCGTATCCCGGCCGGTATCGCGCCGTACGCTGGACGACGGCGGTGCGCTGGAGGGGCAGCTCACCCTGCGCGGCATAACCCGCCCGGTACGCTTCGAACTGCTGCCCGCGCGCTGTACCGCCGACACCTGCATGATCGAGGCGCGCGGCGAGCTCGAGCGCAGCGAGTTCGGCATGGGCACCCACCGCACCGTACTGTCCGATCGCGTGCGGCTCGCACTGACCATCGCGATTGCCCGCGCGCCCGGCTGAACCGCGTCACCCGCGCGCCTCGACGCTCACAGTCGCGCCCGTATCATGCGCGCATGTCCCCGCGCCCGCTCGCCCTTCTCGTCCTGCTCGCCGCCACCGTCCTGCTCGAGGGCTGCACGTTGTCGCGTGCGCAGATCCGCCGTGCCGATGCCGTGGTTGCGGCAACCACGCCGGTTGCCCCGCTCTGCGAGCGCGCCGACCACTGCGCACGACCTTCGCCACTGCTGGATGCGGGCCGCCAGGCAATGGCCGCCTCCACGCCGGACAGTCCGCGGCATGTGGTGGCGCTGCTCAATGCCAGCGAGCCGGCGCTGGTGGCGCGGCTCGATCTGATCCGGGCAGCGCGTCACACGATCGACGTGCAGACCTACATCTGGGACCAGGACGACGCCGGCCGGCTGGTGCTGGACGAGCTGGTCCAGGCCGCCCGCCGGGGCGTGCGGGTGCGCATCCTGGCCGACCAGCTGTTCTCTTTCGGCGACCTCGCACTGCTCGACCGGCTCGCCCGCGCCAGCCCCAATCTCGAGGTACGGCTGTACAACCCGACCTTCCGCGAGGCGAGTACCTCGCCGCTGGAATGGGCGGCCGGCATCGCGTGCTGCTTCTTCAGGTTCAACCAGCGCATGCACAACAAGGTGCTGGTGGTGGACGCCACCGTCGGCATCACCGGCGGGCGCAACTACCAGAACCGCTACTTCGACTGGGACGACGATTTCGATTACGTCGACCGCGACGTGCTGGTCGGCGGCCCGGCCGCGGCGGCGATGGCCGACAGCTTCGCCATGTTCTGGCGGCACAAGCGGTCGGTGCCGCTGACCCACCTGCGCGACGTCAACCGCTACATCCTGGCCCACCCGGCCGCGCCCGGCTGGCCGGCGCCCGAGTACGCGCACCCGCAGCGCGTGTATCGCGTGGAGCAGGAGGCCGACGACGCCAGCTGGCTGCGCGCGCACATCCTCGCCGACAGCCTGCGGACCGGCCCGGTGGATTTCTTCAGCGACCTGCCGGCCAAGACCGACCAGCCGCTCAAGCGGCAGGCGCGCCAGTTCACCGCGCACGTCATGCAGATGATCGGTGCGGCGCGACGCGAGGTGGTGTTGCAGACACCCTACCTGGTGCTCAGCCGGCGCGCGCGGCACCTCTTCGAACGCCTGCACGAGAAGGCCACGCCGCCGCGCATCGTGGTCTCGACCAATTCGCTCGCATCCACCGATGCCTTCGCGGTCTACGCGGTGTCCTACAAGCATCGCAAGCGATACCTGAAGAAGTACGGCTTCGAGATCTACGAGCTGAAGCCGCATGCGGCCGATCCCGCGGCGGCCAATGCGAGCGCCAGCCTGGAGTGGGTCGGCGAGGACGCGCGCGCCAGCGGCGATCCGGCGCAGGATGCCTCGCAGCGTTACGTGGGCACCGAGAGCCATGGCCTGCTCGGCAGCCACGGCAGCAGCCAGCGCCCGGCACCGCTGATGAGCGAGGGCCGCCGCTTCGCCCTGCACGCCAAGTCGATCGTGGTCGACGACCGCTTCGCGATGGTCGGCTCGCACAACTTCGACCCGCGCTCGGATCACTACAACACCGAAGCCGGGGTGATCGTCTACGACCGTCGCTTTGCCGAACAGCTGCGCCAGGCGATCCTGCGCGACACCCAGCCGCAGAACGCGTGGGTGATTGCCCCGCGGCGACCGGTGGTGCCGGTGCTGACCAAGCTCAACCAGGCCATCGGCGACTTTTCCGAGAGCCTGCCGCTGTTCGACTTCTGGCCCTACCGCTACGCCACCAGCTACCAGCTCAGGGGCGGCTGCGCACCGATGCGGCCGAGCGACCCGGCGTTCTACAGCTGCTACGAGCCGGTCGGAGACTTTCCGGACGTGGCGCTCTCGCCGAAGCTGATCTACACGCGGTTGATCACGGCGTTCGGGTCGAGCGCAAGCGGGATCCTGTAGCCGCGCGACGGGCTCCCCGGGTGGGAGTGATGCGGTTTACGGTGGCGTGGAAGGGGCGGCGCTGTCGAAACGCATCGGCAGTTCGCCCTGCGCACCGTTGGCGCCGGCCGGTACCGCGAAACGCCAACGCCTGACCGTGGCCACGGCGTGCGCGTCGAGCACCGGGTCGCCGCTGGAGCGCGCGACGTCGGCGGAAATGACCCGGCCGCTGCCGTCGGTGTCGATGGCGAGCACCACGCGGCCGTCCAGATGGCCGCGCAGCTCGGCCCACGAGGACGGTCCCGGCGGCGTGTCGAGGGGAACCAGCTGCGCAGGGGCCGGCGGAGCCGGGGGCGCCACCGGTTCCCGTCGCGCACCGACCACGCGCGGGGCGGCGTGCGAGCGGTGGGCGGGCGGCACACGGTGCAGTCGCGGCACGACCTGCGACGCCGCGCGGGGCGGCGGTCCGGTCCAGTCGTCGGTGAAACCGCTGAGCACCTGGGTCCCGACGATGCCGACCAGCAGGGCGATGAAGCTCAGGGTCGTGGTGAGGCGCAGGCGCGGCATGGCGGTGCGCTTCGGGTCAGCGCTCCAGGATGGCCACCACGCCCATGCCGCCGGCGGTGCACACCGAGATCAGGCCGCGGCCGCTGCCCTTCTGCACCAGTTCCTTGGCCAGCGTGGCGACCAGCCGGGCGCCAGTGGCGGCGAACGGATGGCCGACGGCGAGGCTGGAGCCATGCACGTTGAGCCTGGCCGGGTCGATGCTGCCCAGCGGCGCATCCAGGCCGAGGCGGTTGCGGCAGTAGTCGGCGTTCTCCCACGCGCGCAGCGTGCACAGCACCTGCGCGGCGAACGCCTCGTGGATCTCGTAGAAGTCGAAGTCCTGCAGGGTGAGCCCGTTGCGCGCGAGCAACCGTGCCACCGCCACGGTGGGAGCCATCAGCAGGCCCTCGCCGTGCACGAAGTCGACCGCGGCCACCTCGGCATCGCGCACCCACGCCTGCACCGGCAGGCCACGCTTCGCCGCCCAGTCCTCGCCGGCGAGCAGCACCGCGGCAGCGCCGTCGGAAAGCGCGGTCGAGTTGCCGGCGGTCAGCGTGCCGTGGCCGGAGCTGCGATCGAACGCGGGCTTGAGCGTCGCCAGCTTCTCCAGGCTGGTGTCCGGGCGCAGGATGTTGTCGCGCTTGACGCCGCGGAACGGCACCACCAGGTCGTCCATGAAACCGGACTCGTAGGCGGCGGCAAGCTTCTTGTGGCTCTCCAGCGCGAGCCGGTCCTGCGCTTCGCGGCCGATGTGCCACTCGCGCGCCATCTTTTCGCAGTGGTCGCCCATCGACATCCCGGTGCGCGGCTCGGCCACGCCCGGGAACGAGGGCTTGAGTTCCGCCGGCGAGAAGCCGCGCGTGGCGGCGGCGAGCTTGTCCTGCCAGCCCTTGGCGCGGTTGATCGACAGCAGCCGCTTGCGCAGGCGTTCGCCGTAGACGATCGGCACGTCCGAGGTGGTGTCCGAACCGGCCGCGATGCCCGCCTCGATCTGTCCCACCGCGATCTTGTTGGCCACGATGATGGCGTTGTCCAGCGACGTTCCGCAGGCGCGCGCGGTGGTGATGCCCGGGGTGGTCGGCGCCAGGCCGGAACTCAGCAGCGCCTCGCGCGCGAGATTCCAGTCCGACGAATGCTTGATCACCGCGCCCAGCGCGACCTCGCCCAGTTCCACGCCATGCAGGCCGTAGCGTTCCACCAGCGCGCCCAGCACCTTGACCGACATGCCGAAGTTGCCGACGTCGGCGTAAGCGGTGTTGTTGCGGCAGAACGGGATGCGCACACCGCCGATCACACCGACGCGCTTCGTGCTTGTTTCCATGTCCGGGACGGTCCAAAGGCCTTCGAATCTCCAAGGCTAACCCGCACGCCCATGCGGCGGAAGCCCAAAAGCGTGAACGGAAGCCGCTCCGTATAATCCTCAGTTCCCCGCCATTCGGAATGCCTTTGATGGATGCGCAACCGCTGATCGCACTGCCCGCGGTGCTCGCGCTGGAATGCGCGCCCGACGCCCCGCCCGCCGGCGTGACGCTGAGCCGCGACGAAGCCGACGCCCTGGCCGCCCTGGTCGCCGAGGACCTGCAAGCACTGCTGCCGCGTATCGGCGAGGCGCGGCTGGCCGTGGCCGGCGCGCTGTTCGACCCGGTCGAACTGCTGCGCCCGGGCTTTCCGGTGTGGGCCACGCTGGACGAACTGGCCCGTCGCGTGCCGCGCGGCCACCTGGAGAACGTGGTCGCCTTCGGCAGCCACGAGGGCCAGATGCCTGCGCCGGCACTGCTGCCCGACGCGGCCTACGCCGGCGGCGCGCTGCGATTGCTGCCGCTGTCGGTGCTGGCGCCGGAGGCCCTGGCCGAAACGCTCGACCAGGAGATGGAGGTACAGATCGTCGGGCGCGGCGAGGCGGGGGAGCGCACGGCCGACTGGCTGATGCGCACGCTCGGCATGCGACTCGAACACGCCCGCTACCTGAGCCGCAACGACCTGCTCGCACTCACGTGCGTGCAGTACGAGCACGTCAACCTGGCCCCGCTGTGGGCACTGCTCGAAGCGGCACTGCTCACCCCGTACCAGGGCGAATCGACCCTGAGCGCGCGCGGGCTGCCGCTGCGCTATGCCGATGGTGCGGTTCACGCCGGCTCGCCGGCTGCGTGGCTGGCGCAACAGCGCGGCGAAGCGGCCGAGCGGGCACACGGCTTCGCGGGTCTGGTGTTCGAGCTGCGCCAGTACGCCGCGCTGCTCGAAGCCCATCGCCTGCCGCTGATGCTCGAACAGGGCGAGGCGGACGCCGGTTGGCTGCTTGAGACGCTGGCCGCGCCCGAGCCGGCGCTGGCGCCGCCGGCCCTGTTCGCGCACGAGGCGCCGGGCCTGGGCACGGTGGCCATCACGGCCGCGCAGGCCGGCGCCGACGGACGGCCGCGCGTGCTCGCCCACGGCTACCCGCTCGCGCCGCAGGCGCTCGGGCCGCTGGTGGCGGTGCTGGCCGCGCGCTACGACATCGAGCCCACGCTGCAGGCGCTGGGCCGGGTGGCGGTGGACGACATCGGCCTGGCCCCGCCGACGCGGCACTAGGACCGACGTCGCGGAGGCGCCGCACCGCGACGGTTGTGGCGTCCATCCGGTGGCTGGCGCATGATGGGCGCCGGAGCAGGGTAATGCGCTCGGGGGAGTCCATGAACCAGCCCCTCATACCGGACGGATCCTCGGCCGATCCGCCAGAACATGCTGGCCGGTCCGCCCGGAACTGGCCCGAGCACGTACTGCGTGGCGTGCCCGCGCTGATCGCCTACATCGATCCCGAACTCATCGTGCGTTTCGCCAACCAGCCGCCGCGGCGCTGGCTGGGCGCGGCGACCGATGGCCTGGCCGGCCGCGCGGTCGACGAGCTGCTCGACAAGCTCACCGCGCCACGCGCGATTGAAGCCCTGCAGGCCGCACTGGGCGGCCAGCCGAGCACGGTCGAAGGCGTGCTCTTCGCCGGCCGCGCGCATCGCTACATGCACGCCACCTTCCAGCCCGACGCCGACAATGAGGGCCGCGTGCACGGCGTGTTCGCGGTGTTCATCGACATTACCGAGCGCCACGCGCTGGAACTGAAATTGCGCGAGAGCGAGCAGCGCTTCTTCGGCGCCTTCCAGCACGCCGCCATCGGCATGGCGCTGGTGCGCCCCGACGGGCGCTTCCTGCGCGTGAACGAGGCGGTCTGCCGCATGCTCGGTTACAGCCAGGAGGAGTTCCTCACCCTGAGCGTCGCCGACGTCACCCATCCGGACGACTACGGCAACGACATGTCGCAGCTCGCGCAGATGCTGGACGGCCGGATCGACGCCTACCAGATGGAGAAGCGCAACCTGCACAAGGACGGGCACGTGGTGCACTTCCAGCTCAGCACCTCGCTGGTGCGCGACGAGCACGGCAAGCCGCTTTATTTCGTCTCGCAGGTGCAGGACATCAGCCAGCGCAAGCAGTACGAGGAGGCGCTGTTCCGCGAGCGCGAGCTGGCGGAGGTCACGCTCAACTCGATCGGTGACGCGGTGATCGCCGCCGACCTCGAGCTGCGCGTGACCTCGCTCAACCCGATCGCCGAAGGCCTCACCGGCTGGACCGCGGCCGAGGCGCGCGGCCGTCCGATGGACGAGGTGTTCCGCCTGCGCGACGTGCGCACCGGTGCGGCGCTTCCCAACCCGCTGCGCGCGGCGATCGAGCGCAACGCCATCGTGGATCTGCAGGGCAAGGCGGTGCTGCTGCATCGCAACGGCTTCGAAACGCCGATCGAGGATTCCTCGGCACCGATCCACGACCACGCCGGCCACGCCATCGGCGGCGTGCTGGTGTTCCGCGACGTCAGCGAAACCCGCGCGCTGGCGCTGAAGATGATCCACCTGACCCAGCTCGACACGCTGACCGGCCTGCCCAACCGCAGCCAGATGCAGGGCCAGATCGAGCAGGCCGTGGCGATGGCGCGTCGCCGCCAGCAGCGCTGCGCCCTGCTCTACATCGACATCGACCACTTCAAGCAGATCAACGAGCAGCACGGCCCGGCCAACGGCGACCGCGTGCTGCGCGCATTCGCCACGCAGCTGCGCCAGGCGCTGCAGGACGAGGACCTCCTGTGCCGCCACCATGGCGACGAATTCGTGGTGCTGCTGCCGCAGGTGGAAGCACCCGGCCAGGCCGCCAGCGTGGCGCAACGGCTGATCGCCTATGGCGAGCGCACCGCCGTGGCCGGCCTGCCCGGGCTGGCCTTGCACATGTCCGTGGGCATCAGCCTGTGCCCGGACGACGCGGCCGATGCCGACCAGCTGCTGCGCAACGCCGACAGCGCCATGTACGAGGTCAAGGTCGGCGGGCGCCAGGGCTTCCGCTTTTTCACCACCTCGATGAACGAGCGGGCGGCGCTGCGCCGGCGCATCGAGGCGGAGCTGCGCGTGGCGATCGCACGCGAGCAGCTATCGCTGCATTACCAGCCGAAGGTGGACGCCGTCGACGGGCACATCGTCGGCGCCGAGGCGTTGCTGCGCTGGTACGGCGACGATGGCGACGAGCGCTATTCGCCGGAACAGTTCGTCGCGGTGGCCGAGGACGTCGGCCTGATCGTGCCGATCGGCTCCTGGGTGCTGCGCGAGGCCTGCCGCCAGGCCGACCTCTGGTACCGCGAAGGCCTGGGGGTGCCGGTGGCGGTCAACGTCTCGCCGGTGCAGTTCCAGCATGCCCATTTCCTGGGCGAGCTGCAGACCGTGCTGACCCACTGCGCGCTCGATCCGGCGTTGCTGGAGCTGGAGCTGACCGAGCGCACCGTGATGGCCGGCGGCGACGCCACCATCGCACTGCTCCAGCGCATCAAGCGCTGCGGCGTGAGGCTGTCGCTGGACGATTTCGGCACCGGCTACTGCAGCCTGTCCTACCTCAAGCACTTCCCGGTCGACGCGCTGAAGATCGATCGCGCCTTCGTGCGCGACGTGGAGAGCGATCCGGATACCGCCGCGATCACCCAGGCGATCATCGCGATGGCGCGCAGCCTGGCCAAGACCGTGGTCGCCGAAGGCGTCGAGACCGAGGCGCAGGCCGAGCACCTGCGCGCAGCCGGCTGCGAGCAGCTGCAGGGTTTCCTGTACGGCGCGCCGATGGATGCGGCCGCGTTCGGCAAGCTGCTGACCGAACAGCATCTGCGGCGCTGGGCCTCCGACCGCCGGTGACCGCCAGCCAGGGTCGGGGCCTGCGTCCGGCTGCCGATGTGGCTGGTAGGTGGAAGCCGGCCTGCAAAGCTACGCCCCCGGCAGTGCTTCCTCGTACATGAGGTAATGGCACGGTTCCATGCCCAGTCCGGCATAGGTGCGCTGGGCACGGTGGTTTTCCGTTTCCACATACAGCCGCAGCCCGACCGCGCCAGCGGCCCGCGCTTTGTCGCGCACGGCCGCGTACAAGCCCCGGAACACGCCGCCGCGCCGCGCCGCGGGCACCACGTAGACGCTCTGGATCCACCAGAAGTCGCCGCAGCGCCAGTCGCTCCACTCGTAGGTGACCAGCAGGCTGCCGACCGCGGCGCCATCGCGCTCGGCGACCAGGTAGAAGCCGCGGCGCGGCTCGTCGAACACGCCCTCGACGCCACGCGCGAGCACTGCGCGGTCGAGCGCCCTGGCTTCGGTCTCCCGGGCCATGGCGGCGTTCCAGTCGACCAGGTGGGGAATGTCGGCGCGGGTGGCGGGGCGGATGGTGGGGGCTTCGGGCATGGGTACCTCCTGGTCGAGCGGGGATTATCGGCCAACGGCGGAGCGCAGGCCCGCATGCCCGCGAATCCCGCCCCTCACCCTGCCCTCTCCCCGAAGGGGAGCGGGTTCCAGGGCTCGCGCACCCTGCGAGCGGCTCGCGGGACTGGCTCCCGCTCCCCTCCGGGAGGGGGGCGGGGTAAGGGGTCGCTCTTGCACGGAAGTCCCTACCGGGAGCGCTTGCGCGACGCCCCCAGCTTGCGCGTCAACGTGTTGCGCCCGACGCCCAGCGCCGCTGCCGCGTGTTGCCGATGCCCGCCGTGCGCCGCCAGGGCTGCCTCCAGCAACGTGCGGTCGAGCGCCTCGCGGGCGCGGGCGTGGATGTCCGCCTCGCCCTGCGCCAACGCCTCGGTCGCCCAGTCATGCAAGGCGCCGGTCCAGCCGCCGCCCGCCACGGGCGCGGAGGCCGTACCCAGTTCACCGGCCTGGATCTCGGCGCCAGGCGCGATCACCGCCAGCCGGCGGCACAGGTTCTCCAGTTCGCGCACGTTGCCCGGGAAATCGCGCTGCTCCAGCGCCTTGAGTGCCGAGCGCGAGAACCGCTTGGGCGGCAGCTTCAGCTCCTGCGCCGCCGCCGCAAGGAAATGCCTGGCCAGCAGCGGGATGTCGGCGCGGCGGGCGCGCAGCGGCGGCAGTTCGATACGCACCACGTCCAGCCGGTGCTTCAGATCCGCGCGGAACTGCCCGGCGGACACGCGTACATCGAGGTCCTGGTGCGTGGCCGCGACGATACGCACGTCGCCGCGGATCAACTCGCGCCCGCCGACGCGGTAGAACTCGCCGCCGGCCAGCACACGCAACAGGCGCGTCTGCAAAGCCAGCGGCATGTCGCCGATCTCGTCCAGGAACAGCGTGCCGCCTTCGGCCTGTTCGAAACGCCCGGCCACGCGCCGCGCGGCACCGGTGAAGGCCCCGGCCTCGTGGCCGAACAGTTCGCTCTCCAGCAGTTCGCTCGGGATGGCCGCGGTGTTGAGGGCGACGAACGGCTTGCCGCGGCGCGCGCTCTCCTCGTGCAACGCGCGCGCGACCAGCTCCTTGCCGGTGCCGGTCTCGCCGGTGACCAGCACGTTGAGGTCGCTCGCGGCGACACGCCCGATCAGCCGGAACACCTCGCGCATCGGTGCGCTTTCGCCCAGCAGCGCATGTGCGGGCGCGGCGACGGGCGGTGCCGGCGCCGCCGGCTGGTCGGCCAGCGCACGGCGCACCACGACCACCGCGTGATCGAGGTCGAACGGCTTGGCCAGGTAGTCGACCGCGCCCGCGCGGTAGGCGGCCGCGGTGGTGGCGACGTCGGTGTAGGCGCTCATCACGATCACCGGCCCGATGCCCTGCGCATGGAGCGCGCCCAGCAGGCCCAGGCCGTCCTCGCCGGGCATGCGCACGTCGGTCAGAAGCAGGGCCGGCCGCGCTTCGCGCAGGGCGGTGCGTACCGCCGCGGCGTCGCCGAATTCGCGCACGGACAGGCCCACGTCGCGCAGCGCCTCGGCCAGCACGTATCGGATGCTTCGGTCGTCGTCGACGATCCAGACCTCGCGGTTCATGGCTTGTCCGGGGGCGTGCAGGGAAGAAGACGTGAGGGGGGGCGGATCATCCGTGCTCCAGCGGCAGCCACAGGGTGAAGGTGGTGGCGCCCGCCACGCCGGCATGGCGCAACTCGCCACCATGCTCGTGCGCGATCTCGCGTGCCAGCGCCAGCCCCAGGCCACTGCCTTCCGCGCGACCGGACACCAGCGGCTCGAACAGGGTGTCGCGCACCGACAGCGGCACACCCGCACCATCGTCGATCACGTCCAGACGCAGTGCCGTACGCAGTACGCGCTCGCCCACGCGCACGCCGTGTTCGGCCCGCGTGCGCAGGATCAGGTGACGGGCTCCCGCCTCGCGTGCGTTGCGCGCCAGGTTGAGCAGCAGTTGCTGCAGGCGGTCGGCGTCGCCGCGGAGCTCCGGCAGGCTCGGGTCGTAGTCCTGCCGGATCGCCAGCGGCACAGGCTCGGCCTCCAGCAGCGCGACCACCCGCTCCAGTACCGCGTGGAGGTTGAGCGACTCGCACGGCGGCGCGGCGGTGGGGCATAGCAGGCGGTCGGCCAGCACCGCCAGGCGATCGGCTTCGGCGATCACCATGCCGGCCAGCGCCTTCAGATCGGCCTCGCCGACGCGTCGCTGCAACAGCTGCGCCGCACCGCGCAGGCCGGCCAGGGGATTCTTCACCTCGTGCGCGAGGCCGCGCAGGCTGGCCGATACCGGGGAGTTTTCGGCCACCGGCGGCGCCAGCACATGCACCTCCAGCAGCAGGCACCCGGCATCGAGCGGCTGCAGCGACACGTCCAGGCGCCGCTCCGGTGCGCCCAGGCGCAGGTCGCGCCATTGCACGGTGCGCTGCTCGGCGCGCGCGCGCGCCGCCTGCGTCGCCACCGCCGGCTCGCCCAGCAACGCCGCCAGCGGCTGGCCGATGGCGCGCCGCGGTCCCAGATCCAGCACTTCGGCCAGGGCCGGGTTCAGCCAGGCCAGGCGTAGCTGCGCATCGACCAGGGCCAACCCGGTCGTCGCCTGCTCCGCCCATGCGCGCCAGTCGGCTTCGTCCATTGCACCATCATGGGCGTTGCGCCCTCTTGGTGCAATGCGCCGGCATCGGATCACCTGGCCGGAAGCCGGTCTGCGACGACACCGACGGTGTGGCCACTGCGGCGGGCGTAGGGTCCGGCCCGGGACCCGGGGAGAACTCGCCCATGACCCAACTGACCGTTTGCTGCGATGGCACGTGGAGCACCCTGGAACACACGGACCAGGGCCTCCCCGCACCCACCAACGTGGCCAGGCTCTACAACGCGGCGGTGAAGGACGAGCAGCAGCTGGCCTACTACCACCCCGGCGTGGGCACCAACGGCGGCTGGCTTGATCGCGTGGTCGGCGGCGGCACCGGCGCCGGACTGGACCGCAACATCATGAGCGCCTACCAGTGGCTGGCCCTGCGCTACCGCGAGGGCGACCGCATCTTTCTGTTCGGCTTCAGCCGCGGCGCCTACACCGTGCGCAGCCTGGGCGGGCTGCTTGTGCACAGCGGCCTGCTGGACCTGTCCGACGCGGCGCTGGCCCCGGCCGAGGTGTGGTCGCGCGTGCAGCGCGTGTTCGATGCCTACCGCTCCGGCAAGCCATTCGACAATCCGGACGGATGGGCCTTCCACGGTGCACGACCCGGGCAGCCCACCGCGGGCACCGTCGGCGTGCACTTCATGGGCGTGTGGGACACCGTGGGCGCGCTGGGCATCCCGTTGGAGCTGTCGGTGCTGCGCTTCATCGGCGATCCGCGCCGCTACCAGTTCCACGACACCCGGATCAGCCTGATGATCGCCAACGCCCGCCACGCGGTGGCGATGGACGAGCGCCGCGCGGACTTCGTGCCGACGCTGTGGACGAACATCCGGCGCCCGGACAAGGTGCACCAGGTGTGGTTTCCCGGCGTGCACGGCGACGTGGGCGGCGGTTACGCGCAGACCGGGCTGTCCGACATCGCGCTGGCATGGATGCTCGACGAGGCCGCGGCCTGTGGCCTGCGGCTGCGCGGGAACACGCGCGCGCAGCTGCGGCCCGATCCGCAAGGTGTGCTGCACGATTCCCGACAGGGCCTGTTCAAGCTCGGCCGCAACCGGCCGCGCGCGGTGCCCCGCGTGGCCGCCGGCAGCGTGCAGGCCGGCCGGATGCATCCGGATGCGCTGGTGCGCCAGGCCGATCCGCCGCTCGCGCAGGACGCGTACTGGCCCACCCGGCTGCTCGGCCCGGGCGAACGCGCCACGATCGACGTGTTCGCATCGAAGCACTGGAACGCGACTGCGCTCTATCTGGAAGCGGGCGTGGCCTACCGCTTCGCCGCATCGGGCGAATGGGTCGACGCAGGCGCGAAGTTCTCGCCCGCCGGCGGCGAGATGAACAGCCACCACGCCTCCGACATCGCGCGCCTGGCGGCGTCCGCGCTGGGCTCGGTGGAACATGCGTTCAATCTTGCGACGCACGCCGACAGCGACTTCTGGTTTACCCGCCGGCTGGAGCGGGCGCCGTGGTGCGCGCTCGCCGGTTTCGTCGCCAACGGCGAAGGGGACGAACGGGGCGAGACCTTCGTCATCGGCGGAGGCTGCCGCTTCACCCCGGCCGCCAGCGGCTACCTCTACGCCTACGCCAACGACGCCTGGCAGGCCTACGCCAACAACCACGGCAGCGTGGCGCTGACGGTCGAGCGACCCTGAACGCGGGTGATGTCGCCTTCCCGGAAACGAAGACGGGCGCCGAAGCGCCCGTCCCGTCGAAGCATGCCGTGGCGATCAGATCGCGTAGTACATCTGGAACTCCAGCGGATGCGTGCTGGCGCGATAGGCGGTGACCTCCTTCATCTTCACCTCGATGTAGGCGTCGATGAAGTCGTCGGTGAACACGCCGCCGGCCTTCAGGAACTCGCGGTCCTTGTCCAGCGCGTTGAGCGCCTCGTCCAGGCTCGCGCACACCTGCGGAATGTTCTTCTCCTCTTCCGGCGGCAGGTCGTAGAGGTCCTTGTCGGCCGGCGCGCCCGGGTCGATCTTGTTGATGATGCCGTCCAGGCCAGCCATCATCAGCGCGGTGAACACGAGATAGCCGGAGTTCATCGGGTCGGGGAAGCGCACCTCGATGCGGCGGCCCTTGGGGCTGGACACGTACGGGATGCGGCAGCTCGCCGAGCGGTTGCGCGCCGAGTAGGCCAGCATCACCGGCGCCTCGAAGCCCGGCACCAGGCGCTTGTAGCTGTTGGTGGTGGAGTTGGCGAAGGCGTTGATCGCCTTGGCATGCTTGAAGATGCCGCCGATGTACCACAGCGCCATCTGCGACAGGCCGCCGTACAGCTCGCCGGCGAACAGGTTCTGCCCGTCCTTGGCCAGCGACTGGTGCACGTGCATGCCCGAGCCGTTGTCGCCGACGATAGGCTTGGGCATGAAGGTCACGGTCTTGCCGTTCTGGTGCGCCACGTTCTTGATGACGTACTTCATGGTCATCAGCTCGTCGGCCTTCTTCACCAGCGTGTTGAACTTGACGCCGATCTCGCACTGGCCCGCGTTGGCCACTTCGTGGTGGTGCACCTCGACCACCTGGCCGAGCGACTCGAGCACCTTGCACATGTCCGCGCGCAGGTCGCCCAGCGAATCGACCGGCGAGACCGGGAAGTAGCCGCCCTTCACGCCCGGGCGGTGGCCGGTGTTCTGGCCGTCGTACTTGTAGCGCGAGCTCCACGCCGCCTCTTCGGAGCCGATCTCGTAGAACACGCGGCCCATGTCGTTCTGCCAGCGCACCGAATCGAAGATGAAGAACTCCGGCTCCGGCCCGAAGAAGGCGGTGTCGGCGATGCCGGTGGACTTGAGGAATGCCTCGCCGCGCTTGGCGATCGAGCGCGGGTCGCGACCATAGGCCTGCATGGTCGACGGTTCGAGCACGTCGCAGTGCAGGATCAGCTGCGTGTGCGCGGAGAACGGATCCAGGTGCGCGGTGTCCGGATCGGGCAGCAGCACCATGTCCGACTCGTTGATGCCCTTCCAGCCCGGGATCGAGGAACCGTCGAACATCTTGCCGTCCTCGAAGGTCGACTCGTCGATGGCGTGCGCCGGGAAGGTGACGTGGTGGTGCTTGCCGAGCATGTCGGCGAAACGCAGGTCGACGAACTCGACGTCGTGTTCGGCAATCAGGTCGAGCACTTTCTGGGCGGTCATGGGCGAGGCCTCGGAGGGATAAGGATGCGGGCGTGATTGCAATGCCCGTGCCAGCCACGACCCTTGCTGGAGCGCACCGTGTGCGCGAGCGCCATCCCTGCTCCGGAGCGCCATGGCGGTCGCGCACAGGTGCGCTCCTACAGGACTTTTGCACCTCTATGGCTTCATTCATGCACCAGATTGGCGCATATCCGCCTCACGCCGCCGTGCCCGCTACCCCGTAAGCTATGCCGCTTTATCCCAGTGCCGGAGAGCCTTTAGTGAGCGACCTGATCCGCGTCATCCTGCTCGGCATCATCGAGGGCATCACCGAGTTCCTGCCGATCTCCTCGACCGGGCACCTGCTGATCGCCGAGCAACTGGGCCTGGGCCAGCGCTCGGACCTGTTCAACATCGGCATCCAGGCCGGCGCGATCCTGGCGGTGACGCTGATCTACTGGAAGCGCCTGTGGCAGTTGCTGACGCAGTGGCGTGATCCGGCCAACCGCGATTACCTGGCCAAGCTCACGGTGGCGTTCCTGATCACCGCGGTGCTCGGGTTCATCGCGGTAAAGCTCGGTTTCACGCTGCCCGATACGGTGACGCCGATCGCCTGGGCGCTGGTCATCGGCGGCTTCTGGATGATCGGCGCCGAGGCGGTGGCCGCGCGCCGCCCGGACCGGCGCGAGGTGACCTGGACGGTGGCGGTGCTGGTCGGCTTCGCACAGATGCTCGCCGGCATCTTTCCCGGCACCTCGCGCTCGGCCGCGACCATCTTCGCCGCACTGCTGGCCGGTACCAGCAACCGCGCCGCGGCGACCGAGTTCGCCTTCCTGGTCGGCATCCCGACCATGTACGCGGCGACCGGCTACGAGCTGCTGAAGGTGGTCAGGAACGATGGCATGGCGCACGAGGACTGGAGCGCGCTCGTGGTCGGCTTCGTGGTGTCGGCGATCGTCGCCTTCGCCGCGGTGAAGTGGCTGCTGGGCTACATCCGCACGCACCGCTTCACGCCGTTCGCGATCTACCGCATCGCCCTGGGCGTGGCCCTGCTGCTCTGGCTGCCGGCCGGCGGCTGAAGCGTCCGGCCGGCATGATCAGCCCGGCGGCCCCGCGACCGGCTGGGCCGGGCTGTCCAGCGCGACCGGCTCACCGATCGGGCTGAAATCAGCGGACGCGACGGGAGCCGTTTCCCTGCCAGCCAGCCTCGAAAGCGCCTCGCTGCGACTGATGCTGCGCAACGCATAGACGAACGGCACCTGGATTCGCGTCGCCACCGGTTGCCCGTCGACCAGCTCGGGCTGCGCCACGACATGCCGCATCACCGCCTCGGCGGAGGTTATGAACGCCCGGGCGTTCGGGTGGTTGATGCGGTGGCTGGCTGCGTGGATGTCGGTCAATGTGCCATCCGGGTGCACGATCGCCTCCATCACGACGGTTCCCTGGCCACGCTGGCGCAGCTCGTTTCGCGGGTACTCGGGAAGTACCGGAAAGGAGAGAGCAGGCCCATTCGATCTGTACACCGCACGCAGCCTGTAGTTGCCGTCCGCCTGGCGCACGACCTGCAGCGCGAGCCGCGCGTAGGTGCGCGCCGTCACGGCATGGCCGTCACGCACGGGTGGCTTGAAGTGCCATTGCGAAATGGTCGCCCTTGCCGGCCCCGCGAGCGTTTCGGGAACCTCGCCGGAGAGCTGGACCGCGGTGATGTTGCCATCGGTCCCGATATCGAGCGCCGCCGTGGCCCGGTATTCGCGCGCGACCTGCGCGTCGGCCGCCGCGGCGCGCACCGCCACGGCGCCGGCCGCGAGCAGCGCGCACAGCGCCCACGCCGCCGTCCTGCCTGCCAGCCCGGTACGCGGGCCTGTGCTCTTCGCACCCGCGGCAAGCGCGGCTGCGTGCACCCGTGTCGTCGATTTCATGCCTTCTCCCTGTGCTGGATGGTTCCTGCGCGACCCCGCGCGCGCGATGCCCGCGCCGCGGCTCGACACCTCAACCGCGGGGTCCGGCCGCCCGCGGCTGCACCGGACTGTCCAGTGCGACGGCCTGGCCCGATAGATCATCGGGGGCCGGGACGGTGGGTTGATCCGTTGGCCGGTCGGCCCTGGCAGTGCTCGGCGCATCATGCCTCTCGAAGGCGACCGGGATCTGCACGCGAGTGGCGATCGGTTTGCCATCGACCTGCTCGGGCAGCGCGTGGCTGTGACGTATCGCCTCTTCCACCGCCAGTGCGAACTGCCTTCTTGCGATCGGGCTGCTGAACGCGGAGGCGACCACCTTGATGTCGGTCAGGCTCCCATCCGGTTGCACCACGGCAGCCATCGTCAGGCGTCCGCCGCCCTGCACCATGGGCCATCGGGGCGGCCGAAGCGCCAGTGCCGGGCCGTTCTTGACGTAGGACACGTCCACGCCGTGGTTGCCGTCCGGATGTCTGACCAGTAGCAGGTCGACCCATGCGTAGGTGCGGGCCGTGACGGTACGTCCGCCACGCACGGGCGGCTTGAAACGCCAGCGCTTGATCGACTCCCGGGCGGGTGCGCCCAACACTGCCGGGATCTCCCCGGGCAGATCGACGCGGGTCACCTGCCCGGCCGCATCGACGTCCAGCCCGGCCTGCAGATGGTACGTCCGCACGATCTGGCCGTCGGCCGCGTGTGCCGCCCATCCGGGCAACACGAGCCCGGCCAACAGTGCCACTCCCCTTGCCAGCCCTGCCCTCATCCCTGCGCCCTCCCCGGCGGTGCATGCGACGGCAGCCTACACCGGGAAGGACCGTGGCGCGACGACCGGAACCGTCACCGGCGGCGGCGCCGGCAGCCTCGGGTTTGCCGTGCACGAAGGGCGTGCATCGACCCGCGATCCCCACGCCTTGCGCACGTCGGGTGTGCCTACGATGGTCGCGCGCCGGCCCTCCGCTCCGGCTGCATACGACGGCGTCTCCATGGCAGCAGACAAACCCCCGAGCCTGATCCGGTCGCGAATCATGCTGGCGGCGGGTTTCGTCCTGCTGACCGCGCTGCTGGCCGGGGCCTTCGTGCTGGCGGCGACGCGCGCGCAGGGGATCGACCAGCAGCAGCACATCCAGGCGGTGCGCGCGTCCCTGCGAAGCACGATGCTGACGATCCAGGGTGCCGAGACCGGACAGCGCGGCTACCTGCTGACCGGCGAGAAGACCTATCTGGCGCCCTATATCCGCGCGCGCGGCCGCTTGAGGACATTGCTGCAGACGCTCGACCGCCAGGTCTCGGACCCGCAACGGCGTCGCTACCTGCCCGAGCTGCGCGCATTGATCGCGGGCAAGCTGGCCGAGCTGGCGCAGACGCTCTCCTACTACGACCGTGGCGAACATGCGAAGGCGACAGACCTGGTCCGGTCCAACCTGGGCATGCAGCTGATGGAGCGCATCCGCACCCTGCTGGCCTCGATGCTGGCCGACTGCGACCGCAGCATCGCCGCCCAGCAGGCAAGGGAGCGCCTGCTCTCGCGCTGGGTGCTGACCGGCGCGTCGGCGTCCGCGCTGGCGATCCTGGGGCTGGCGATGCTGACCCTGCGCGAGATGTCCCGCCGCCACTACATCATGGTGCGCGCCCGGGACGAACTGCTCGCTGCGAGCGAGGCGCTGCGGCGAAGCACCGAACGCCAGGCGATGCTGGAAGAGGCCGTGCGCCAGTCGCGCAAGATGGAGGCGCTGGGCGCGCTGACCGGCGGCATGGCGCACGACTTCAACAACATGCTCGCGGTGGTGATGGGCAACCTGGAGCTGCTGAAGGCGCGCCTGGCCCGGGGCAACCACGATGTCGGGCGCCACGTCGGCTACGCGCTGGAAGCAACGCGACGTGCCGGCGAACTCACCCAGCGGCTGCTGGCCTTTGCGCGCAAGCAGCCGCTGCACGCGATACTGGTGGCGACGGACGAGGTGGTGGCCAATACCACCGAAGTGATCCGCCGCACGCTCGGCGGCATCTACAGCGTGGAGCTGCAACAGGCACCGGACCTGTGGAAGACCCGGGTGGACGTGACCCAGCTGGAAAGCACGCTGATCAACCTGGCCGTGAACGCGCGTGACGCCATGCCCGGCGGCGGGCGCCTGACCGTGCAGACGGCCAACGTGTTCCTCGACGAAGAGTTCGCCGGCGGCCGGCCCGACGTGGCCCGCGGGGCCTACGTGATGATTGCGGTGACCGACACCGGCCAGGGCATGGCGCCCGAGGTCCGGCGCAAGGCCTTCGAACCATTCTTCACCACCAAGGCGGCAGGCAAGGGCACCGGCCTGGGGCTGAGCCAGGTGTACGGCTTCATCAAGCAGACCGGCGGGCACGTGGACATCGAGAGCGAGGTCGGCAGGGGCACCACGATCCGCGTTTACCTGCCGCGCGCCGACGGTGCCGCCGCGACCGGCGCGGCGCGGTCCGAACGAGCGCGCGACGGCATGCCGCGCGGCGACGGCGCCACCCTGATCCTGCTGGTCGACGACGACATCGGCGTGCGCGTATTCACGGCCGAGGCGCTGACCGAGCTGGGGTACCGCGTGCTGACCGCATCCAGCGGCCACGAGGGGCTGGCCGTGCTCGATGCCCACCCGCGGATCGACCTGTTGCTCACCGACGTGGAGATGGCGCAGCTCACCGGCTGGGAACTGGCCGATATCGCGCGGCAGGTGCGGCCGGGCCTGAAGGTACTGCTGATGACCGGCTTCACCCGCGCGGCCACCGAGCGCTTCGGCGAGCGTGTCGCCGGCGCCGGGTTGCTGCGCAAACCGTTCACGCTGGAGGAGCTGGCCCATCGCGTGCATGGCTTGCTCTCGGAAGGCCCTGACCCGCCGCCGGCCACCCCTCTCCGGGCATGACTGCGATGAACGCCATTCGCCCGTTGCCTTGGGGCGATCCGGTCGCATGCGCCCGGGACGGGCCGGGCTCCGACGCCGGCTCGCGTTGTCGGTCGGGCCTCCCGCGGTCAGGCGGCCGCGGCGGGCGCGCCCTGCCTGGTCGTTCCCCCCGGCAGCGGCGCCCGGAACTGCGGCTCGTTGGTCCGCTCGAACAGCTCGCGCACCCATTCGATGAAGGCCTGCACGCGCGCGGACAGGTGCTTCTTCTGCGGGTAGACGATCCACACCGGCTTGCCGGTGGAGCGGGTATCGGCCATCACCAGCTGCAGTTTTCCCCAGTCGAGCATGCAGGCGACCATCATGTGCGGAGCCTGGGTGATCCCCAGGCCCGCGGCCACCGCCTGGATCACCGATTCGGCATCGTTGATCAGCAGGTGGCCCTCGACGTCCACCGCGATCGGACCGTTGGCCCCGTCGAACATCCATTGCCGCGGGCGGCCGTTGGGATAGACATAGTTGATGCAGCGGTGCTGCTTGAGGTCGTCGATGGTCTGCGGCGCGCCGTAGCGCGCCAGGTAGGCCGGCGAGGCACACACCACGTTGCGCAGGTAGCCGATCTTGCGGGCGATCAGGCTGGAGTCTTCCAGCTCGCCCACGCGGATCGCGCAGTCGATGCCCTCGCCGTTGAGATCCGCCGGCAGGTCGCTCATCGACAGTTCCAGCCGGATGTCCGGGTAGCGCTGCTCGAACTCGGCCAGGCGCGGGATCAGCGCGGCACGTCCCACCGCCAGCGACACAGCCACGCGCAGCTTGCCCACCGGCTTGCGGTTGGCGTAGCCCAGCGCCTCGGTCGCTTCGGCGAGGTCGGCCAGGATGTCCTTGCAGCGGGCGTGGAAAACGGCGCCGTCGTCGGTCAGCCGCAGCGAGCGGGTCGAACGGAACAACAGGCGCGCGCCCAGGCGCTCCTCCAGCCGGGATACGGCGCGGCTGACGCCCGAGGGCGTCATGCCCAGTTGCGCGGCGGCGGCAGCGAAGCTCTTGGCCTCGACTACGCGGACAAAGGCTGAAATTGCTGCGAAGTCTTCCATCGAGCCTACTCCAGGGTGATTCGTGACTCGATGTCACGATTGCATTGCACCAAGCCCCGCTTTTCTATACCGGCAAGTATACCTATTCTCCCGGGCCTTCGCCGGTTCTGTACCGACCGGTGCACTAATTTAAACCGGGAGCGCAACATGAAAAAGCGATGGGTCCTCTTGAGCCTGGCCGTGGCGGTGGCGGCAGGCAGCTGGGCGGTGCTCGGCAGCCACGGCCAGAGCCACGCGCAGGAAGCCGGTGCGCCGCCGCCCGCGGTCACCGTGGCGCAGACGCTGGTGCGCCCGGTCAGCGACACCGACGCCTTCACCGGCCGCCTGCAGGCAGTGGACACCGTCCAGGTGCATCCGCGCGTGAGCGGGTACGTCACTGCCGTGCACTTCACCGAAGGCGCGCGGGTGCGCAAGGGCGAACTGCTGTTCACCATCGATCCGCGGCCCTATCAGGCCGAGGTGAATCGCCTCGCGGCCACGCTGGAGCAGGCGCGCGCCGAACAGAAGCTGGCCGAATCCAATGCCGGGCGCGCGAAGAAGCTGCTGGCGCAGCACGCGATCTCCACCCAGGAGGCCGACCGCCTGGCGACCGCGGCGGCCAGCGCCAGGGCGCAGGCCTCGGCCACCGGCGCGGCACTGGAAGCGGCCCGGCTGGACCGCGGCTTCACCGAGGTGCGCGCGCCGATCGACGGCCGCGTCAGCAATGCGCGAATCACCGCCGGCAACCTGGTGACGCCGGCCGACGTGCTGACCAGCGTGGTCAGCGTCGACCCGATGTATGCCTACTTCACCATCGACGAGCACGCGTATCTGAAGCTCGACCAGCTGCGCCGCGAGCGTGGCGTCGCCCCGCAGGTGGCGATGGGGCTGGTGGACGAGGAGGGTTATCCGCACGCCGGCCGCATCGACTTCGTCGACAACCAGCTCGATGCCGACAGCGGCACGATGCGCCTGCGCGCGGTGTTCGACAACGACGACGGCCGCTACACGCCGGGCCTCTACGTGCGACTGGAACTGCGCACGCCCAGCCGCCAGCCGCGCGCGCTGATCGACGAGCGCGCGGTCGGCACGGACCTGGGCAACAAGTTCGTCTACGTGCTCGAGCCCGACCACAAGGTGGCCTACCGCAAGGTCACGCTGGGGCCGCTGGTCGACGGGCTGCGCGTGGTCACGAAGGGCCTCTCCGCCAAGGACGTGGTGGTGGTCAACGGCTTGCAGCACGTGCGTCCGGGGATGCAGGTCAGCCCCACGCTGGTGGCGATGGAGAGCCGCGGCCTGGGCGCCGATGGCCGGTTGGCCGGCGCCGACGCTGGCGGCAGCCGCAAGGTCGCCTCGCGCAACTGAAACAGCTCCCTGCAGGAGCACCCCGCGGGCGCGACCAGGATGGTGGTCGCGCCCAAGGGCGCTCCCGCGATGAAAGGTCCAGGAACCCCTTATGAAACTCCCCCAATATTTCGTGGAGCGGCCGATCCTCGCCGGCGTGCTGTCGGTGCTGATCGTGATCGCCGGCGCGATCTCGCTATTCAAGCTGCCGATCGGCGAATACCCCGAAGTGGTCCCGCCGACGGTGGTCGTGCGCGCCACCTATCCCGGCGCCAACCCCAAGGTGATCGCCGCTACCGTCGCCACGCCGCTGGAGGAGCAGATCAACGGCGTCGAAGGCATGCTCTACACCTCCTCGCAGGCCACCAGCGACGGCGCGATGACGCTGACGGTCACCTTCGCGCTGGGCACCGACCTGGACAACGCCCAGGTGCAGGTGCAGAACCGCGTGGCGCAGGCCTTGCCGCGCTTGCCCGAGGAAGTGCAGCGGCTCGGCGTGACCACGCAGAAGAGCTCGCCGGACCTGACCATGGTCGTGCACCTGATCTCGCCCGACCAGCGCTACGACATGCTGTACCTGTCCAACTACGCGCGGCTGCACATCAAGGACCAGCTCGCGCGCCTCGACGGTATCGGCGACGTGCAGCTGTTCGGTGCCGGCGAGTATTCAATGCGGGTGTGGCTGAACCCGGAGAAGCTCGCGATGCGCGGCCTGACCACGGGCGACGTGGTCAATGCGATCCGCGAGCAGAACGTGGACGTCGCGGCCGGCTCGCTCAATGCGCCGCCTGCGCCCAACGGCGCGGCGTTCCAGCTCAACATCAACACCCGCGGCCGCCTGGTCACCGAGGACGACTTCGCCAACATCGTGCTGCGCACGACCACCGATGGCGCGGTCACCCACCTGCGTGACGTGGCGCGCGTCGAGCTGGGCTCGAACAACTACGCGCTGCGCAGCCTGCTGGACAACAAGCCGGCGGTGGCGATGCCGATCTTCGCCCGGCCGGGTTCCAACGCGATCCAGATCTCCGACGAAGTACGCGCCGCCATGGCGCAGCTCAAGTCCGAGTTCCCGCAGGGCGTGGACTACAGGATCGTCTACGACCCGACCGTGTTCGTGCGCGGCTCGATCGAGGCGGTGGTGCATACGCTGTTCGAGGCGATCCTGCTGGTCGTGCTGGTGGTGATCCTGTTCCTGCAGACCTGGCGCGCCTCGGTCATCCCGCTGGTGGCGGTGCCGGTGTCGCTGGTGGGCACCTTCGCGGTGATGTACCTGGCCGGCTTCTCGCTCAATGCGTTGAGCCTGTTCGGCCTGGTGCTCGCCATCGGCATCGTGGTGGACGACGCCATCGTGGTGGTGGAGAACGTCGAACGCCACATCGAGCACGGGCTCAAACCGAAGGAAGCCACCCGGCGCGCGATGACCGAGGTGACCGGTCCGATCGTGGCCACGGCGCTGGTGCTGTGCGCGGTGTTCATCCCGGCGGCCTTCATCAGCGGCCTGACCGGCGAGTTCTACCGCCAGTTCGCGCTGACCATCGCGATCTCCACGGTGATCTCGGCGTTCAACTCGCTGACCCTGAGCCCGGCGCTCGCCGCGCTGCTGCTCAAGGAGCGCGGTGCGCCGAAGGACCGTTTCAGCCTCCTGCTCGATCGCGGCTTCGGCTGGCTGTTCCGCCCGTTCAACCGGATGTTCGTGCGCGGCGCCGACCGCTACGTCGGCGGCGTGCGGCGCGTGCTCGGCAAGGGCGCACCCGCGCTGGTGATCTACGGCGCGCTGGTGGCGCTGGGCGTGTTCGGCTTCGTCCACGTGCCGACCGGCTTCGTGCCTTCGCAGGACAAGCAATACCTGGTGTCGTTCGCGCAATTGCCCGATGCCGCCTCGCTGGACCGTTCCGAGGACGTAATCCGCCGGATGAGCGCGATCGCCCTGAAGCAGCCGGGCGTGGAGAGCGCGGTGGCGTTCCCGGGGCTGTCGATCAACGGCTTCACCAATTCGCCCAACAGCGGCATCGTGTTCGTCACGCTCAAGCCGTTCGAGGAGCGCTCCGACCCGTCGCTCTCGGCCGGTGCGATCGCCGGTGCACTCAACCAGCAATACGCCGCGATCCAGGACGCCTACATCGCGGTGTTCCCGCCGCCGCCGGTGATGGGCCTGGGCACGATCGGCGGCTTCCGCATCCAGATCGAGGATCGCTCCGACCAGGGCTTCGAGGAACTGTTCAAGCAGACCCAGAACCTGATCGCGCAAAGCCAGAAGACGCCGGCGCTGGCCGGGCTGTTCTCCAGCTACCAGGTGAGCGTGCCGCAAATCGATGCCGAGGTGGACCGCGAAAAGGCCAAGGCCGAGGGCGTGAACCTGGCCGAGGTCTACCAGACCATGCAGGCCTACATGGGCTCGCTCTACGTCAACGACTTCAACCGTTTCGGGCGCACCTACCAGGTCAACGTCTCGGCCGAGCCGGGCTTCCGCCGCGAACCGGAGGACATCCTGCGGCTGAAGACGCGCAATGCCGCGGGCGAGCCGGTGCCGCTGGGTTCGTTCGTGCAGGTGCACCAGGGCGTCGGTCCGGACCGCGTGCAGCACTACAACGGCTACCCGACCGCCGAGATCAACGGCGGCCCGGCGCCGGGCTACAGCTCCGGCCAGGCACAGGCGGCGATGGAGAAGCTGGCCAAGGACAACCTGCCCAACGGCATGAGCTACGAGTGGACCGAGCTCACCTACCAGCAGATCCTGGCTGGCAACACCGCGGTACTCGTCTTCCCGCTGTGCGTGCTGCTGGTGTTCCTGGTGCTGGCCTCGCTGTACGAGAGCCTGACCCTGCCGCTGGCGGTGATCCTGATCGTGCCGATGGTGCTGTTGTCCGCGATCGCCGGCGTGTGGCTCTCGGGCGGGGACAACAACATCTTCACCCAGATCGGCCTGATCGTGCTGGTGGGCCTGGCCTGCAAGAACGCCATCCTGATCGTGGAGTTCGCCCGCGAGGCGCAGATCCACGAAGGGCTCGATCGTCGCGCCGCGGTGCTGGAAGCGGCACGGCTGCGGTTGCGCCCGATCCTGATGACCAGCTTCGCTTTCATCATGGGCGTGGTGCCGCTGGTGACCTCGCACGGCGCCGGCGCGGAGATGCGTCATGCGATGGGCGTGGCGGTGTTCTCCGGCATGTTGGGCGTGACCTTCTTCGGCTTGCTGTTCACCCCCCTCTTCTACGTGATCGTGCGCGGCTGGAGCGAACGTACGGCGGCGCGGCGCGCCGTGCGCCACGCGGCGCTGCCGGTCGCGATCGAGGAGCATTGAGATGTCACAAGTTACGAAAAGCGTGCTCCCTCTCCCTGCCGGGGAGAGGACCGGGGTGAGGGGCCGCTCTAGCCTCGGCCCGTCATCAGAGCCGGCTCTTATGAAGCTCCCCGCGAGCCCCGTCCCCTCACCCCAACCCTCCCCCCCATCCTTGGTAAGAGCCGGGGGAGAGGGAGCCAAGACCGCGCGGCGTGTCCTGGCTGTGGTCATGGCCGCGCTCCTCGCCGGCTGCATCAACGTCGGGCCCGACTACCAGCCCCCGGTGGAGAAGCCGGTCACGCTGCAGGGCATCGACGCCGCGCACCAGTCCAGCGCCGCCTTCCAGGCCGACTGGTGGAAGCAGTTCAACGACCCGACGCTCGACGCCCTGATCACCCGCGCGGCAAGGAACGCCCCGGACCTGAAGATCGCCCTGGCCCACCTGAAGGAGGCTCGCGCCCTCCTCGGCACCGCGCGTTCCGGGCAGTGGCCGGACATCGAAACCGGCGCCAGCTACACGCGCAGCCGCGGCCAGACACCGGGCTTCAGCGAGCAGCGCACCACCACGATCACCTACCAGGCCGGCTTCGACGCCAGCTGGGAGCTGGACCTGTTCGGCGGCGTGCGCCGCCAGGTCGAGGCCGCGCGCGCCGACAGCGAAGCCGCGGCGGCGTCGCTGCAGGATGCGCAGGTGACGTTGTTCGCCGAGGTCGCGCGCAACTATTTCGACCTGCGTGGCGCGCAGCTGCGCATCCAAGTCGCGCAGCGCGACATCGCCAACCAGCGCGAGGCGCTGGAGGTGATCGAAAGCCGCGCCGCGCTCGGCACCGGTTCCGGGCAGGACGTCGCCAGCGCCCGCGCGCGCCTGGCCGGCGTCGAGGCCACGCTGCCGGTGCTCGCCACGCAGGCGCAGGCCGATACGTTCCGCCTGGCCGTCCTGCTGGGCGAGCGGCCGGGTGCGCTGGATATCGACCTCTCCTCCGCGCACTTCACGCCGATCGACGCCACCCTGCCGATCGGCAACGCCGATGACGTATTGCGCCGGAGGCCGGACATCCGCATTGCGCAGCGCAACCTCGCCGCCGCCACGGCGCGCATCGGCGTGGCGAAGGCGGACTGGTTCCCGCACGTGCGGCTGGGCGGTTTCCTCGGCTTCCTGGCGGGTCGCAGCAACGACTTCGGCAGCCCGCAGACGCGCGCCTGGTCGATCGCGCCCAGCATCAGCTGGTCCGGCCTCAACGTGCAGCGCGTGCGCTCGGGCGTGAAGGCGAGCGAAGCCCGCGCGGACGGCGCGCTGGCCAGCTACCAGCGCACCGTGCTGCGCGCGCTGGAGGAAGTGGATAACGCGCTGGTCGGCTACAACCAGCAGCGCGTACGCGTGCAGCACCTGCTCGAGCAGGCGGACCAGAGCGAACGGGCCGCGAAGCTGGCGAAGATCCGCTACGACGCCGGCGCCATCGACTACCTGGAGTTGCTCGACGCCGAGCGCACCCGGCTCTCCGCCGAGGACCAGCTGGCCGGGGCCGAGGCCGCCATCAACCTGCAGGCGATCGCGCTGTACAAGGCGCTGGGCGGCGGCTGGCAGGCCTGCGGCGATGAAACCTGTACCGGGATGGCGCAGGCCAATGGGGGCGAGCGTTAGTCCGGTGCGGGACCGCTACCGACCCCGCTTCGGGCACCTTTCCCCGTACACCGGGGAAGGACTGGACGCGCCGGACCCCGAGCCTTCCGGGGCCAGGCCACGCCACGCTAGCGTTGCACCATCACCGCGAACCAGCCCCACCCCCGTACCCGCTCGGTGATCAGCTTGGCGCTGGTGAGCATCGGCACCGCGAGCAGCGCGCCGGGGATGCCCCACAGCCAGCCCCACACCAGGAGCCAGATCAGGATGGCGATCGGCGACAGCCGCATGCGGTGGCCCTGGATCATCGGCGTGATCAGGTTGCCTTCGATCGCGGTCATGCCGGCAAAGGTCAACGCCGGCAGCAGCGCCGTGCCCAGGTCGTGCGAGTGGATCATGCCGACCAGCCCCAGCACGATGGTGGTGGTGATCGCGCCCACGTAGGGAATGAAGTTGGCCGTCATCGCCACCGCGCCCCACAGCAGCGGATCGGGCATGTCGTAAAGCCACAGCATCAGCGTGGTCAGCGCACCGAGGCTGGCGTTGATCAGCAGCGCGGTGAGCAGGTAGCGCGACACTTCGATCTGGATACTGCGAACGATTTCCACCGCATGTCGCTTGTAGGCGAAGCCGGGCGAGATCTCCACCAGTCTTCGCAACAGCGAGTCGCCGTAGACAAGGAAGAAGAACACCAGCAGCACCACGGTAAGTATGGCCGCCAGCACCTTGGGCGCGGTGGAGACCACGTCCCAGGCGGAGATCGCCACCGTGGCCGACTGCGGCACGGTGCGTACCGGGCCGCCGACCAGCGTCTGCGTGGCGCGGTTGGCCGCCTCCAGCGGCTTGGTGACGCTGCGCAGCTTGGGCACGAAGCTGCGGATCGCCGCCGGTGCGCCATGGAACCAGCCCAGCGCCGGCTGCGCCAGCGCGCCGACACCCGCGCCCAGCCCGGCCAGCAAGGCGACCACCAGCACGCTGGCGGTGAGCCAGCGCGGTAACCGGTGGCGGGCGCCGGACGCCACGATCGGGTTGAGCGCCAACCCGATGAAGGCGGCCAGCACCAGCGGGATCAGCAGGACGCGGGAAATCGTGACGGTGTACAGCAACGCCAGCACCAGCAACGCGTTGAGTACCACGCGCACCGCCAGCAGGTGCCTGCGCAGGCTGCGCGCGAAGCGCAACTGGGGCGAGCCGGCGATCGGTGCCGGCACGGTCGCCGACGCGTCGACCGCAGCCGGCGCGACGACCGGATCGGGGCCGTTCATACGTCCTCGGCGGCGCTCTGCGCGGCAGTGTGCGCGGCCAGGAAACTGGCGCCGATGGTCGTGGCTTCGTGCAGCAGCGCACCGAACAGATGATTCATGCCGGGCAGGTGCGACGGCCTGGCGTGGGAGTGCCCGAGCAGGAAACCGCCCGCCGCCGCGGCGCCGAGGATCACGAACGGGTGGCGCTCGCCCCGTGCCAGCAGGGCCGAGGCGGGGAGCGCGACTGCGTGGCGCGCCTCGTGCATCCGCTGTTGCGCGGCGCGTACCCGCGCGTGTTCGCCGAACATGCTCATGCCGCGTCCTCCCGCTCTACCCGGCGGCGGGCCCGCGCCCGCGTCTCGCGCATCATCGCACCCCACTCGGTGCGCGTGACGGGAAGGCTCATCCAGTGCATGCAGCGGCGGAAGAACAGGATGGCCGCAAGCATGAAGACCAGTTGCAGCACGGACAGCGTCACCAGCGCCCAGGCCCAGGACCCGAACCATTTGGCCAGCAGCACGCCGACCAGTGCCAGCAGGCTCAGGCCAAGGCCGACCCCGGCGACGGTGGCGGCCAGGCCGGCCAGCAGCATCCACGAGAGTGCGCTGCGGGCCAGCCCCACTTCGGCCGACAGCAGCTCCAGCTGCGCACCGAACAGGTCCTTGATGGCGTGGCCGAGCCCGGTGAGCTCGGCGAGCACGCCCGAGGGCGGTGCCGCGCCAGCGGTCCCGTCATCGGTGGTTTCATGTTCGGCCTCTGGCATCCCTGGCACTCGTCGGTTGGAGGGGTCAGCGACGCAGGATACGGCCGAGCAGCCAGCCGGCGCCGACCGCGATGGCGATCGACTGCATCGGCTTCTCGCGCACGTACTCGCGCGCCTGGTCCATCCAGAGCTCGGCCTTGTCCATGGTCTCGTCGCGCATCTGGCGGCCACGCTCGCTCAGGTCGGCGGCCTTGTCGCTGGCCCGGTGCGCAGCGTCCGCGGTCCGGTCGGCCGCATGGTGGACGCCTGCCTCGACCCGGTCGGCGGTGGCGTTGACTGCCTGCTTGGTGCGAGCCACCGCCTCGGAGGTGGCGTGCTTGACGCGCTCGGCGCCCTGATCAATGCGGGTGTGCGCCTTGGGGGTATCCAGCGAATCGGCCGCATCGGAGGCGGCCATGGCCGGATTCGACGCGGCCGGATTCGAACCGGGGTCGCGCGGCGTGGACGAGCTGTGGATCGGATGGGTCATGGCGTTCTCCCGGTGGGTGGTGACGACGACGCCGCCTCAACTGGCGCGGCGGAAGAAGGCGATGATCGCCAGAATCAGGAAGATGACGAACAGGATTTTAGCGATGCCCGCCGCGGCGCCGGCAATGCCGCCGAAGCCGAGGATGGCAGCAATGATCGCGATGACCAGAAAGACGATGGCGTAATGCAGCATGACGACTTCCTCATGAGTGAGAGACGATCCCCTTCCTGGGCCGGCCTGCGAGGCCCGATGCGACTCATTCATCCACAGGGGTCGCCATCTGCACGTGAAGAGGCGCGTGCCGGTGCTCCCTCTCGTTCACTTCGCGTCCGGATTGATCGCATAGGTGCCGGTCAACGCGACGCTGGCCAGCACGTGGCCGTCCATCGCCTTGCGCAACTGGTCGAGGCTGAAGCCGGGAGGCAGGCCCAGGCTGGGGACGTCCAGCGCGTGCAGTTCGAAGCGATAGCGATGCACGCGCGCGTCGTTCCAGGGCGGGCAGGGTCCGTCGTAGCCGAGATAGGTGCCGGCCATCTGCGGGTCGGAGGCGAACCAGCCACTGTAGTCGTTCTCGCCCTGGTGGCTGCCGGCCGGACCGGTCGGCGTGCGCTTGCCATGCGGCGTGACGCCGTCGCTGCACGAACCGTGGCCGAGCTCGCCGCATTCGGCGGGAATGTCGGCCATCAGCCAGTGCACGAAGTCGGTGCGCGGCAGGTCGGCGCTGACCGTGCGGCCTTCCTGGTTGACGTCGTCGCCGCGGCTGGGCGCATCGCCGTCGATGCAGGTAAGCACGAACGAGCGTGTGCCCGGCGGCGCATCGCGCCAGGCCAGGTGCGGGTTGCGGTTGTCGGACAGGGCGATCGGGTCGCCCGGCTTGCCGAAGGCGCACCCGGGCGGGATCGGCTGGCCGTCCCGGAAGTCGTCGCTGCGTAGTTGCATGGGTGTTCCTCTTCAGGTTGCGGGAAAGTCGGCTCCCTCTCCCGGAGGGAGCGGAAGGCTTCAACGCCCGTACGTCACGCGATACACCGCGCCGGCCGTGTCATCACTGACCAGCAAGCTGCCGTCGGGCAGGGGCTGCACGTCCACCGGCCGGCCCCAGGCCTGTTCGTCCTGCTCGAAGCCGGTAATGAAAGGCTCGTAGGAAGCCACCTTCTCGCCATCCAGCCGCACGACCATCACGCGGTAGCCGGACTTCTCCGTGCGGTTCCACGAGCCGTGTTCGGCGATGAAGATCGCGCCCCGGTAGCGCGCCGGGAACTGCTCGCCGGTGTAGAACCGCATACCCAGCGAAGCGACGTGGGCACCCAGCTTGAGCACCGGCGGCGCATAGTCCCGGCACCGATGGCCCTTGCCGAACTCCGGGTCGGCGATGTCGCCCTGGTGGCAGTAGGGATAGCCGAAATGCTGGCCGACGCGGTCGAGCCGGTTGAGCTCGTCGCTGGGCACCTCGTCGCCGAGCAGGTCGCGGCCGTTGTCGGTGAACCACAGCTTGCCGGTGGACGGCCGCCAGTCGAAGCCGACCGTGTTGCGGATGCCGTAGGCGACGTCCGTGAGGCCCGTGCCGTCCGGATTCATGCGCGTCAGCTTGGCGTAGTCCTTGTCCTTGTCGCAGAGGTTGCACGGCGCGCCGATCGGCACGTACAGCTTGCCGTCCGGGCCGAAGGCGATGAACTTCCAGCCGTGGTGCGTCTCGGTGGGAAACTTGCCGTAGACCAGTTCGGGCCCGGGCGGGTCGTCCAGGTGATTCTCGATGTCGCGCAACACCAGGATGCGGCTCACCGCCGAAACGTAGAGGTCGCCCTGATGGAACGCCACGCCGACCGGCAGCTGCAGACCGCTGGCGACCACGCGCACCTTTTCCGCGCGGCCATCGTGGTCGGCGTCGGTCAGCGCGTAGACCTTGCCGGCATCCATCGAACCGACGAACACGGTGCCCCTGGCGCCCACCGCCAGTTCGCGCGCCTGCGGAACCTGGTCGGAGTAGACGGCGATGTGGAAACCCACGGGCAGGACCAGCCGGTCGAGCGCGGGAGCCGCCCAGGCGGACGCCGCGGACAGGGCCAGCAACAACACGAACAGCGGACGCATGGCGCTCTCCTTTGCATGCGGAAGGGCCAGCGTAACGCCGGCGCCGTGAAGCGCGAAAGGATGGGACCGCCCGGGAATGGGTGTCCGTCGCGGCCCCTGCTACCGTAACTGCCTCACACGGGGGACACATGAGCGAACTGGACGACCTGGCTACCCTGGTCCGCGCGGCCACGCCGTTGCTGGTGATCGAGACGGTGGACGAGCAACGCGTGATCGAGTGCTTCCGCCATGTCATCGCGCAGTCGTTGCGGCCGCTGTGGCGCTGGACGCTGACCGACGGCCTGGGCCGGCTGGATTTCGTCCAGCCGGCCGGCGGGGACATCGCGCCGGACGCCGGCGCCACGCTGGACGCCATCCGCGCCGCCGACGAGCGCGGCGTCTACCTGCTGTTCGATTTCCACCCGTTCCTGCGCTACGCGATGAGCCTGCGCCAGACGCGCGAGATCGTGCAGCGGCAGAAGAGCGCGGCACACACCCTCGTGCTGGTCGGCGCGAAGATCGAGCTGCCCGACGAACTCGAAGCGCTGGCCACCCGCGTGCCGCTGGCCCTGCCGGACCTGAAGGAACTGGCCGGCATCCTGCGCGGCGAGGCGGCCGCCTGGCAGCGCGAGCAGGGGCGGCGGCTGGAGGTCGACGGCGACGCCGCGCGCACGCTCGTGCGCAACCTGGTCGGTTTGTCGGCGCCGGACGCACGGCGCGTCGTGCGCAAGCTGATCTACAACGACGGCGCGCTCGGTGCGGCCGACCTGCCGGAGCTGATGCGCTCGAAGTTCGACCTGCTCAACCGTTCGGGACTGCTGCATTACGAGTACGCCACCGCGAGCTTCGCCGATGTCGCCGGCGTGGCGCGGCTCAATGCCTGGATCGAGCGCCGGCGCGCGGTGTTCCTGGACCCGCAGCCGGCGCTCGATCCACCCAGGGGCGTGTTGCTGCTGGGCGTACAGGGCTGCGGCAAGAGCCTGGCGGCCAAGGCCACCGCCGGCGGTTTCGGCGTGCCACTGGTGCGGCTTGATTTCGGCACGCTGTACGACAAGTACCAGGGCGAGACCGAGAAGAACCTGCGCGAGGCGCTGGCCAGCGTGGAACTGCTCGCGCCCTGCGTGCTGTGGATCGACGAGATCGAGAAGGGCCTGGCCAGCGGCGGCAGCGAGGACGGCGGCGTGTCACGCCGCGTGCTCGGCTACCTGCTCACCTGGATGGCCGAACGCAAGGCCAAGGTATTCGTGGTCGCCACCGCCAACGCGGTCGACCAGTTGCCCGCCGAACTGTTGCGCAAGGGCCGCTTCGACGAGATCTTCTTCGTCGACCTGCCCTCGCCCGCGGCACGCGCGGCGGTGTTCGGGCTGCACCTGAAGCGGCGCAAACTGGACCCCTCGACCTTCGACCTGCCGGCCCTGGCCGCCGCGAGCGAGGGCTTCTGCGGCGCAGAGATCGAACAGGCCATCGTCAGTGCGCTGTACGACACCGCCGGCAGCGGTACCCCGCCGGACCAGGCGGCACTGTCCCGCTCGCTGGCGCAGACCCGGCCGTTGTCGGTGCTGATGCGCGAGCAGGTGCAGGCCCTGCGCGAATGGGCGCTCGAACGCTGCATTCCGGCCGACTGAATCTCCCGACCCCTGCTCGCCGTTGTCGAGCACTGCCGGCGGACAGCCTCTTCACTGGCGAGAGGGGTTGGGGTTAGGGGTTGCCCGGCCCCGGACGGGTGTTCCCTCCGCAGCGGAGACGGGGGCAAACGCTGCCCGCGCGCATGCAAATGTTGCAGCCGCAGGCAAATCTTGCGGCCTTCCCGCGCGGGCGAACACCCGCAAACCGTGCGGCCAGGCAAGGGCACGGTTCTTGCCGCTTTGCGGGAACCCCGCGGCCGGTGCTTCGCGCCGGCCGCATCCCTTCCGCAGACGACAAAGGATCTTCCCATGTTCGCTCACAACAAACGCCTGCAGTACACGGTGCGGGTTTCCGAGTGCAATCCGGCGCTAGCCAACCTCATGCTCGAGCAGTTCGGCGGCCCGCAGGGCGAGCTTGCCGCGGCGATGCGCTACTTCACCCAGGCGCTGGCCGAGGACGATCCCGGTCGCAAGGACATGCTGCTGGACATCGCCACCGAGGAGCTCAGCCACCTCGAAGTCATCGGCACCATCGTGGGCATGCTCAACAAGGGCGCCAAGGGCAAGCTTGCCGAAGGCGTCGAGGAGCAGGCGCAGATGTTCCGCGAGCTGCAGGGCGCCGGCAACGACTCGCACGTGACCCAGGTGCTGTACGGCGGCGGCCCGGCGCTCACCAACTCCGGCGGCCAGTTGTGGACGGCCGGCTACATCGACTCGATCGGCGAGCCGACCGCCGACCTGCGCTCCAACATCGCCGCCGAGGCACGCGCCAAGATCGTCTACGAGCGCCTGATCAACGTCACCGCCGATGCCGGCGTGCGCGAGGCACTGGGCTTCCTGATGACCCGCGAGATCGCCCACCAGCAATCCTTCGAGAAGGCGCTCTACGCGATCCAGCCGAACTTCCCGCCGGGCAAGCTGCCGGGCAAGCCTGAGTTCGCCGACATGTACGTCAACACCTCGCAGGGCGAGGGCGACATGCGCGGACCGTGGAACAGCGACGACAATTTCCAGTACGTCAGCGACCGCGAGAAGATGCTCGCGATGGACGGCGGCAGTGGCGTGCCGGAAGTGGCGCTGGACGACCGCCAGCGCGAGGTGCTGAAGCAGATGGCCCAGCGCACGCGCTCCAACCCGTCGATCAACCCTGAGACTGGCGCCGATCTTGGCCGCAGTGGCGGCCAGCCGCCAGGCACCCGCCACTAGGCGAACCGGCACGTGAGGAGCCCACTCGTGGGCGATGCTCTTCGTCGCCCGCAGGTGGGCTCCTGCATGCGTTCGGGTCAACCGAAGGCGGTGTCCAGCAGCATCATCAGCACGAAGCCCACCATCAGGCCGCCGGTGGCGAAGTGCTCGTGTCCTTGCCGGTGCGATTCGGGAATGATCTCGTGGCTGACCACGAACAGCATCGCGCCCGCCGCGAAGCCGAGCCCGACCGGCAGCAGCATCGGGTGGTCGATCACCACGCCGGCGCCAACCAGCGCGCCGACCGGTTCGATCAGGCCCGAGCCCATGCCCACCGATACCGCCCAGCGCCGGCCGTAACCGGCAGCCATCAGCGCGATCGCCACCACCAGCCCTTCGGGCAGGTCCTGGATGGCGATACCGGTGGCCAGCGCCACGCCGTGCGCCACGCCCGGCCCGAACCCCACGCCGATCGCCAGCCCCTCGGGCAGGTTGTGCAGGCAGATGGCGAACACGAACAGCCAGGCGCGCTTGAGTCGCAGCGAAGGGTGCCCTTCCGGTCCCTTGATGAAGTGTTCGTGCGGCAGCACGCGTTCGAGCAGCACCAGCGCGGCCGCACCGAGCAGGATCGCCACGCCGACCAGTGCGCCCGCCGCCCACGGCCCCTGCCCCTGCCGCTCCGCCTCGCGGATGCCGGGCAGCGCCAGCGAGAAGGCGCTCGCGGCCAGCATCACCCCGGCACCGAAGCCGAACATGGTGTCCTGCGTGCGCTGGTCGATGTTCTGTGCGAACAGCGCCGGCACCGTGCCCAGCGCGGTCGCGGCGGCACCGGCGACGCCACCCAGGCCAGCGGCGAGGATCGGCGTCATCGCCATGCGAGGGTCCTGTGCGTGGAGGGGTGCATCGCGGGCATGCGGTCACCGGACGAGCGGAGCGTGTCGCCAGCATGGCCCGCATCCGACCGTGGCGGCGTGAACGGCACCGGGGATCACCGACGCGGCAAGGCGCCTCCGCTCAATAGACGCACCTACGGGGAGCGCGGGGTGATGGCGTTGAAGCGCGCGGCGATGTATTCGTCGGTGAAGCTCACCATGTCGGCGCCTTTGATGAAGCCGCAGTGGCCGCCGTGCTCGGCGATGTCCAGCTCGACGTTCGGCGGCAGCTGCAACTGCTCGAACGCGCCCACCGGGATCACCGGATCGTCGCGCGCGGTGAGGATGGTCGCCGGGATGTCCATGCCGGACAGCGCGTCGCGCGCCACCGAATAGCCGTCCAGGTAGGCCTCGAGCGATTCGAAATCGGTGTGCCTGAGCACCAGCGCCTCGGTCAGACCGCGCAGGCTCTGCTTGAGCTCCGCCAGCTCGAAGTACTGGTGCTGCGGAAAGGCCTGCTGCTTGGCCTTCAGCGACTGGCGCCACTTGCGCATGAAATACGCCTGGTAGAACCAGGGCGCGCTCTTCTCCAGCGAGAACAGGCCTTCGCCGGGATCGATGATCGGGCACACCGCCAGCGCGTAATCGAGCCCGATCCCGGCCTTCGGCGCACGCAGCGCCGCGCGCAGCGCGAAGTTGCCGCCCAGCGAGAAGCCGGCCAGCGCAGTGACCGGCCGCGGCCAGCGGCGCACGACGTCGCCCAGCGCATTTACGACCTCGTCGATGCGGCAGGAGTGGAACAGCGCCTCGTTGAGGTGGTGGCTCGCGCCGTGATCGCGGAAGTTGAGTCGGAACACGTCCCAGCCGTCGCGCAGCAGACGGCTTCCGGTCTGCAGCACGTAGGTCGAATCGACGCTGCCTTCCCAGCCGTGGAACAACACGGCCAGGCCGCGCGATGCGTCGCCGGTGCGCTGCGCGGTGAAGGCGCCGGTCAGGCGCACGCCTTCGCCGCCGTCCACCAGCACCGGTTCGGCACCTTCGAGCACTTCGCGCGCGCTCTGCGGCAGCAGCAGCCGGCGCACGCCGCTGGAAGAGAGCATGGTCTGGAGGTGACCGCTGGTCAGCGGCCAGGAGGGACGGAAATCCTTTCCGCTCGGCAGCCCGCTCATGCGTGCGCGTCTTCCAGGGCAACGCCGATGCGTTCGCGCGAAAGCTCGGCCATGCGCCGGCGCGCGTCGGGCATCGCCGGCACCGGCGTGAGGAAATGCACTTCGGCGTCCAGCGGCGCCTCGCCCAGCATGCGCAACAGGTTGCCCATGAAGTGCTCGCCCTCGCGGAAGCCGGCGTCGACCACCCGCTTGCCATCGCGCGCGAAGCGCAGCGCCACCGGCTGGACCGGCACCTGCGCGTCCAGCGCGGCCTGGAAGATGCGCGCGTGGAACACCTTGAGCACGCCGTTGTGGCCGGTGCCGCCTTCGGGGAACACCGCCACCGAACGGCCTTCGCGCAGGCGCTCGACCATCGCCTGCATCACCGCCGCCAGCGAGTGGTTGCTGCCGCGGCGATGGAAGATCGTGCCGCCGTTGGCGGCCAGCCAGCCGACCAGCGGCCAGCCGGCGATCTCCGCCTTGGCCACGAAGCAGGCGGCACGCTGGCTGTGCAGCAGCTCGATGTCGATCCACGAGGTGTGGTTGGCGACGAACAGTACCGGGTCGGGCAGCGGCTTGCCGACGCGCACCGAGCGCAGCCCGAAGATGCGCATCAGCACAGTCGACCACCAGCGGATCATGCGGTGCGCGAACGGCTCGCGGCCGCCGACCATTACCCGGTGGCGGTTCCAGCTCAGGATCAGCGCGCACAGCAGGATGCCCAGCACGATATGCAGCAACAGCAACGGCACCCGCCACAAGTAGCGCAAGGGACGCCAGGGGTCGGGGGCGGAGGTCGGGGCGGTGTCCATGGGCCGGTTAGTTTAGCGTTTCGGGCCTTGCCGGTGCGCGCTCCGGCCTCAGTCTTCCAGCTGCCCCAGCGGCAGCGACGGCGAGCGCTTCACGGTACGCAGCACGAAGCTGGAATTGGCGTCGGCCACGCCCGCATCGTTGAGCAGGCGGTCGAGCAGGAAGCGCGAGAAGTGCGGCAGGTCGGCCACGTAGACGTGCAGCAGGTAGTCCATGTCACCCGTCAGCGCGTGGCAGGCGACGACCTCCTCCCAGCCTTCCACCTTTTCCACGAAGCGCTCGATGGCGCCGGCTTCGTGCCGCGCCAGTTGCACGCGCACGAACGCCTGCAGCCCCAGCCCCACCGCCTGCGGGTCGACCTGCGCCGCATAGCCGGTGATCACGCCATCGGCTTCCAGCCGCTGCAGCCGGCGCAGGCAGGCCGAGGGCGACAGGCTGACCCGCTCGGCCAGGTCGGCGTTGGTGATGCGCCCTTCGCCCTGCAGCACGGCGAGCAGGCGAAGGTCGGTGCGATCGAGCCTGGACATGGCAGTTTGCTTCACGTTCTGCGTTCTTCGCGCAAGGATAATGCGCCATCTCACGCGCGGTTCACAATAATCGCAACCTTCGTGCGGATCGCGCGGCGTATTCTTGGGGAACGCAAGCGCATCGCGCCGAAACAGTTGGAGTCGCCATGGAAACCGCCACGCCCCGCAAAGTCGAACACCAGCAGACCGACCGCGGCTACGTGCCGGTCTACGCCACCGGCGTGGTCGAGCAGCCGTGGTCGAGCTACAGCCGCACCGACCACGAGGTGTGGGACACCCTGTTCGCGCGCCAGTGCGAGATGTTGCCGGGGCGCGCCTGCCAGGAGTTCCTCGATGGCGTGGCCAAGTTCGGCCTGGGCAGCGGCGGCATTCCCAGGTTCGCGGACATCAACAAGGTGCTGGCCAGGGCCACCGGCTGGGAGCTGGTAGCGGTCGAGGGCCTGCTGCCGGACGAGGTGTTCTTCGATCACCTGGCCAACCGCCGCTTCCCGGTGAGCTGGTGGATCCGCAAGCCCGAGCAGCTCGACTACCTGTCCGAGCCGGACCTGTTCCACGACCTGTTCGGCCACGTGCCGCTGCTGCTCAACCCGGTGTTCGCCGACTACATGCAGGCCTACGGCCGCGGCGGCATGAAGGCGCACGCGATCGGCCCCGAGGCGCTGATGAACCTCACCCGCCTGTACTGGTACACGGTGGAGTTCGGCCTGATCGACACGCGCGATGGGCTACGCATCTATGGCGCGGGCATTGTCAGCTCCAAGGGCGAGTCGATCTACAGCCTGGACTCGGACGCGCCGAACCGGATCGGCTTCGACCTGGAGCGCGTGATGAACACGCGCTACCGCATCGACACCTACCAGCAGACCTACTTCGTGATCGACAGCTTCGAGCAGCTGTTCGAGGCGACCACGCCGGACTTCACCCCTATCTACGCGCGCCTGCGCGAGAAGACGCCGCACGCGGCCGCCGACGTGCTGGTGGATACCGACCGCGTGTTCCACTACGGCAGCCACGAAGGCTTCGCCAGCAACGCCGATACCTGAGCGTTGCAGGGCAGGCTTCAGCCGTCTCTGGCGTAGGGCGGTGGGCTGAAGCCCACCCTGTCCTGACCAAGGGGCGCCGCCAGGCCGCGGGTGCCCGGGCGCGCCCGTGCGCGGCCGGGTGCATGGCGGTCGCGCATGGGTGCGCTCCTACAAGAGGCCGCGCCTGGCCAGCCAGTCGCGCACCACTCCGCGCCACAGCGCGTAGCCCTCGGCATTGAGGTGCAGCCCGTCGTCGTCGAACCAGCGGGGATCCGCCTCGCCGTCGGCGCCGAGCATCGGCGCGTGGATGTCCAGATAGTCCACCCCGCGTTCTTCCGCGCAGGCGCGGAGCAGCGCGTTGGCCTGGCGGATCCGCGGCAGCTGCCTGCGCCGCGACAGGTTGGGTTTGATCGACAGGTAGGCGAACGGCACCTGCCCCGCCCAGTGCCGCGCCTGCGCGACGAACGCGCCGAAGGCGTCGCGCACCTGCGCCGGCGACTTGCCGTTGGCCAGGTCGTTGCCGCCGGCGTACATCACGATGGCGCGTGGCCGGTAGGCCCCGATCAGCTGCTCGGCGAAGTACAGGCTGTCGGCGATTTCCGACCCGCCGAAGCCGCGGTTGATCGTGGGCAACTCGGGGAAATCGGCCGCCAGCGTGTGCCACAGGCGGATCGAGGAGCTGCCCACGAACAGCACCGCGTCGGCGGGGGCGGGGGCGAGCTTGTCGATCGCGGCGAACGCCGCGATCTCGCTCTGCCATTCGATGAATTCGGCGGCCTCGCCGCCGCTAGGGGAAGGCCGCTCGAGCATGCCGTCTCCGTCGGACGCTGGTCGCCCGACCTTAGGCGATGGGCGATCAAGGGGGCGTGGTAGCACGGCGCGTGGCGCGCGCCCGGCCGGATGTCAGGAGGTCCCGTCCAGGGTCCTGTGCAGCCAGTCACGCACCAGGCCTGTCCACAGGCGATAGCCCTTGCGGTTCATGTGCAGCCCGTCGGCGCCGAACCACTCCGGTTGCGGCTGGCCGTCCGGGCCGAGCATGGGCGTAAAGACGTCCAGGTAGCTGATGCCCGGCCGAGCGCGCGCGTACTTGCGTACCAGCGCGTTGGCGCGACGGATCTGCGGCAGCAGGCGCTTGCGCGCCATGCTGGGCTTGATCGCGATGAAGGCGATCGGCACGCCCGCATCCAGCGACCGCGCGCGGCGCACGAAGGCGGCAAAGGCATCGCGCACCTGTTCCGGCGTGCAGCCCTCGGCCAGGTCGTTGTCGCCGGCGTAGAGCACGATGGCCCGTGGATGGTAGGGCGCCACCAGGCGATCGGCGTAGTAGGTGGCGTCGGGAATGCGCGATCCGCCGAAGCCGCGGTTGATGACCGCGCGGCCGGGAAAATCGGTCGTCAGCGAGCTCCACAGGCGGATGGATGAACTGCCCACGAACAGCACCGGGTGCGCCGGCGGCGGTTGCGCGCGGTCGGCCGCGGCGAACGCGGCGATCTCCACCTGCCACTGCCCGGGCCGTTCCGCACAGGCCCATGCCAGCGACGGCAGCAACGCGAGCAACAGCCAGGACCAGAAGAATCTCATCGGTCGAACCTACCACCACGGGCGTCAGGCGCGGGTCTGGGCGCGCCACCGGAGGACGCGCCGATCGGCCTGCTACGGCCGCTTGAGCTCGCTCACCTGGAGCACCTGCGCGATGCGCGTGCCGTCCCAGCGGTAGATGAAGTGCTGCGCCTGCACGCAGGGGGCCACCACGTCCGGGAAGAACGCGGCGACGCACTCGCCCCCCGCGTGCCGGGCGCTGTCGTAGACGATGCCGTCGGAACCGGCCGCGCGCAGCGTGCGCGCCATGGCGACGCTGGCGGCGTAGTCGCGCGGGTCATGCGCGGCCGGCCAGCCGCCGCGCAGGTCGTGCAGCTTGCGGTCGATGCTGGTGCTGTAGCAGCGCATCTCGATCTCGCAGGCCGGCTCGGACGTGGCGGCGAGGAAACGTTCGCGGTGGTAGACGGTTTCCTCCACCGCCGTGGCCACGCTGCGCGCCGCGTAGAACACGCCCCAGCTGCCGTCGGAGAAGCGGCTGCCTTCCGGATTGAGGTGGGTGAAGGCGGCCATCACCGGGGTGCTGCCGGGTCCGCTGATGCGCCGGCCCGGCGGCACCATCTTCAGCGCGCCGGCTTCCTCGCGCAGGCGCGGGTTGGTCATCGCCTCGATCGCGAACAGCGCGTCCAGGTCGGCTGGATCGGCAATCCGGTCGAACACGCCCACCGGCGGGAAGCGGCTGGGTACGATGCGGTAGGCATGGCTCCAGCGGATGCGTTTCAGCGGCGGCAGGTCGGCAGGCATGCAGGCTCCGGGTTTTGCGTCCTCCCGCCAACGGCACGGGAGGGGGCCAAGCATGGCAGGGCGAGGTCTCGCCGGGCGCGACCGGAGTCTCGCGCGCCCGCCTCAGCCGCGCTGCGCATCCAGGTACTGGCGCACCACGTAGAGATCGCCCACGTTGCCCGAGAGCATGCGCTCGAGCGCCGAGTGGCCGCCAAACAGCGGCGCCTGGTTGGGCTTGCGCAGCCAGGCATCGGCCTGGGCCGGGTCGGGAAACAGGATCTGCAGCGATTTCCAGATGCCGAGCAGGTAGCTGATCCGCTCGATCACGTCGCGGCCTGGATTGCCGTCCTGGTCGCGCTTCCATTTGAAGAAGGTCGATTCGGCCGGATCGCCGAGCAGGCGGCGCTGTTCGGCGATCCGCAGCTTCCAGTGTTCGGCCAGGCGGAAGAAGGAACGCAGCGCCGGGCCGCCGAGGTCGCCGGCTGGGGCCTGTTCGGGGCGGGGATGGGCCAGCATGCTGGGACTCTCCTTTTGGAGTTCGCGTTCAATTTACTGCAAACGTGCAGTAGTCGCAATGATCGTGCTCCTGTAGGAGCGCACCTGTGCGCGACAGGATGCATGGCGCTCGCGCACAGGTGCGCTCCTGCACAGGGCGCCCGTTCTACTTGCAGCCGCAGCCGTAGTCCGGCGCAGGTCCGCCCTCGGCGATGAAGCGGTCGATGCGCTTCTCCAGCACCGGCAAGGGCACCGAGCCCAGCTGCAGCACGGTGTCGTGGAAGTGGCGCAGATCGAACCCGGCGCCCAGCGCGTGCTCGGCCTTGCCGCGCAATTCGCGGATCTTCAGGTAGCCCAGTTCGTAGGACAGCGCCTGCCCCGGCCAGCTGATGTAGCGGTCCACCTCGTTGGCGATCTCGCGCGCGGAGAGCGCGGTGTTGCCGGTCAGGTAGTCGATCGCCTGCTGGCGCGTCCAGCCCAGGTGGTGGATGCCGGTGTCGACCACCAGCCGGCAGGCGCGCCACATCTGGTAGGTGAGGTAGCCGAAGCGCTGGTAGGGCGTTTGGTAGATGCCCATCTCGTTGCCCAGGTACTCCGAGTACAGGCCCCAGCCCTCGCCAAAGGCGGAGATGTAGCCCTGGCGGCGGAACTCCGGCTGGCCCTTCTGCTCGGCGGCCAGCTCCAGCTGCAGCGCGTGGCCCGGGTAGGACTCGTGCAGGGTCAGCGCC
This sequence comes from Frateuria soli, assembly GCF_021117385.1. GTDB lineage: Bacteria > Pseudomonadota > Gammaproteobacteria > Xanthomonadales > Rhodanobacteraceae > Frateuria_A > Frateuria_A soli. Next base: position 3,244,791 of record NZ_CP088252.1, read on the forward strand.
GGCATGTTGAACAGCGGTCGCGAGGGCAGGTCGTAGGTGTTGACCAGGTAGGCGTCGGCGCCGCCGCGGCCGGAGGTGTAGTAAGGCGCGATGTCGGCCGACACCGGCACGATGGCGAAGCGCGCGCGCGGCAGGTGGCCGAAGAAGCGGCCCAGCTGCCCGTCCACTTCCTTGGCCACCCAGGCGGTGCGCCGCAGCAGCTCCTCGGGGCTTCTGGCGTAGAACTGGGGATCGGTGCGCAGGAAGGCGAGAAACGCGGGGAAGTCGCCCTTGAAGCCGCTGTCCTTCATGGTCTGGAGCATCTGCGCGTGGATCTTCGCCACCTGCTCCAGGCCGATCTTGTGGATGGTGTCCGGATCCAGGTCCAGCGTGGTGTACTCGCGGATCTGCTGGCGGTAGAACGCCTTGCCCTGCGGCAGCGCCTCGGCCGCCAGCGTGGTGCGCGCTTGCGGCACGTAGGTCTGGCGGAAGAAGGTCAGCAGCCTGGCGTAGGCCGGGATCACCTCATCGCGGATGCGTCGCAACGCCTCGCCCTGCAGCGCCTGCGCCTGGTCGGTGGGGATCGCCCCGGGCATGTGCTTGAACGGCTTGTAGAAGCTGCTGGCGGTGGGGTCCTTGAGCTCGGCCACCGCGGCGATCGACACGTCACGCCCGTCCAGCACCGCGCGCGGCACCGAGAAGCCGCGCTTCAGGCCCAGCCGCATGTTGGCGATCTGCTGGTCGAAGTAGGCAGGGATCTGCGCCAGGCGATCGAGGTAACGGCGGTAGTCCCCGGCGGTCCGCAGGTGGTCCGCGTCGAGCTCGTAGCCGATGTCGCTCCAGAACGCCGAGTCGCTGTTGAACGGCATCTGCCAGGTCTTGAAGCGCTGGTCGGCCAGGAGGTTGGCGATCTGCGCGCGGTAGATGGCGTAGTTGACCTGGTTGGCGGGCGAGAGCCGGCTTGCGTCGAGCGCATCGAGCCTGGCCAGTACCTGTTGCCACTGCTCCAGGCGCCGTTGCTGGCTGGCCGCGTCGACGTTGTCCAGCCGGCCGTTGTTCGGCTGCGGCTCGCCCGAGGCGCTGATGTCGCCCTGCCCGGTGCGCCAGGCCCATTCGTGGGTGTAGATCGCCTTGAAGCGGTCGTCGGCGTCGTTGGCGTGCACGGCCGGGGCGAGCAGCAGGCCCGCGGCCAGCAGGCCGCCCAGCAGGTGATTCATCGGGAGGCTCCTTGCGAGGGATGCGGTGATCATCGCAAAGATGCGCGAGCCTCGTAGGGGCCCACTTGTGGGCGATGCCCTCGGCACACGCGCGCACGGAGGTCAGCCGGCCGGTAGTCGGGCCGCATGGGGCCGGATCGAAGAGCATCGCCCACGAGTGGGCTCCTACCCAGCCGTGCGTCACACGCCGGCGTAGTAGCCGCGCATGGCATCCAGATAGGCGTCGAGGTTGCGGCCCGCGCCGGTTGCGAAACGCTCGCCGGTTTCATCGAACCGGTCGATGCGGTCCGGGCGGAAATTGCGGAACGCGCCGCGCAGGCGGCACCAGCTGCCCAGCGTCCACTTGCCGCCCCAGAACGCCAGGCACAGCGGCTCGACGTCGCGCGTGCTGGCCTGGCCGGCTTCGTCGCGGTAGACCAGCCGCAGCACCCGTTGCCCCTCGATCGCCGCGTGCAGGCGATCGATACGCGCGGCGAAGGCGGTGCTGTATTCGTCGCGCCACACCGGCGCGTAGATGCGCGTGCGCGCGGCGCGCTCGCGCAGCTCCGGCGACAGGACCGCCTCGATCTTCATCAGCGCGGCCTGCGCACCTTCGGCCAGGCGCTCGCCGGCGAAGGCGCGCACGAAGCGCGTGCCGACCACCAGCGATTCGAGCTCCTCGGCGGTGAACATCAAAGGCGGGATGTCGGCGCCCTTGCGCAGCACGTAGCCCACGCCCGCCTCGCCCTCGATCGGCACGCCCGAGAGCTGCAGGTCGGCGACGTCGCGGTAGACCGTGCGCAGCGACACGCCCAGCGTCTCGGCCAGCGAGCGCGCCTGCAGCGCGGTGCGACGCCCGCGCAGGGCATGGATGATGAGGAACAGGCGATCGGCGCGGCGCATGCACGCATGATCGCCGAGGCGCGGTGCGCGAGCCAGTGCGCCACCGCGCGGTTCCGCTCAGGACTGGCGGGCGAGAAACCCGGCATCCTTGGCCTCGGCCCGCTGCATCGCCGGCCGCGCGCGCACGCGGTCGATGTACGCGCGTATCGGCGGCAGCTCGGGGACCAGCTTGAACATCGTGGTCCAGTGCAGTGCCGTGCCCCACAGCGTGTCGGCAGCGGTGAAGCGCTCGCCGAGCAGCCAGGGCCCGGGCGTGAGCTGGGCGACGATGGCGTCCAGCACCTCCTGCCAGGTGCCGTAGGGCGACATCATGTGCGCCGCCGGTTCACGCTGCAGGGAGCGGTCGAGCAGCGCCGGCTCGAAGCACGACCCGTAGAACACCATCCAGCGCAGGTACGGTCCGCGCAGCGGGTCGCCGATGGCCGGCGCCAGGCCCTTCTGCGGGTAGAGATCGGCCAGATACATCATCACCGCGGGTTGCTCGGTGACCATCGCGCCCTCATGGCGGATCGCCGGCACCTTGCCCAGCGGGTTGAGCGCGAGATAGCCCGGGTCGCGCTGTGTACCGGCCTTCAGGTCGAGCAGGTGCAGGTCGTAGTCGACGCCCAGCTCCTCGAACAGGGCCAGCGTGCCGCGCGAGCGCGACTGTGGCGCGTGGAAGAAAGTGACCTTGGATGAGTTCATTCGCTGAGCGCTCCTCAGAGGTAGCTGGTGTGTGCCGGTGGATGCATCCGGTTGTCGTGGCGGCCATCGAAACAACGCACCGGCGCGTCGGCCAGTTCCTGCGGGCTGGCGTCGTCCAGGCAGGCCAGGTTGGCGCTGACGAAGCCGCCGCCCATTTGCTCCAGGTGCCCGCTGCCGAAGGGCTGGATGCCGCAGTGCCGGCAGAAACGGAAGTTGATGCTGTGGGTGCCGAACCGGTAGTCCGCCAGGGCCGCCTCGCCCTCCAGCAAGCGGAAGGCGTCCGGCCTGACGGTCGCGCCCCAGCGGCGTGTCTTGCCGCACATCGAGCAATTGCAGCGGCCGGTGCCGGCGGCAAGGTCGATGTCGGCGCCGAAGCGCACTGTGCCGCAGTGGCAGCTGCCGTGGTAGGTCCTGGTCATGCGTGCTCCCGGACTGCAGTGGTGGTGGTTCCCCGCAGCAGCGAACGCGGCGTGGGGGCCAGGCGCAAGACCTCGGGCATGGCGTCGAGACGGTGGATTCACGCACCAACGATCGGGTCGAGCGCCGCCGCGGCCTGATGGTGCACCAGCGCCCCGGCGTCGGCGAAGGCCGCGAACCAGACGAACACGCTTTCGCCCTCGCGCACCGGCAGGCGCGCAAAGGTATTGCGCGCCGGCTCGGTGACGAACTGTGCCAGCACCGGCGCGCCGAGCCGCTCCAGCACCGGTCGCACCTGCGCGTCGAAGCTGCGGGCCAGCGCTGCCAGGTCGGCCGGCGGCGCCGGACAGATCGTCGCCGTGAGCAGGCCGGCCGGCGCGCGTTCGCCTGCCGCTGGCCGGGCCATTCCCTCCAGTGCGAAGGCCTGCGCCGGCCGCAGCAGCAGCACGTCGTCCGAATCGAGCATGGTGGCGTTGGCCGCCTCGCGGTGGGCGCGCCAGACCGGGCCCTCATAGAACGCGGCCAGTGATGCGGCGCGCGTGGTCATGTCCTGGAAACTGCGCAGCCAGACGAAGCGGTCCGGGTCGTCGAGGTCGCGGAACTGGCCAGGCAGCCGCATGCCGAGCGCCTCCTGCGATTCGACGAACTCGCGCTCGAACAACCCGACCAGACGTTCGCGCTGGCCCGGGCGCAGCGTGTACTGGCGCAACTCGAGTACGGCGTGTGTGCTCACGGGCGCCGCCCGAGCCACAGGGCGACCAGCGCCAGCAGGCTCATCCGCCGTGGCGCCGGCGCCGGCGCCGGCATCGGGTGCAGTCCCTCGACCAGGCGGTTGCGCGCGGCCAGCGGGCGGTAGGCGTCGGCGAGGCGATGCAGGAGCGGATGCATGGCCGTCCTCCTCACGCCGCCACCGCTTCGCCGACGCACCACGGCGGCAGCTGGGCATGCTTGAACAAGCGGTACCAGTGTTCGCGGTCGCCCGGGCCATAGAGGTCCAGCGCGTGGATCACCTCGCGGGCAAACTCCACGCTGCCCAGGTGGCTGGCGGTGATGATCCCGCCGTCGCTGGCCGCCAGCACGGACGCATCGTAATCCGCACTGCCGGTGTAGCCGGGCACCTGCGCGGCAATGTGGCCGGCCCAGTTGCCGGTGTGGCGGCATTGATCGAGCAGGCCGGCGCGGGCCAGCGCCAGCACACCGCTGTCGATGCCGGCGACCATCGAACCGGCGCGGCGCAGCTCGCGTAGCGCGGCCACCGCCGCGGCGCCCTCGCCCCGCTGCCACAGGTGGCCGCCCGGCACGATGGCCAGCGCCGCGCGGGCGAGCTCGAGCTCGGACACGCTCAGCTCCGGCTGCACCATCAGGCCTCCCATCGAACGCACCGGCGCGCGGGTGAAGCCCACCGTGGCGACCCGCCAGTCGCCCGGGCGACGCACCTCGCACAGCGCCAGCGCCGCCTGCCAATCCGCAAAACCGTCGAACACCAGGAAGTAAACCGTGTCGCGCATCGCACCGCCTCCGTTGCAGGATGGGCAGGATGCGCCCGGGCTGCTGCCAGCGTGATGTCAGCAGAAGGGCAACCTGAGGAATCCGCCCGGCCGGGCGCTGGTCGCGGGCCATGGGGAACGGCGCCCCGACCGGCGCCGCACCACCGTTCACGCGCAGCCCGTAAAATGTCCTTTCCTTCCTGCCACGGACCCGACATGAAGCCTGTCTCGCTGATCCAGTTCCTGATCGAGGAACGCCGCGCCGGCCATATCAACGCCGAACTTTCGCTGTTGATCGAAGTGGTCACGCGCGCCTGCAAGCGGATCGCCGTGGCCACCGGCAAGGGGGCGCTGGGCGGCGTGCTGGGCAACGCCGGCAGCGACAACGTGCAGGGCGAGGCACAGAAGAAGCTGGACGTGATCTCCAACGAGATCCTGCTCGAAGCCAACGCCTGGGGCGGCCACCTGGCCGCCTGCGCGTCGGAGGAGATGGAGGATCCGCAGCCGATCCCCGACATGTATCCGAAGGGCAACCACCTGCTGCTGTTCGATCCGCTGGACGGCTCGTCCAACATCGACGTGAACGTCTCGGTGGGCACCATCTTCTCGGTGCTGCGCTGCCCGGACGGTGTCACCGAGCCCAGGGTCGAGGATTTCCTGCAGCCGGGCACGCAGCAGCTGGCCGCCGGCTACGTGGTGTACGGCCCGGCCACGCTGCTGGTGCTGACCTTCGGCCACGGCACGCACGAGTTCACCCTGGACCGCGAGGTCGGCAGCTTCGTGCTGAGCCGCCGCGACATCCGCATTCCGGAGCAGACCGCCGAGTTCGCCATCAACATGTCCAACCAGCGCCACTGGGAGGCGCCGATGCAGCGCTACGTCGGCGAGCTGCTGGCCGGCAAGGAAGGCCCGCGCGGCAAGGACTTCAACATGCGCTGGGTCGCCTCGATGGTGGCCGACGTGCATCGCATCGTGACCCGCGGCGGGGTGTTCTTCTATCCGCTGGACGCCAAGATCAAGGCCAAGGGCGGCAAGCTGCGGCTGATGTACGAGGCCAACCCGATGGCCTTCATCGTCGAGCAGGCCGGCGGGGCGGCGACGACGGGCCGGGAGCGCATCCTCGGGCTCCAGCCGACCGGGCTGCACCAGCGCGTGCCGGTGTTCCTCGGTTCGAAGGGCGAGGTCGAGGTTGCCACCCGCTACCACCGCGAGGCCGACGTCGCCTACGCCTGAGGGACGGGCGGGTTCCCAGCACCCGCCCGGTCCTGCCCCGGTTTCGCCATCGTCCTGCCGCAAGCTTCCCGCTCGATCTCCTGAAGTGCCGACGATGGCCCGATACCTGCGCCTCCTGCTGCTCTCCTTCACCCTGGCCGGTTGCGCGTCCGTGCGCCAGCCGCCGCCGGTCGCCCCGCACCCGCCGCGCAAGCTGGTGGTCGGCCTGGCGCTGGGCGGCGGCGCGGCCAAGGGTTTCGCGCACATCGGCGTGATCAAGATGCTGGAGGCCAGCGGCCTCAAGGTGGACGTCGTCGCCGGCACCAGCGCCGGCAGCGTGGTCGGCGCGCTGTATGCCAGCGGCATGGATGCCTTCGCCATGCAGCAGGCGGCCATCTCGCTGGACGAGGCGTCGATCCGCGACGTGCGGCTGTTCGGCGGCGGCCTGGTGCAGGGGAAGAAGCTGCAGGACTACGTCGACGGCCTGGTGCGCCAGCGACCGCTCGAGCGCCTGAAGCTGCCCTTCGCGGCGGTCGCCACCGAACTCGAAACGGGCCAGCGCACGGTGTTCCGCCACGGCGACACCGGCCAGGCCGTGCGCGCCTCGTGCAGCGTCCCGGGCGTGTTCGAACCGGTGGCGATCGGCGACAGGCATTACGTCGACGGCGGCGTGGTCAGCCCGGTGCCGGTCGACGCCGCGCGCGAACTCGGCGCCGATTTCGTGATCGCGGTGGATATCTCCGCGCGCAGCGACGGCACCCTTCCCGAGGACATGTTCGGCATCCTCGGTCGCTCCGTGGTGATCATGGGCCAGCACCTGGGCGCCCAGGAGCTGGCGCGCGCCGACGTGGTGATCCGACCGCAGGTGAACGGCATCGGCGCCGCCGACTTCGCGCAAAAGGAACGCGCGATCATGGAGGGCGAGAGGGCGGCGCTGGCGGCGATCCCGCTGATCCGCGCGCGGCTGGCCGCGGCGCGGCAGGCTCCGGCCATCGCCGCGCCCTGACCGCAGATTCCCCGCACGCGCACGCGTGACCTGCCGCACTGGAGTGCCTGCCGGCGCACTGCTAGCGTGGAGCCCTTTCCCCTCGCGAGAGCGGCCCATGCTCCCTTCCCTGCGCTTCCTGCCCCTGCTGATCCTGTTCCTTGCTCCGCTGGCGTCCGCCGCGCCAGGCAAGGTCGACCCGCGCATCGACCAGCTGCTCGACCAGCTCGGCAAGGTGCGTGCGATCCAGGCCGTGCAGCTTTCGCCCGATGGCCAGCGGCTGGCGTGGGTGGTCAGCACCCAGGGCAAGCCGGTGATCCGGCTCGCCCGCGCCGATGGCAGCGACGCGCACCCGCTGGCGATGGGCGATACGCCCTGCCGGCAGGGGGAAATCGCCTGGGCGCCCGACTCGCGCCATCTCGCCTTCCTGTCGGACTGCGGCGGCAAGGCCGGCGACATGGATGTCTATATGGCCGACGTCACCCGCCACGACGCGCCGCGCCGGCTGGCCGACCTCGACGGCTACGCGCATGACCTGGCCTGGTCCGCCGACGGGCGCACGCTGGGCTTCCTCTACGTCCAGGGTGCCACCCGCCGCGCCAGCGCGGTGGCGGCGGCCAAGCCCCAGGTGGGCGAGATCGGCGTCGAGGGGCTCGAGATCCAGCGCGTCGCCACCCTGCCCGCCAGCGGCGGCGCGCCGGTGCCGGTAACCCCGGCGGACAAGTACGTCTACGAGTTCAGCTGGTCGCCCGACGCCAGGCAACTGGCCTACGTTGCCGCGCCCGCGCCGGGCGACAACAACTGGTGGATCGCGCGACTGTACGCCCAGGACGCGCGCGCCGGGGCCACCCCACGCGTGCTGGTCGACCCGAAGACGGACACCGGTTCGCTCCACGGCCTGCAGCTGGCGCTCCCGCGCTGGTCGCCGGACGGCAGGCGGCTGGTCTTCGTCGGCGGCCTGATGAGCGACCAGGGCGCGACCGGTGGCGACCTTTATGCCGTGCCCACCGCAGGCGGCGCCGCCGTGAATCTCACCCCGGGCATCCACGTCACGCCTTCGTGGTTCGCCTGGACCTCGCCGCGCACGCTGCTGGTCAGCCAGGTAAGCAACGGCCAGAGCCAGCTGGCCGACTATGCGATCGACGCGCGCCACGCCACCCAGCAGCGCGTGCACTTGACCCTGCCGGCCAGCATTGGCGACGGCAGCGCCTCGATGGGCATGTCGCTGTCGGCCGACCACCAGCGCGTCGCCTTCGTGCAGAGCTCCTACACGGCGGCTCCGGAAGTGCATGCCGGCGTCCTCGGCGGGGCCGCACCACCCGCGGTCAGCACGATCAACGCCGCCCTCGCGCCGAGCTGGGGCAAGGCCGAGTCGGTCGAGTGGGAGCATGACGGCCGCCACGTGCAGGGCTGGCTGCTGTACCCGGCGCACTACGATCCGGCGAAGAGCTATCCGATGATCGTCAGCGTGCACGGCGGCCCGGCCAGTGCCGTGATCCCGCGCTGGCCGGGGGTGGGCTACGGCAGCGTGCCGTTCTCCAACCTCGGCTACTTCGTGTTCATGCCCAACCCGCGCGGCAGCTTCGGCCAGGGGGAGGCCTATGTGCAGGCCAACCGCAAGGACTTCGGCTACGGCGACCTCTCCGACATCCTGGCCGGCATCGACGCGATCGAGCAGAAGCTGCCGGTGGACGACCGGCGCCTGGGCCTGACCGGCTGGAGCTACGGCGGCTTCATGAGCATGTTCGTGCCGACGCAGACCCAGCGCTTCCATGCGGTGGTGGCCGGCGCGGGCATCTCGAACTGGCAGAGCTATTACGGGCAGAACCTGATCGACCAGTGGATGATCCCGTTCTTCGGCGCGTCCGTGTATGACGACCCGGCGGTATACGCCAAGAGCTCGGCGATCAACTTCATCAAGCAGGTGAAGACACCGACGCTGGTGGTGGTCGGCGATCGCGATGCCGAATGCCCGGCGCCGCAATCGTTCGAGTACTGGCACGCCCTGCGCGCGCAGGGCGTGCCGACCTCGCTGGTGGTGTATCCGGACGAGGGCCACCACTTCGTCGACCCGGCGCACCAGCGCGACGTGCTGCAGCGCGCCCTGGAATGGTTCGCGAAGTACCTGCCGGCAAGCTGAGCCGGCGCCCGCGGGCCGGGGACATCCGGCCCGCCTACTTCCGGGGATCGCGCCGGTGCGTATGTTTGACGGCGCCGAGGATGCCCAGCCCGAACACCACGATCACGCCCGCGCCGATCCATTGCGGCGGCACATGCATCAGCCAGGCGACACAGGCCAGGCCGGCGATCAGCACCAGGATCCCGAGCAGGTAGAGCGAGAACGAGGACATCGGGTCGCCTCCGTGGCGTTGGCTTGCGCAGCAAGCAGAGCGGCTGGGCGATCACCGGCGCGTGAAGTCCGTGGCCGACTGCGTTTTCCGCGGTGGTAGCGCAAGGGAGTCAAAGCTGCCGCTGTGCTCCGCGCCGGCGTGCCAGCCCGTCGAGACAGCGCCGGGCCGGGGCACGACGACCGGGCCATTGACGCGCCGTTGCCGCCGTCGGCTCCACGCTGCGCGGGAGCAACGGAGCCCGAAGGCGTGAACGAAACCACCCGTCTGTCCCGCTACGCCCGCATCGGAGCGTTCCTGCTGCGCTATCGCAAGGCGGGACTGTTCAGCGGGCTGGAACTGGACATCCAGGAAGCGGCGCTGGCGGACGAGGAGGAGGCGGTCAAGCCGGGCCAGCCCAAGCAGTTCGTCGACGACCTCGAAGCGCTGGGCCCCACCTTCATCAAGGTCGGGCAGGCCTTGTCCACGCGGCCGGACATGGTTCCCGGACCCTACATCGCCGAACTGGAACGGATGCAGGACGATGTCGTGCCGGTGCCGGTTGCCGAGATCCGCACAATCATCGAGGCAGAGCTGGGCGCGCGCATCGGCACCCTGTTCGCCCGCTTCGACGACCAGCCGCTGGCCGCCGGCTCGGTGGCGCAGGTGCATGCGGCCACGCTGCGCGACGGCCAGGAGGTGGTGCTCAAGGTGCAGCGGCCACACATTGCGCAGACCCTGCGCGAGGACCTGGCGATCCTGGACAAGCTGGCCGGCGCCGCCGATCGCATGACCGACGTCGGCCGCCGCTATGGCTTCGCCGGCCTGGTGAACGAACTGCGCCACAGCCTCGCCAACGAGATCAACTTCGAGCTGGAAGCGGAGAACCTGCGTCGCTTCGCCGAGAACCTGCGCAGCTACGACGCCCTTTACGTGCCGCTGCCGCTGGCCGACTTCACCACCACCCGCGTGCTGACCATGCAGCGCGTGCGCGGGATCAAGGTCACCCATATCCCCGCGTTGCGGCGTATCGAGCATCCCCTGCAGGAACAGGCGAGCGAGCTGCTTCGCGCCTACCTCGACCAGGTTTTCATCCATGGCCTGGTCCATGCCGATCCGCATCCGGGCAACGTTTTGCTGATGGAAGACCACCGCCTGGCCCTGTTCGACCTGGGCATGGTGGTGCGACTGGTACCGCGCACGCGCCAGCAACTGCTCAAGCTGATGCTCGGCGCGATCTCCGGCAATGGGGATCAGGTCGCCGACATCAGCGAGGCGATGGGCATGGCGCTGGAGGACTTCCGCCGCAACCTCTATCGCCGCCAGGTCGAGCAACTGGTCGCCAGCTACGTCGGCCTGCACAACTCCAGCCGGCAGTTTTCCGAAGGGCGGCTGGTGCTGGAGCTGGCCCGCGTGGGCGCTTCCTGCGGCCTGCGCCCGCCGGCCGAGCTCTCCATCCTGGGCAAGACGCTGCTCAACCTGGAAGCGGTGACCGGCGCACTCGATCCGAGCATCGACACCCGCCGCGTGGTCGAGCAGCATCTGCAGCAGGTGCTCAGGCGACAGGCGCTGGGTACGCTGTCGCCGGCCAACCTGGCCAGCGAATGGCTGGACGTGCAGGAACTGGCCCGGCACACGCCGCAGCACGTGGCAGCGATCCTGCGCACGCTTGCGCAGAACCGCCTGCGCGTGCGCGTGGACGGGCTGGAAGAGTCCCACATGATGGAGAGCCTGCAGAAGATCGCCAACCGCATCAGCACCGGGGTGATCGTGGCGGCACTGGTGATCGGCGGCGCGCTGACCTCGCGCATGGACAGCGGGCCGATGCTGTTCGGGCTGCCGATCCTGGCGGTACTGTTCATCGGGGTGGCGGCGGTGCTGGGACTCAGCCTGGTGATCAGTGCACTGCGCCGCGACGGCAAGGTGGAGCGGGCCGCCAACCGCCCACCTGACTAGCGGCGCACCTTGCGGGAGCGCGTTCCGTGCGCGGCAACGGCACCCGGCCACGAACGGGGCGCGCCGCGTCTGTGAGTGCCGTCAGAACAACGAACCCTGCGGCGATGCCGCGCGTGGCGGCACGAAGCGCGAAGTATCCAGTTCCAGCTTGCGCGCGCGCCCGAACCCGTGCCTGCGGCACGCCACCTCGAAACGCCGCTCGAGCAACTGCGCGAACACGCCCTGCCCGCGCATGCGCGTGCGGAAGTCGCTGTCGTAGTCGCGGCCGTCGTTCATCTGCTGGATCAGGCTCATCACGTGCGCGGCGCGCTGCGGTGCGTGCAGTGCCAGCCACTCGCGGAACAGTGCCTTCAACTCGTAGGGCAGGCGCACGACGGTGTAGCCGGCGCAGCAAGCACCGGCCGCGTGGGCCCGCTCCAGCACCGCTTCGATGTCGCGGTCATTGAGCGCGGGAATGATCGGCGCGACCAGCACCCCCACCGGCACGCCCGCCTGCGCCAGCGCTTCGATCACCTGGATGCGCCGGTGTGGCGCGCTGGCGCGCGGCTCGAGCCTGGCGGCCAGGCGGTTGTCCAGCGAGTTGACCGATATGAAAACCTGCACGAGACGCTCGCGCGCCATGCCGGCGAGCAGGTCGAGGTCGCGCTCGATCAGCGCGTTCTTGGTCACGATGGTGCAGGGGTGGTGGCACTCGGCCAGCAGCTCCAGCGCGGCGCGGGTCAGCCGCCAGCGTTTCTCGACCGGCTGGTAGGGATCGGTGTTGCTGCCGATGTTGATCGGCGTGGGCACGTAGTCGCGCCTGCCGAGTTCCGCACGCAGCACCTCGGCCAGGTTGCCCTTGGCGCGGAGCCGGGTTTCGAAGTCGAGCCCCGGCGAGAGGTTGAGATAGCTGTGCGATGGCCGCGCGTAGCAGTAGATGCATCCATGCTCGCAGCCCCGATAGGGATTGATCGACTGCACGAAGGCAACGTCGGGCGAGTCGTTGCGGCTGATCACGCTGCGCGCGCGTTCCTCGGTGACTTCGGTACGCGGGCGTGGCGCGTCGGCATCCAGCAGCAGGCTTTGCCAGCCATCGTCCTCGGCCTGGTGGCGCACGCTCTCGAAGCGCCCTTCCGGGTTGGAAGCGGCGCCCCGGCCCTTGATGGCAGGCGATGGTGGCTCGGACATCGCGTCAATCTAGCGCGCCGGCGTCTCAACCTCCGCGACCCACGCAGCTTTGCGCGGGCAACGCTACACTCGGACGTCCAAACCCCCACCGAGGAGACGCCCCATGTCCACGCTCCATCCGGTCCAGGCGGCCTTCGCCGGAAAGGCCCGCATCGGCAAGGCCGACTACGAGCGGCTCTACGCCGAGTCGGTGCGCGACCCGGAGGGCTTCTGGGCGAAGGTGGGCCAACGCCTGGATTGGGCCAGGGCGCCGACCCGGACCAAGGATGTCTCGTTCGATCCGGCCGAACTGCATATCCGCTGGTACGAGGATGGCGCGCTCAACGTCGCGGCCAACTGCCTCGACCGCCACCTGGCCGAGCGCGGCGACAAGACCGCGATCATCTTCGAGGGCGACGACCCGGGCGAGTCGCGTCGCATCAGCTATCGCGAGTTGCACGCGGAAGTGTGCAAGTTCGCCAACACGCTCAAGCATCTGGGCGTGGCCAAGGGCGATCGGGTGGCGATCTATCTGCCGATGGTCCCGGAAGCGGCGGTGGCGATGCTGGCCTGCGCACGCATCGGCGCCATTCACTCCGTCGTGTTCGGCGGCTTCTCACCCGATTCGCTCGCCGGGCGCATCGCCGACTCTCGCTGCAAGCTGGTGGTCACCGCCGATGAGGGCACGCGCGGCGGGCGAAGGATTCCGCTCAAGGCGAACGTGGACGAAGCGTTGGAACGCCCCGGCACCAGCAGCGTGGAGACGGTGGTGGTGGTTCGCCGCACCGGCGCGGCGGTAGCGATGCAGTCGCCGCGCGACCGTTACTGGCATCACCTGATGGACGGCCAGAGCGCCGACTGCCCGGCCGAGCCGATGGAAGCCGAGCACCCGCTGTTCATCCTCTACACCTCCGGTTCCACCGGCAAGCCCAAGGGCGTGCTGCATACTTCCGGCGGCTACCTCGTCTTCGTCAGCTACACCCACGAGTGCGTGTTCGACCTGCGCGAGGACGACGTGTACTGGTGTACCGCGGATGTCGGCTGGGTCACCGGCCACAGCTACGTGGTGTACGGACCGCTCGCCAACGGCGCGACCACGCTGATGTTCGACGGCGTGCCGAGCTACCCCGACCACAGCCGCTTCTGGCAGGTGATCGACAAGCACAGGGTCACGCTGTTCTATACCGCGCCCACGGCGATCCGCGCGCTGATGCGCGAGGGCGAGGCGCCGGTCAGGAGCACCTCGCGCGCGAGCCTGCGCCTGCTGGGCACGGTGGGTGAGCCGATCAATCCCGAGGCCTGGGAGTGGTATTGGCGCGTGGTCGGCGAGGAACGCTGTCCGGTGGTCGATACCTGGTGGCAGACCGAGACCGGCGGCATCCTGATCTCCCCGTTGCCGGGGGCGACCGATGCCAAGCCCGGTTCCGCCACGTTGCCGTTCTTCGGCATCCGCCCGGTGATCGTCGACGCGATCGGCCAGGTGCTGGAGGGCGCGGCCGAAGGCAATCTGCTCATCAGCGATTCCTGGCCGGGCCAGATGCGCACGGTGTACGGCGACCACCAGCGTTTCATCGACACCTACTTCAGCGCGTACCCGGGCAACTACTTCACCGGCGACGGTGCCCGCCGCGACGAGGACGGCTATTACTGGATCACCGGCCGCGTGGACGACGTGATCAACGTGTCCGGCCATCGCATCGGCACGGCCGAGGTCGAAAGCGCGCTGGTGGCGCATCCGAAGGTGGCCGAGGCGGCGGTGGTCGGCTGTCCGCACGAGATCAAGGGCCAGGGTATCTATGCCTACGTCACCCTGATCGCCGGCGTCGAAGGCAGCGACGAACTGCGCAAGGAACTGGTGGCCTGGGTGCGCAAGGAGATCGGCCCGATCGCGACCCCCGATTACCTGCAATGGGCGCCGTCGCTGCCCAAGACGCGCTCGGGCAAGATCATGCGGCGGATCCTGCGCAAGATCGGCGAGAACCAGCCCGAACAACTGGGCGACATCTCCACGCTGGCCGATCCGAGCGTGGTGAAGAAGCTCGTGGATGAGCGCCTGATCAAATGACGCGCGGTGGCGCGCCCGTGCGCATTTCACCGGTGGCCGCGCATGGGATGCGCTCCCGCCGCGAGCCGCCTCCGTGATCGGCTCGCCGGGGCGACCCCCGGCGACCGCCGTACCGGCAGGCCCCGGCGCCACGGCAGCGTGATCGCGCGCCGGCCGATTGCGCGGTCGGCGGCTTCGTCGCACGGCCGGCGGGTGCTACCGTCCGCGGATGCCGATTTCGTCCGCCGAGGTTCCTGCCGTTGCGTCCCAGCTGGATGACGAGACGCTGCACGTGTGGCGTCTGCCCTACGATCCCGGCCGCGGCCGCGCACCCTTGGTCGCGTTGCTCGCTGGCTACCTGGGCGTGACTGCCGGTGCGATCCGGCTGGTCGAGGGACCGCATGGACGCCCGCAACTGGTAGCTGCAGGCGCGGGCACACTGGACTTCAACTGGTCGCACAGCGGGGACTGCGCGCTGGTGGCGCTGGGCCGAGGAATCGTTCCCGGCATCGACGTGGAACGCCGCCGCCCGCGGCCGCGGGCACTGGCGCTTGCTCGGCGCTATTTCCACCCGGTCGAGGCCACGTGGCTGGCGGCGCAGCCGACCGACCAGCGCGACGAGGCGTTTCTGGCACTGTGGACGGCAAAGGAGGCGGTGCTCAAGGCAACCGGCCGGGGCCTGGCGTTCGGGCTGCAGCGCCTGGAGATCGACGTGTCCGGCGGGGTGCCGCGATTGCGGCAACTGGCCGATGACGACGCTGGCGCCTGGCAGCTGCACCCGGTCGAGGCGGGCCCCGGGCATCTGGCCGCGATCGCCTGGCGCGGCCCGCCACGACACATCCGCCAATGGGTACTTGCCGACGCCGGTTGATCGGCGCACTGTTGCCGGTCCTCAGTTCCTCTTGACGGCGCCCATGACCCTGCTCAGCGTCAACCTCAACAAGATCGCCGTGTTGCGCAATTCCCGCGGCGGCAGCGAACCGGACATCCTGCGTGCCGCCCAGACATGCATCGAAGCCGGTTGCGGCGGCATCACCGTGCATCCGCGACCCGACCTTCGCCACGTGCGTCCCGATGACGTTCGTGCGCTGGCCGGAATGTTGCGGGGAAAGGTCGAGTACAACATCGAGGGCAATCCGTTCGCGCCGGCGCGCGGCGCCTATCCAGGGCTGATCGCGCTGGCCCGCGAGGTGCGTCCCACCCAGGTAACACTGGTGCCCGACAGCGATGGCCAGATTACCTCCGACCATGGCTTCGATCTTCTCGCCGACTGCGAGCGACTGCGTCCGCTGGTGGCCGAATTGCGGGGAATCGGCTGTCGCGTGAGCCTGTTCGTGGATGCCGGCGCGGTCGGCTTCGACCGGGCCGTGGCGATCGGCGCCGAGCGCATCGAGATCTATACCGGCCCCTACGCGGAGGCGTTCGCGCAAGGCGACGCACGCGATGCGCTGGCCGCTTGCGCGGATACCGCGCGACGGGCACAGCAGGCCGGGCTGGCAGTGAACGCCGGACACGATCTCAGCCAGGCGAACCTGGGCGGGTTCAAGGCCGCCATCCCCGGCCTGGCGGAGGTATCGATCGGGCACGCACTGATTGGCGAGGCGCTCTACGACGGCCTGGCGCCCACGGTGCGCCGCTACATCCAGATCCTGCGCTGAGCGACGGAGCACCCTTGCGGTGGGCTCCGGCCACCCGGCAGATTCGCAGCAGGGGAGAAGGCGGGCCGCCGCTCCTTCCCGGCTTGCGGAGCGTTCACGGGAAGCGACGTACTCCCCGCAAAGCAAAACCCCCGCTTGCGCGGGGGTTTGCCGGTAGCGTCGATCCGCCTGAGATCATTGCGCTTCGGTAAAGCCGATCTTGGTCAATCCATAGCTCTTGGCGTCGGACAGCACGCGCGCCACCGCCTCGTAGGCCACGCCGTCATCCGCGTTGATCTGGATTTCCGGCTGGTTGGTCTGCTGGGCGATGACCGCCATCTGCGCCTTCATGCCCAGCTCGTCCACCGGCGTGTCGTTCCAGTACAGCGCACCGGCACGGTCGATCTTGAGCCGGACGGGCTCGAGCGGGTTTTCCGGCTGGACGATGTTCGGGTTCGGCTGCGGCAGGTCGATCTTCACCTTGTGGGTGAGCATCGGCGCCGTGATCATGAAGATGATCAAGAGCACCAGCATCACGTCGACCAGCGGCGTGACGTTGATGTCGGCCATCGGGCCGCTGGTGTTTCCGGAACTGAAAGCCATCGTCCTTACTCCTTGCCGGTCGTCATGAAGGCGACGTGGACCATGCCTGCCGCCTTGGCGTCGGTGAGGATCTTGCGGACGTACTTGTACTCAGTGTCCTTGTCCGCGCGAAGCTGGATTTCCGGCTGCGGCGTCTTGGACGCCGCCACCGCGAACTGTGCCTTCAGCTCCGCCTCGGTCACCTCGGCATCGTTGAGATACATCGAGCCGTCCGGCTTCAGGGCCACGTCCATGGGCTCGATGTAACCGGTATCGGGTGCCTTGGGATTGGCATTCGGCAACGGCACGATGACCCGGTGCGACATCAGCGGCGCCGTAATCATGAAGATGATCAGCAGCACCAGCATCACGTCGACCAGCGGCGTGACGTTGATCTCCGACATCGGGCCGCCGGAATTGCCTCCGGTACTCATTGCCATGGGTCAAGCCCTCACTTCTGGGTCGGCGCCACGCCTTCGACACGCGAACCGGTGGCGAAGAAGTCGTGCAGGTCGTGCGCGAACTCGTCGAACTGCGCGTAGGTCATGCGGTTCGAGCGGCTGAAGAAGTTGTAGGCAAGCACGGCCGGGATCGCGACGAACAGACCGAACGCGGTCATGATCAGGGCCTCGCCCACCGGGCCGGCCACTGCTTCCATCGAGGCGTTGCCGGACGCGGAGATCTTGATCAGCGCGTGGTAGATGCCCCACACGGTACCGAGCAGACCGATGAACGGCGCGGCCGAACCGGTGGTCGCCAGCAGCGTCATGCCGCCTTCCAGCCGCAGACTCTCGCGAGCGACGGCCTGGCGCAGGGCGCGATCGATGAACTCCGAACGGCTCAGCGTCTCGGCCAGGCGACCGTTCGCCGCGGCCGTGGCCTGCTGGTGGTGGGCAACCGCCGAGGCGGCGTCCAGCGCGATCTTGGAGAACGGTTCGCCCTTGGGCTGGGCTTCCAGCTCACGGATCGCTTCCTGGGTGGAGGCCGTGCTCCAGAAATTGGACATGACCTTCTCGGCACGCGAACGCACCATCGCGTTGCGGATCGCATTGGCGATGATGAAGTACCAGGAGGCGAAGGACATCACCACCAGCGTGATGAACACGATCCAGCCGAGTGCATCGAAGTTGTGGATCAGGTCCCCGAAACCCATGTGCTTCATGGCTTCGGCGTTGGAGGTGCTGCCCTGGGCTGGTGCAGATTGTAGGAACATCATGACGCTACCTTTAGAGATGTCAGGCGGAACTGGTGGACTGTAACCTTCGGTTACAGCTGGTTGAGATTCCAGGCGACGGGAACGCGAACGTAGCCTTCGGTCTTCTGACCATTCTTGATGGCCGGATTGAACCGCCATTTCCTGGCCGCTTCAATCGCCGCGCGATCCAGCTCGCGATAGCCACTGGATGTCTCGACCTTGATGTCCTTGGGGCTACCGTCGGTGCCCACCAGGATCAGCAGGGTCGTCGTGCCCTCGTGACGCTGGCGGATCGCCTGCGGCGGGTATCGGGGCTGGATGCGATTGTTGTAGCTGATGTCCTGGCTGGCCGTGATGTCCGACGGCGGCGCAGGCGGAGCCGGCGGCGCGGGCGGCGGCGCAGGGATCGGGTTGCTCGACGCCTCTTCCACGGCCGGCGGCGGCGCCGGCGGCGGCGGAGTCGGCGGCGGGGTCACCTGCTGGATGATCTTCGGCGGCGGCTGCTTCGGCGGTTCCGGCGGCGGCGGCGGCGGCGGCGGTGGCGGCGGCGGCGGCTCGATGAAGTTCACCTGGACGATGCGCTCTTTCTTCGCCTGCTCCTGCTTCGGCGGCGCCGGCGGCGCGATCAGCAGCAGAAATGCAAACGAGTGCAGCGCGATGGCAACAGCCAACGCCCAAGTGCGCCTCCAACTGAACGCGCGGCCGGTTTCTTCGTTACTCGAGGCCATCTGTCACTTTCTGGAGCTAGTCAATCGGGAAAGGCGGGGTCGCAGCATCGAACGGCAAATCTCGACCCGATCGGGTGACATCTGCCACTGGACATTGCGCGGGAAAAGGGTTCTCAACGGTACAACAGGCCATGGCGTTTGTATAGCACCTGTGAGGCCACCAAATGGACGTCCATCCGGCCCCGCGGGTGCGTGCGCCAACGCCTTGTTACTTGCCGGCTCCTGCCTGCTTGAGCCAGGCTTTTGCCTTGGCCGCGGTTTCGGGATCCTGTGCCGCCTGTTTCATCGCGGCAACGGCCCCCGGCTTGTTCTTGAGGCCGCGCTCGGCCTCGGCGAGCATCATGTAGGCCGTGCCCTTGTGCTTCACGCCCTTGTCGATGGCCTGCTTGATCAGCGTCCTGGCGTCGCTGTACTTCTGCTGGCCCAGCAGCAGCTGGCCGGCGCGCAACGCGGCCTCGCCGTCGCTGGCCATCGGGATGGCCTTCCTGTAGGCGGCGATGGCCTTGCTCTCGTCGCCGGCGATGTAGGCGGCGTCACCGAGGAGCTTCTGGTTGTCATAGCTGGAGGACACCACGCCCTTGGCCATGCCGTCCTCGAGCACTGCTTCGGACTTCTTGGCACTGGGCTTGGGATCGTCGCTGTTCTGGCCGGTAATCAGGTAGAGCTTGGCCAGGTTCACGTACTGCTTCTCGTCCTTCAGGCTGCCGCTGGCGCGCGCCTTTTCCATCAGGTCGATCGCCTCGGGGTACTTCTGCGCCTGCATCAACACGGCCACGGCATTGTTCATCGCGGTGGCGTCGTTGGGATTGGAGGCCAACTGCTGCTGCGCGAGCTGGGCGGCCTGATCGGCCTGGCCGGATTCGGAATAGGCGGCCATCAGGATCTGGTTCCACGAGCTTTCCGGCTTGTCGGTCATCGACATGGCCTTCTTCATCGCGGCGATCGCTTCGGGGTACTTCTCGAGGCGGTAGTAGGCGTTGCCCTCGAGCGCATAGGACTCGGCCGTCTCGCGCTTGCCCTCGGCACGCCACTTCTCGACGGTATCGATCGATTGCTGATACTGCTCGTCGGCCAGGTAGAACTGCGCCAGTTCGTACTCGAGCTGGAAGAAGGTGTCGTTGGGCATCACGCCGATGTCGAGCGACTGCTTCAGCGCAGCAATGGCGCCCTTCAGGTCGCCGTCGTTGTACTTGAGATTGGCGATGCCCTGCAGCGCGAGCGCCCGCGCGTACTTGCTGTCGGCATCCTGGGCGAGCGGCTGAAGCAACTGCATCGCCTTGTCCTTGTCCCCCGCGTTGACCGCATCGAGACCCTCGTTGAGCTTCTTCTGCTCCTTTTCGCTCTTGAGGTCGAGCTTGGGTTCCTTGCGGGTGGCATTCGGGTAGAGCGCCTGCTTGGTTTCCTTGGATCCCTGATCGCCGTGGCGGTCACGGGCGATCGCCGGGCTGCCGATGAGCGCGAGCGCAAGCGCGGTACCGCTCAACAGCTTGAGGAAGGGAACATGCTTCATGGCAGTCCTCATGTAAGGTTTTTCGCACAAGCAGTGCGGGGGATCGTTGAGCGTACCGCGAGCAGGCAGGCGATAACAAGTCGCACTGCCGCATGGAAGCCCTAGCCAAATCAACAACTTGCAACCAAGTTGCCATGCCGGATGGAAATTTTCCGGCAATTTCATGTCATGACGGGGATCGCGGACAGCCAGCGCGCGGCCGTTCGTCCGGGACGTTATGCATTAGCACGTTGTTACGGACGGCAAAAAAAGGCGCTGCCGCCGCTTGGCGTGCGGCAGCGCCGGGGAGTCAGATATCCAGGTTGGCGACCTTCAGGGCGTTCGCCTCGATGAAGTCGCGGCGCGGCTCGACCGCCTCGCCCATCAGCATCGAGAACATCTGGTCGGCGGCGATCGCATCCTCGACGCCGACCTGCAGCATGCGGCGGGTTTCCGGGTTGACCGTGGTCTCCCACAGCTGTTCCGGGTTCATTTCACCCAAGCCCTTGAAGCGCTGGATGCTGCGCCCCTTCTTGGCCTCGTCCAGCAGCCATGCGCGAGCTTCGGCGAACGAGGTGATGCCGCGCGAGGCGTTACCCCGGCGCGCCACCGCCTCGGGCTGGATCAGCCCGGCCAGCTGCTGGCTGACGGTCAGGATTGGGCGGAATTCGGCGCTGCCGAAGAATGGCTGCGGCAACAGCCAGGTATGTGACAGGCCGTGCTGCTCGCGCACCACCTCGATCGCCGCCGGCTGCTGTTCGTTCGCCGGGCGCACGGCCAGCCGATAGCGCGGCTTGCCGAGGCCACTGGCAGCCAATCGTCCGGCCAGTGCACCCAGCCAACCCTGCATCGCCGTTTCGTCGGTCCAAAGCGACGGGCCGATGGGCGGGTGCTCGAGCATCGCCGCGAGCACGTTCGCGTCGAAGCGATGGCCCAGCCGTTCGATCTGGTCCAGCGCCGTCTGGTAGTCGCGCAGCAGTTTCTCGAGCCGCTCGCCGGTGATCGCCGGCGCGTGTGGGTCGGCCACCAGCTCGGCGCCGTCCACCGCGCTGGAAATCAGGTAAGCATTGAGCGCCGCGTCGTCCTTCAGGTAGAGCTCCTGCTTGCCCTGCTTGAGTTTGTACAGCGGCGGCAGGCCGATGTAGACGTGCCCTCGCTCGATCAGCTCGGGCATCTGGCGATAGAAGAAGGTCAGCAGCAGCGTGCGGATGTGCGAGCCGTCCACGTCCGCATCGGTCATGATGATGATGTGGTGGTAGCGCAACTTGTCCGGGTTGTACTCCTCCTTGCCGATGCCGGTGCCCAGGGCGGTGATCAGGGTGCCGACCTCGGCCGAGGAAAGCATCTTGTCGAAGCGCGCCTTCTCGACGTTGAGGATCTTGCCCTTCAGCGGCAGCACTGCCTGGGTCTTGCGGTTGCGGCCCTGCTTGGCCGAGCCGCCGGCCGAATCACCCTCGACCAGGAACAGCTCGCACAACGCGGGATCCTTTTCCTGGCAGTCGGCCAGCTTGCCGGGCAGGCCGGCGATATCCAGCGCCCCCTTGCGGCGGGTCATCTCGCGCGCCTTGCGCGCCGCCTCGCGGGCGCGGGCGGCATCGACCACCTTGGAGGCGATCGACTTGGCCTCGTTCGGGTGCTCCAGCAGGAACTCGCCCAGCTTCTCGTTGACCGCCTGCTCGACCGCGGTCTTGACCTCGGAGGAAACCAGCTTGTCCTTGGTCTGCGAGGAGAACTTCGGATCGGGCACCTTCACCGACAGCACCGCGATCAGGCCTTCGCGCATGTCGTCGCCTGACAGCGCGACCTTGGCGTTCCTGGCCAGGCCTTCCTTCTCGATGTAGTTCTGCAGCGAGCGGGTCAGCGCGGCGCGAAAACCGGTCAGGTGGGTGCCGCCGTCACGCTGCGGAATGTTGTTGGTGAAGCAGAACATCGTCTCCTGGTAGGAGTCGGTCCACTGCATCGCCAGTTCCACCGTGATGCCGTCCTGCTCGGCGGACAGGCTGATCACGTTCGGGTGCAGCGCGGTCTTCAGTTGCGCCAGGTGCTGCACGAAGGAGCGGATGCCGCCCTCGTAGGCGTAGGTGTCGTGGCGACCCTCCCCGCGCTCGTCCTTCAGCTCGATGGTCACGCCCGAGTTGAGGAACGCCAGCTCGCGCAGGCGCTTGGCCAGCACGTCGTAATGGAACTCGATGTTGGAGAAGGTTCCCGTGCTGGGCAGGAAGCGCACGGTCGTGCCGCGACGCGTCGACTCGCCCACTTCCTTCAGCGGATACAGCGGCTCGCCCAGCGAATATTCCTGCTGGTATTCCCTGCCGTCGCGGTGGATGGTCAGCCACAGGTGCGAGGACAGCGCGTTGACCACCGAGACGCCCACGCCGTGGAGGCCGCCGGAGACCTTGTAGGAGTTCGCGTCGAACTTGCCGCCGGCGTGCAGCACGGTCATCACCACCTCTGCGGTGGAACGACCTTCTTCCGGATGGATGTCGACGGGAATGCCGCGGCCGTTGTCGGTGACGCTGACGGAACCGTCGTCGAGGATGGTGACGGTGACCTGGTCGCAGTAACCGGCAAGGGCCTCGTCGATCGCGTTATCGACGACCTCGAACACCATGTGGTGCAGGCCGGTGCCGTCATCCGTGTCACCGATGTACATGCCCGGGCGCTTGCGCACCGCTTCCAGGCCTTTGAGTACTTTGATGTTGCTCGAATCGTAGGATGCGTTCATGCCCTGCCCGTTGCTGCGCCGGCCCGCCTTCCGGCGTGTGCCGGGGTGGGAAAAGCCATCCAATCAGTATAGCAGAGGGCGGATTTGCCCCTGTTCCACGTGGAACAGGCGATGCGGACGCGCCTGCAGAGACAGGGGGCATTCGGTCCCGGTGACCAGGACCTGCGCACCCACGGTAGCAAGCCGTGCAACAACTGCCGCCTGGTGGGCGAGATCCAGCTCCGAGGCGAGGTCGTCCAGGCAGACGACTGGCCATTCCCCGCGGCACCCGGCATGCAGCTCGGCCTGGGCCAGCAGGCAGGAGAGTGCAGCCAGCTTTTCCTGGCCCCGCGAGAGGTGCTCCCGCAGGGGCGCCTGCTCGAACGCCAGCGTCCAGTCCGCCCGGTGCGGACCTGCCGTCGTGTGACCCCGCGCCAGGTCCCTGCCCCGCTGCTCGGCCAGCACGTCCGCCAGGTCCGACCCGTCGCTCCAGCCCCTTCGATAACGCAGGGCGATGGGGCCTAGCTCAGGCAGCAATGATCCGGCGCTGGCCGCCAGCACCGGGAGCAAGCCGTCGAGATAGCCCTTGCGATAGGTATCGATAGCCGCGGCCGTCTCGCCAAGCTCCCGTTCCCACGGGGTATACAGTTCCTCCGGGAAAGCTGCCCCCGTTCTCAGCAAGGCGTTGCGCTGCTTTAACGCGCGCTGATAGCGGCGCCAGGTGCCAAGGAAGCCGTGTTCCACGTGGAACACGCCCCAGTCCAGGAAGCGCCGGCGCTCCTCGGCGGCGCCCGCGATCAATGCATGCGATCCCGGCTCGAAGCACACGACGGCGCAGGCCTGCACAAGCACCCCCAGCGGCACGTTCGTGCCATCCAGTCGCGCCTCCCAGCGCGAACCTTCGCGGCCCAGCCCGAGGCGCCGACGGTTGCCATCCATGTCGATGGCTTCTGCGAAGACGGTCAGCGAGGGGCTTCCCCGCTGCAACAATGCCTCGCGCGCGCCGCTCCGGAACGAGCGTCCGTGCGACAACAGATAGACCGCCTCCAGCACGCTGGTCTTGCCGGCCCCGTTGGGCCCGACGAAGACATGGATGCCCTCGCCCAGTTCCACCGAGACGTCCGTCAGGCAGCGCAGACCCTGGATGCGGAGACGTTCGAACCTCATCCAGCGTCCCCAACGAACAACGCCGGAGCGTCTCGCGACAGCTCCGGCGTTTGCAGGGCGACCCTACGTCGTCCAGCTCTCACGTGATCACAGCCGCAGCGGCATGATCACGTGGCGCGACTGGTCGTTGTCATCTTCCTGCACAAGGCAGCTGGACTGCGCGTCGCGCAGGTTCAGCCGGGCACGCTCGCCCTTCAGCGCAGCCAGCGCATCGAGCAGGTAGCCGACATTGAAGCCCACGGCCAGATCCGATACGACCGTGTCGGCCTCGACCTCCTCGACCGCCTCTTCCTGTTCGGGATTGTGCGCCACGATGCGCAGCTTGCCCGGAGAGAGCTCCAGCTTCACGCCGCGGTACTTCTCGTTCGAGAGGATCGCGGCGCGCTGCAGGGCACCGCGCAGCACCTCGCGATCGAGCGTCGCACGCTTGTCGGCACCCAGCGGAATCACCGCCTCGTAGTCCGGGAAGCGGCCATCGATCAGTTTGGAGGTGAACACCACGTCACCGCGGCGCACCCGCAGGTGATTGCGGCCGAACTCCAATTCCACCTGGCCGTCGCCGGTCTCGAACAAACCGATCAGCTCGTTCACGCCCTTGCGCGGAATGATGATCTGCCGCCGCGCGGCCACCTTGCTTTCAAGCTGGGTTTCCTTGAGCGCCAGGCGATGCCCGTCGGTGGCCACGCAGCGCAGGGTGTGTTCCTGCAGATCCAGCAGCATGCCATTCAGGTAGTAGCGCACGTCCTGATTGGCCATTGCGAACGCGGTGCGTTCCATCAGGTCGCGCAGCACTTCCTCGGGCAGGCTCACGCGTTCGACCAGCTCGATCTCGTCGATGGTCGGGAACTCGCTTGCCGGCAGCGTGGCAAGCGTGAAGCGGCTCCGGCCCGCGCTCAGCGCCACGCGATCGCCGTTGAGCTTGAGGTCGATCCGCACCCCGTCCGGCAATGCGCGCACGATGTCGAACAGCTTGCGCGCCGGGATCGTGATCTCGCCGTCGCCCAACTGATCGGCCGCCGTGGTGGCGACCATCTCCACTTCCAGATCCGTGCCGGTCAACGAAACCCGACCGTCGCCAACCTTCACCAGCAGGTTGGCCAGAACCGGCAGCGTCTGCCGTCGTTCGACCACGCCCACCACCTGCTGCAGTGGCTTGAGCAAGGCTTCTCGTTGGATGCTGAATTGCATGTGTGGGCTTCCCCTAACTGCTGTTCTGTTTTTTTAAAAGAAGTACGGTAGTTGTAGTTGGCGCGGTGGATATTTCGTTTTTCGCCAACTTCCTTTTGCAAATCAGTTGGTTACGTCGGCAAAGGCCTGTGTTCAACGGTATCGGCCGGCTGTGGGTCGATTGTGGATAAAGTGAGGCCGCGAGTCATCCACCTATTATCCACAGCTTGGACCCCTGCTTTTCAAGCGGTTAGCCGGTCAACACGCGAATCAACTGCTCCCAGTCCTGCCGCATGCGTGCGTCGGTCTCGCACAGCTTGCGGATGGTGCGGCAAGCGTGCAGCACCGTCGTATGGTCGCGCCCGCCGAAAGCGTCGCCGATTTCGGGAAGGCTGTGCTCGGTCAGCTCCTTCGAGAGCGCCATCGCGATCTGCCGCGGCCGTGCCAGCGAACGCACCCGCCGCTTGGACAGCAAGTCCTGCAGGCGCACGTTGAAATACTCGGCGGTGATCTTCTGGATGTTGGGCACCGTCACCGCCTGGGCGTGGGTGGCCAGCAGGTCGCGCAGCGTCTCTTCGGCGAAATCGGTCGTGATCGGCTTGCCGTAGAAGTTGGCGCGCGCCGCCAGCGTGTTGAGCGCGCCCTCCAGGTCGCGCACGTTGGAACGGATGCGCTTGGCCAGCAGCATCGCCACGTTCTCGCTCACCGCCACGCCCTTGTCCTGCGCCTTGGACAGCAGGATCGCCGCGCGCGTCTCGAAGTCCGGCGGCTCGATCGCCACCGACAGCCCCCAGCCCAGGCGCGACTTCAGCCGCGGCTCGAGCTTGTCCACTTCCTTCGGGTAGCGATCGCAGGTCAGGATGATCTGCTGCTTGGACTCGAACAGCGCATTGAAGGTGTGGAAGAACTCCTCCTGCGTGGTGTCCTTGCCGGCGAAGAACTGGATGTCGTCGATCAACAGCGCATCGACCGAGCGGAAGCGCTGCTTGAACTGGTCCATGTTCTTGGTGCGCAATGCCTCGATCATGGCGCCGACAAATTGCTCCGAGCGCAGGTACATCACTTTGCAGCTGGCGTTGCGCTCGCGCATCAGGTTGCCGGCCGCGTGCATCAGGTGGGTCTTGCCCAGGCCGGTGCCGCCGTAAAGCAGCAACGGGTTGTAGGCGCGTCCGGGGTTCATCGCCACCTGCATGGCGGCGGCCTTGCCGAGCTGGTTGGACTTGCCCTCGACGAAGGTCTCGAAGGTGTAGTGCGGATCCAGGTTGTGCGCGAAGACCGGCGCGGGCGCAGCCGGCTCCGCGGAGGCCTTTGGGGCGGCGGCCGGGCGGGCGGGCCGTGGCGCGCTCGAGCCGACCTCCAATCGTACCGGGCAATCGCGGCCGGCCAGTTGCCCGAGCACCACCTCGATCCGCGGCAGGTACCGCTCGCGCACCGTGTCCAGCGTGTACGGGTTGGGCGCGAACAGATGCACGCTGGCGTCGTCCTCGCGCGCCTGCAGCGGCATGAGCCAGGTGTGCAGCTCCTCGGCGCTCAGCTCGCTTTCCAGACGCTCAAGGCAGCGCCGCCACAAATCACTCATGGGATAGTTCTTGACCAACGATGGGGCGCCGAAGCGCAGGGTGGACCGGCAAGTCTAGCAGCCAACCCCCAGCATATCCCCAGCGATGTCCACAGGCCGCCTCGGGGGGTGGTTTGACAGCCTCTCCACGCTGGCCCCATAATTTCCAACCTTTTTGTCGACTTATCTTCTGGAGCTAAAGCCATGAAGCGGACCTTCCAGCCGAGCAAGCTCAAGCGCGCCCGCACCCACGGCTTCCGTGCCCGCATGGCGACCGCCGACGGTCGCAAGATCCTCAACGCCCGTCGTGCCAAGGGTCGCAAGCGCCTGATCCCGTAAGCGGCGCAGCAGTCATGCCTGCCGCCGGCCTGCCGCGCGACGCGCGGGTCCGCCGCGCCGGCGACTTCGCCGCCCTGCGTCAAGCCAGCGGCCGCCTTGGCGGCCGCTGTTTTTCTGTGCGCTGGCGTCCCAATGGACTGGACCACGCCCGCCTGGGCCTGGCCGTGTCCAAGCGCGTGTCCAAACGCGCGGTCGATCGCAACCGGATCAAGCGCCTGGTGCGCGAATCGTTCCGCCGTGCCCGCCTGACGTTGCCGCCGATCGATCTGGTCGTGATGGCGCGCGAAGCGGCCGTCGCCGCGCCAGGGACCGACCTGCTGGCCGAGCTCGACGCGCTCTGGCGCCGGCTGCCGCCGTTGAAGCCCACCGAAGGCGCCGGCACAATCGCGTGTTGACCCGCCTTTTCTCCTGTCCTTCCGCGGCTCCAGCTCGCGGTGCCACCGGAATTGCCCCGCGATGAACCAGACGCGTACGTTTCTCCTGTTTGCCCTGCTGGCCGTGGCCTACCTGCTGTGGATGGCCTGGGAGAAGGACTACGCGCCGGCGCCGGTGCCGAGCGCCCCGGTTGCCGCGGCCAGCGCGAGCGCGCCGGCGGACAACACCGTGCCTGGTGCCACCGGCGCCGCCACTCCGGTGATCGCCAGCGGCAGCCCGGGCAGCGCGACCGCCGGCCAGCTGATCACCATCAGCAACGATGTGCTGCGCCTGACCGTCGACACCCGCGGCGGCAGCGTGGTGCGCGCCGACCTGCTTGGCTATCCGGCCGAACCGGTCACCCGCAAGCACCCCAACCCGCCGCCGGTGAGCCTGCTGGCCGATACGCCGGATCAGTATTTCGTCGCCCAGAACGGCCTGGTCAGCGCCAACAGCCCCGCGCCGGACCATCGTGCGCTGTTCCAGTCCGCGCAGACGCGCTACGAGCTGGCCAACGGCATGCCCGAGCTCAAGGTCGACCTGACCTGGCAGCAGGACGGGATCACGGTCACCAAGACCTATACGCTCAAGCGCGGCCGGTACGTGGTCGAACTGGACCAGCGCATCGACAACGGCACCGGCACGCCGTGGCAGGGCAGTGCCTACGAGCAGTTGCAGCGCGCGCCTCGCCAGGAGAACCACAGCTGGCTGCAGAACATGACAGATCCGGCCGCGGCCAGCTTCTATGGCGCCGGCTGGTACAGCCCGGAAGATCACTTCCAGTCGCTCAAGTTCGACAAGTTCCAGGAAGATCCGCTGCAGCAATCCTTTGCCGGCGGCTGGGCGGCAATGCTGCAGCACTATTTCTTCGCCGCGTGGATCCCGCCGGCGCAGCAGAAGGCCAGCTACAGCACCGACGTGGTCAACGCCGGCAGCGACCGTCCGACTTACCTGATCCGCGCCGTCAGCCCCACGCTGACCGTGGCGCCGGGCCAGAGCCAGACCACCGGCGCGCGCCTGTACATCGGGCCGAAGCTCGTCGGCACGCTCGACTCGGTGGCGCCGGGCCTGGCGCTGGCGACCAACTACGGCGTGTTCACCGTGATCGCCCAGCCGATGCACGCGCTGCTGTCCTGGCTGGAGAAGGTCAGTGGCAACTGGGGCGTGGCGATCATCCTGCTGGTGCTGATCATCAAGGGCCTGACCTGGAAGCTCACCGCCGCGCAATACCGCTCCAGCGCCAAGATGCGCAAGCTGCAGCCGCGGGTGACAGCACTCAAGGAGCGCTACGGCGACGACAAGCAGAAGATGCAGATGGCGATGATGGAGCTGTACAAGAAGGAGAAGGTCAACCCGATGACCGGCTGCCTTCCGGTGCTCATCACCATTCCGATCTTCTACGGCCTGTACGAGGTGCTGCGCGAGAGCGTGGAGCTGCGCCAGGCGCCGTTCGTCGGCTGGATCCACGACCTTTCCACGCCCGATCCCTACTTCGTGCTGCCGGCGGTGTACACGCTGGTGATGCTCGGCCAGCAGTACCTGATGCCGGCCACCGGCATGGATCCGACCCAGGCGAAGATGATGAAGTTCATGCCGCTGATCTTCGCGGTGCTGTTCGCCTTCTTCCCCGCCGGCCTGTGCCTCTACTACGTGGTCAACGGCATGGTCAGCCTGGGCCAGCAGTGGTACATCACGCACAAAGTGGAGAGCGGCGAGGCAAAGGCCTGAGGCCTGAGTTCGCCGCCCCTTGTAGGAGCCCACTCGTGGGCGATGCTCCTCTCGGGGCGCACCGACACCCATAGCATCGCTCACAAGTGGGTTCCTACAGGTTCGCCATGCGAGCGCCGGGAGGCTTCGTGCTGGAGCAAACCGACACCATTGCCGCGATCGCGAGCGCACCGGGTGCCGCCGGCATCGGTGTGGTACGCGTGTCCGGGCCGGGCGTACCGGCTATCGCACGGGCGCTGCTCGGCCGCGTGCCGGAGCCGCGCCACGCGCACCTGGCCGCCTTCCACGACGAGAGCGGCGCACTGATCGACCGTGGCCTGCTGCTGCACTTCCCCGCACCCCATTCCTATACCGGCGAGCACGTACTCGAACTGCAGGGCCACGGCAGCGCCGTGTTGCTGGACCTGCTGCTCAGGCGCGTATGCGGGCTCGGCGCGCGGCTGGCGCGGCCGGGCGAGTTCACCGAGCGCGCCTTCCTCAACGGCAAGCTGGACCTGGTCCAGGCCGAGGCCGTGGCCGACCTGATCGCCGCGCGCTCCGAAGCCGGCGCACGCGCCGCGCTGCGTTCGCTCGACGGCGTGTTCTCGCAACGCGTACACGCGTTGCTCGATGCGCTGATCGCGTTGCGCGTGCAGGTCGAGGCCGCGATCGATTTTCCGGAGGAGGAGATCGACTTCCTGGCCGATCCGGCCATCGCGCGCCAGCTCGAAGGCCTGCGCACGCAGCTGGCCGGACTGCTGGTGGAAACGCGCCGCGGCGTGCGCCTCACCGACGGCCTCAAGGTCGCGATCGTGGGTCGGCCCAACGCCGGCAAGTCCAGCCTGCTCAACGCGCTGGCGCAGAGCGAACGTGCCATCGTGACGCCGATCGCCGGCACCACCCGCGACGTGCTGCGCGAGACGGTGAGCCTGGATGGCGCGGTGCTGGAACTGGCCGACACCGCCGGCCTGCGCCACACCGAAGACGAGATCGAGCGCGAAGGCGTGCGTCGCGCCCGCGCGGAACTGGCCCGCGCCGACCTGGTGCTGGTGGTCACCGACGTGGCGCATGCCGAGCCCGATCCTGCCCTATTCGACGAGCTGTCGGCGGACGTCGCGCGGCTGGTCGTCGTCAACAAGATCGACCTCCACGCTCAGCCGCCGCATGCGGAAACGCGTGCCGGCGTGCTCCACCTCTGGCTCTCGGCACGCACCGGCGAAGGCCTCGAGCTGCTGCGCGCGGAGCTCAAGAGGCGCTCGGGCCTCGGCAGCGGCGAAGGCGCCTTCAGTGCCCGCCGGCGACACGTCGCCGCGCTCGAACGCGTGCACGCCCATCTCGACCGCGCCGCCGCCGTCCTGGCCGCCACCCGCGCAGGGGAACTGGTCGCGGAAGACCTGCACCACGCCCAGCACGCGCTGGGCGAGATCACCGGCAGCTACACCAGCGACGACCTGCTCGGCGCGATCTTCGGCAGCTTCTGCATCGGCAAGTAGCGCACGCCGCCGGAAGGGAGGCGGGCAGATCGCGCGCATCGACAGAATCGAAGAGCTGCACGTGGGCCCCGAACGCAGCAAGTACCGCGGCATGGAAGGGCGGGTCGGACGAGGCGTACGAGCGCGACGCATCGTCGATTGCCGGCGCGCAGACCGCGGGTGCCGGCAGGAAACCACCTCAGCCCGATCGCGCGCCCCGCGCATGTGTGCGGTCGCGCACGGGGTACGGCGACCGCATGGAACGCATCCTGCTAGCGGGCGAGGAAGGCTTCCAGCTCCTGCCTGTGCGGCATGCCCGGCTGGGCGCCCAGTCGCGTGACGGCCAGTGCCGCCGCGGCGCAGGCCTTGCGCACGGCCTGCGGCAGACCTTCGTGCAGGAACACCGCCAATGCAGCGTTGAACGTGTCCCCCGCACCGGTGCTGTCGACCACTTCGACATCGAAGCTGGCCTGGTGCGCCGGTTCGCCCGCCTGGTCGCGATACCAGGCACCCTCGCTGCCGCGGGTCAGCACCACCGGCGCGGGTGCGCGGCGCATCAGCGCGCGAAAGTCCTCCGCCGGGTCGGCACCGAGCAACACCGCCAGCTCATGCTGGTTGGGCGTGACGTAGCGGGCGAGGGCGAGCCACTCGGCCGGCAGCGGGCGGGCCGGCGCCGGGTTGAGAATCACCGGCACGCCCAGTCGGTGCCCCAGGCGCAGGGTGGCTTCGATGGCGTCCAGCGGGATCTCCATCTGCACCAGCACGACGTCCGCGCGCGCGACGACCTCGTGCGCGGCCTCGACGTACGCCGGTGTGACGCGCGCATTGGCGGCCGGCACCACCACGATCTGGTTCTCGCCGCCGGCGACGGTGATCGAGGCCGTGCCGCTGGCCTGGTCGGCCAGCCGGTGCACGTGCGCGAGATCCACGCCCTCCTCGCGCAGGCCGGCATGCAGCTGGTCGCCGAAGGCGTCGCGGCCGAGCGCACCGATCAGGGCCACCTCGGCCCCGAGCCGCGCCGCCGCCACCGCCTGGTTGGCGCCCTTGCCGCCGGGTACGGTGAGGAAACCGTCGCCGAGCAGCGTTTCCCCCGGTTGCGGGAAACGCGGTGCCTGGGTGACGAGGTCCATGTTGATGCTGCCGACGACGACGATGCGGCGGGTCATGCGGTTTTCCTGCAGAACGAGGCCTGGAAGCATAACGGCCGATGCGCCGGCGCCGGCATCACGTCCGGCGCGTGTCCTCTGCCGCACCGGCCTGCCGGGCGTGCGGGTGACGCCGGGCCGAGCCGTCCATGCCGGCGGTCCACGCACCACCGTGCGAACATGCGCGTCATGCCCCCGCCAAGCCCGGCCGCCCCCGGATCGCGCACCGCCCTGCACCACGCCGTGCGGCTGGTCGCGCTGCTCAATCTCGCCTACTTCGGGGTGGAGTTCGCGGTCGCGCTGGCGATCGGTTCGGTCTCGCTGTTCGCCGACAGCATCGATTTTCTCGAGGACGCCTCGGTCAACCTGCTGATCTTCCTCGCGCTCGGCTGGTCGCCTGCCGCACGGGCGCGGGTGGGCATGGCCCTGGCCGTGATCCTGCTGGTGCCGGCGCTTGCGCTGTTGTGGGCGCTGTGGCGCAAGCTGCAATTGCCGCTGCCGCCCGCGCCACTGCCGCTGTCAGTCACCGGCCTGGGCGCGCTGGTCGTGAACCTGGCTTGTGCCCTGGTGCTGGCGCGCTTCCGCCATCACGCCGGCAGCCTCACCCGTGCCGCCTTCCTCTCGGCGCGCAATGATGCGTTCGCCAACGTGGCGATCGTGCTGGCCGGTGGCGCGACGGCCTGGACCGGCTCGGCCTGGCCGGACGTGATAGTGGGTATGGGCATCGCGGCGATGAACGCGGACGCGGCGCGCGAGGTATGGGAGGCGGCGCGCGACGAACATCGCCAGGCGCAGGCGTAGCCGGCGCTGGGGACGCTTTCAGCCAGGCCAGGTCTTGCGGAAAACGCGGGTGGGCTCAAGCCCGCCCAACGTTGCGCTTCAGTGCGCGTGGCCGATGCCCGAGTCGCCCTGCTCCAGCGGCGGCGGCGTGCCGGCCACGGCGAGCAGCGACTGGGCGTACCCATCTTCCATGCTGATCGTGGACACCTCGTCCCAGGCGAAGAACGAAGCCTCGCGCAGCCATTCGGCGTCGGGGCTGATCTCCTGCAGGGTGAAGCCGTCCTCTTCCACGCCGACCAGCCGACCGATGTAGCAGACCTCGGCCTCGTCCTCGCTGTCCACGTGCACGCCGATCACCGGCGCCACGCGACCGGCCGCCTGCACCACCTCGCGGATCGAGTCGAGCGGAAACCCGCGTGGCGTGCGCGGCAGCAGCTGCTTGAGCTTGAGCGCCTTCTCCATGAACACATGGTGCTTGTCCGGCGCCTCCAGCTCGGAGACGTCGCGGTGGCGCATCACGTACATGCCGTCGTAGGTGATGCCGTCGCCGACCACCCACAACAGGAAGAACTCGCGTCCCACGCCGCCGACGTAGCCGCAGAAGCTGCCGTGCTCGAGCTCGGCGCGCCACAGCCGGATCAGCTGCTGGTTCTGCTGCGCCTCGCGCAGCTGTGCACGCTGGCCGGTGGTTTTGAGTTCAATGACCTTGCCCATGACAGGAATTTTACCAGACGGGGCTCTGCAGCTTGTTCAGAGGATGTAACGGCTAAGGTCCTGGTCTTTCACGAGCGATCCCAGGTTCTTGTCCACCTGTTCGGCGTCGATCAGGTACTTTTCACCGGATTTGTCCGCTGCCTCGAAAGAGATTTTCTCCAGCAGCCGCTCCATCACCGTGTGCAGGCGACGGGCGCCGATGTTCTCCGTGCGCTCGTTCACCTGGCAGGCGACCTCGGCCAGGCGGTCGACGCCCGAGTCGGTGAACTCGATCGACACGCCTTCGGTGGACAGCAACGCCACGTACTGCTTGGTGAGTGCGTTGTGCGGCTCGCGAAGGATGCGTTTGAAGTCGTCGATCGACAGCGCGGAAAGCTCGACGCGGATCGGCAGGCGCCCCTGCAGCTCGGGGATCAGGTCCGAGGGCTTGGACAGCGAGAACGCGCCCGAGGCGATGAACAGCATGTGGTCGGTCTTGATCGGGCCGTACTTGGTCGAGACCGTCGAGCCCTCCACCAGCGGCAGCAGGTCGCGCTGCACGCCCTCGCGCGAGACGCCGGCGCCGCCCCACTCGGAGCGCTGCGCGACCTTGTCGATCTCGTCGATGAAGACGATGCCGTTCTGCTCGGCCGCCTCGACCGCCTGGGCGCGGATCTCCTCCTCGTTGACCAGCTTGCCGGCCTCTTCCTCGACCAGCAGCGGGCGCGCGGCCTTGATCGGCAGCTTGCGCGACTGCGTGCGCGCGCCTCCGAGGTTCTGGAACATCTGGCGCAGTTGCTGGCCCATCTCCTCCATGCCTGGCGGCGACATGATCTCCACGCCCACGTTCATGGCGAAGTCCAGCTCGATCTCGCGTTCGTCCAGAGCGCCCTCGCGCAGTTGCTTGCGCAGTTTCTGGCGGGTGTCGCTGTCGGCCGAAGACACGGTCAGGTCGTGCGACCAGTCGCTGGCGGTCTGCCGGCGCGGCAGCAGCGCATCGAGGATGCGGTCCTCGGCGCGGTCCTCGGCCTGCGAGCGGACCCGCTTGGTCGCCTGCTCGCGGGTGAGTTTGTAGGCCACGTCGGCCAGGTCGCGCACGATCGACTCGACGTCCTTGCCGACATAGCCCACCTCGGTGAACTTGGTCGCCTCCACCTTCACGAACGGCGCGTTGGCCAGCGTGGCCAGGCGGCGCGCGATCTCGGTCTTGCCCACGCCGGTGGGCCCGATCATCAGGATGTTCTTGGGCGTGACCTCGTTGCGCATCTCGGGATCGAGCTGAATGCGCCGCCAGCGGTTGCGCAACGCGATGGCGACGGCACGCTTGGCGTCATTCTGGCCGACGATGAAGCGGTCGAGTTCGTTGACGATTTCGCGGGGAGTGAGTTCGGACATGGGGGGGGCCGGGATTCGTGATTCGGGATTTGGGATTCGGAAAAGCAGGCGGTCTTCCGCCGGATGTGGAACTCGGTTGTTACGAATCCCGAATCCCCTCTCCCGAATCCCGACCATCGGCAAGCTCTTCGATGGTCGTGCTGTGATTGGTGTAGATGCAGATGTCGCCGGCGATCTTCAGCGCCTTCTCGACGATCTGGCGCGCGTCCATGTCGGTGTTCTCCAGCAGCGACAGCGCGGCGGCCTGCGCGTAGGGGCCGCCGGAGCCGATCGCGATCAGGCCGTGCTCGGGCTCGAGCACGTCACCGTTGCCGGAGATCAGCAGCGAGGCGTCCCGGTCAGCCACCGCCAGCATCGCCTCGAGCTTGCCGAAGCGCCGATCGGTGCGCCATTCCTTGGCCATCTCCACCGCGGCACGGACGAGGTTGTTGCCATGCTTGTCCAGCTTCTGCTCGAACAGCTCGAACAGGGTGAAGGCGTCCGCGGTGGCGCCGGCGAAACCCGCCAGCACGTCGCCCTTGCCGAGGCGGCGGATCTTGCGGGCATTCGACTTCATCACGGTGTTGCCCAGGGTGACCTGCCCGTCGCCGCCCAGCACGACGCGCCCGCCGCGGCGGACCGAGAGGATGGTGGTGGCGTGGAACGATTCCATGGGGGCTCCGCGAAAGGCTCGAGCGGGCATACATGGGGTCGCGCGGTTGGCCTTCAACGTGGCCGCGACAGCGCCGGGGCGGCCGAGGCGCGACAGGCGCCAGAAAGCGGAGTCGCGGAACCGAAGCGTATCGGGAGCCCCGGCCCTCTTCCCGCGGGGGAGGAGGACCCGGTTGCGCTCAAGCCTTGCGCCGCGCGCGCGGGTGTGCGGCGTCGTAGACCTTGGCCAGGTGCTGGAAATCCAGGTGCGTGTAGATCTGCGTGGTGGCGATGTCGGCGTGGCCGAGCAGTTCCTGCACGGCGCGCAGGTCGCCGGAGGACTCCAGCATGTGGCTGGCGAAGGTGTGGCGCAGCAGGTGCGGATGCACGCGCTTGGCGAAGCCCTGCGCCAGCGCCAGCTGCTTCAGGCGCGCCTGCACGGTGCGCGGGCTGATCGGCGCACCCGCGCGGCCGCGAAACACCGGCGCGGCCGGCGTCATGCCCCCGGCCTGGCCGAGCGCGCGCAATGCGGCCACGGCATGACTCCCGACCGGCACGATACGGGTCTTGGCGCCCTTGCCGAGCACGCGCACTTCGCCCTCGTCCAGACTCAGCTCGCCCCAGCGCAGACCGCACAGTTCGGACAGGCGCAGGCCGGAGGAATAGAACAGTTCCAGCATGGCGCGGTCGCGCAACGCCAGCGCACCCTCGCCCGGGTTCTCCACCAGCGCACCGGCCTCGTCCACGTCCAGCACCTGCGGCAGCTTGCGGTGCACCTTCGGGCCGCGCACGCCGGCGGCCGGGTCGTGCGCCAGCAGGCCCTCGCGGCCGAGCTGGCGGAACAGGCTGCGGCAGGAGGACAGCAGGCGCTGCAAACTCTTCGGCGACAGGCCGGCGCGGTGCCGGGCGGCCACGAACGCACGCATGCGGTGCGCGTCCAGCGCCGCGAAATCGCCGATGCCCTGCGTTTCCATCCAGCCAAGCAGCTTGTCCAGGTCGCGCCGGTAGGCCGCCACCGTGTGCGCCGACGCCTGGCGCTCGCCGGCGAGCCGGCCCAGCCAGGCCTCGACCTGCGCGCGCGCGGTGCTGCTCAGGCGAGCTCCTGCGAGCGCGTCAGTGCGGCGCCCACCGTGGCGGCGAGCATCTTCAGGAACAGCGTGCCCATGCCCGGCTGGAAGTGGTTCGGATCGGCACTGCCCAGGGCCAGCAGGCCCAGCTCGCCGAGCGGCATCACCGCGGCCGAGTGCACCTCCGGCGCATGGTCGCCGAACAGGCGATACAGGCGTTCGGCCGACAGCCGCCCGACCAGCGGCTCGTGGTTGCCCTGGAAGCCGGCAAACTCGGTCAGCGCGGCGCGACCACCGGGCTCGACCACCAGCCACTCGGCCGGCGGCAGGCCATGGGCATGGCCGAACAGCAGCAGCCGCACCTGCTCGATGTGGAAGTCGCTGGCCAGCCGGCTGATCACGCTGCGGGCGGCCAGCGCGGGGGTGGCCGCCCGCAGCATCGTCACGTGCAGCTCGTGTACGCGCTGCATCAGCCGCTCGTTGTCGGCTGCGATGGCGACGAGCTCGGCCAGCCGGCGCTCGAGCTCGGCGTTCTTCTCGCGCAGCTGCTGCAGCTGGTACATCGCCAGCGAGGCCACCGGGCCCTCGCTGCGCGGCAACGTCAGCTGCGCGGCCAGGTCCGGGTAGTCGGCCAGGAAGTGCGGATGGCGCTTGAGGTACGCGGCAACCGCGGTGGCGCCGGGGATCTCGTCGAGCAGGGTGTCGGGCATGGAGCGACCTAGGCAAACGTCAGGCGGCGAATCGGCCTGGCCTGAGTGTGCGACGCCCGCGCCCGCGCATCAATCGCCTGTGCGGAATCCGGGGGGTAACCGGCCTCTGCCGCGTCCTGCGGCGGGCCGGAGCCTTCCTACCGGGGGCCCGGCAGCCACTCGCCCTCGAAGGCGAACGCGGCCGGGCCGGTCATCCACAGTGTCGTGCCCGGGCCAGGCCAGTCGATCTGCAGGCGTCCGCCGGGCAGATCGATCTGCACGCTTTCGTCCACCTGACCACGCCGCCGCAGCACCGCCATGGCTGCGCAGGCGCCGGTGCCGCAGGCTTGCGTCCAGCCGCTGCCGCGCTCGTGCACGCGCAGGCGCAGGTGGCCGCGGCCGAGGATCTGCACGAAACCGGCATTGGCACCCGCGGGAAAGCGCGGGTGGCCAGTGAGTTGCGGGCCCAGCCGCTCGAGCGCGGGATCGGCCAGGTGCTCGACCGCGACCACCACGTGCGGGTTGCCCATCGACACCACACCGACCTGCACGGTGCCTTCGTCCAGCGAGAGCGGATAGAACGCGGCCGGACCCTCCGCCGTGAACGGAACGCGCGCCGGCTCGAACACCGGCTCGCCCATGTCCACGGTCACGCGGTGTGCGTCGAGCACGCGGACGCTGACCGGACCGGAGGGACTTTCGATGCGCACCGGCCTGTCCAGTGCCAGCGCACCGGCGCGGTGCAGCCAGGCCGCCACGCAGCGCACCCCGTTGCCGCACTGGCCCGAAGGCGTGCCGTCGGCGTTCCAGATGCCGTAGTAGAACGCGCAGGATGGATCGCGAGGCGCTTCCACGCTGAGCAGCTGGTCGCAGCCGATGCCCGTGTGGCGATCGGCCAGCGCGCGGATCTGTACCGTCGGCAAGGCCAGCGGCGCCTGGCGCGCGTCGACCACGACGAAGTCGTTGCCGATGCCGTGCATCTTGGAAAAGCGCATGGCCGTCAGTCGGGCAGCGACGCGCTCGTGGCCGGCGCCGGTGCGGAGGCGGCCGGCGCCACCGTAGGGCCCGGCTGCCCCGGCGGCAGCACCAGCGGGCCCTTGTTGCCGCAACCGGCGAGCAGGCCCGCGGCCAGCAGCAGGGCAGTGCGGAGGATGGATCGGCGCATCGGGCTTCCTCGACGGGGCGGCGGCTATGATGCGCGCATCATAACGTTGCGGATTGCCTTCGATGGATTGGGCCACGCTGTTGCAGCTGCCAAGCACCCTGCTGTGGATCCTCGCCGCGCTGGCGCTGATCTTCGCGCTCGTCCAACTGGCCAAGCTGGGCCGTCGCCTGCGGGCACGCCGGCCGTTCGCGGCGATCCTGCGCATGCTGTTCCTGCTGGTGGGCCTGGGCCTGGCGCTGCTGCTGGCCGGAGCCGGCTGGAGCCTGCGCGGCTACCGCCTGCTCGGCGAGGAAGCGCCGGTGGTGACCGTCGATGCGCGCATCCTCTCGCCGCAGCGCTGGGTGCTCACACTGACCTGGCCCGACGGCCAGCGCCGCGACGTGGCCCTGGCCGGCGATGCCTGGCGCATCGAGGCACTGGTGCTCAAGTGGAAGCTGCCCGCCGTGCTCGCCGGCCTGCCCCCGCTGTATCGGCTGGATCGCCTGTCCGGCCGCTATGACGACCCGACCGAAGAGATGACCGGGCTACGTACGGTGGTCGACTTCCGCGAGGCCGGCGAGGGCGACCTGGTCACGCTCGCCCGCGCCCATCCGGACTGGTTGCCGATGGTCGACACCGTCTACGGCAGCGGCGCCTACCTGCCGCTGGTCGACCGTGGCCACTACACGGTGCGCCTGATGCGCACCGGTGCGCTGGTGGCACGACCGGACGCGGCGACGACCGAGCGCATCGCCGACCCGCTCTGAGGCGACGCTTCGGCCCGGGCCAGGTCGACGGCCCGCGGTTCGGGGCGAACTTCAGGAACCGGCGAGGTCCTTTTCGTAACGCCAGGCGCCTTCGCCATCCTCGTAATAGCCGGCGTAGCTGCCGATGCGGCGATAGCCGGCGCGCTCGTAGAGCGCCATGGCCGCGATGTTGTCCATCCGCACTTCCAGGCGCAGCGCACGGCAGCCGCGCGCGCGGGCGGCGTCTTCGGCGGCCGCCAGCAGGCTTGCACCGATGCCACGCCCGCGCGCGGCCGCGGCGGTGGCGATCGAATACAACCGCGCGCGCGAGCTGCCGGTGCGGAAGAACACCAGCGCGCTGCCGAGCAGGCCTTCACCCGGCGTGTCGGCCACCAGAACAGTCGCGCGCGGACTGGCCAGGTGGCGCCGGTACTGCGCACGGCTCATGCGATCGCCACGGAAGGCGTGCAGTTCCAGCGCCACCAGGGCATCCAGATCGGAAACCGTGGCCGGGCGCACGGGCGTGGAAGGCAGGTTCGGGACCAAGCGCGATGCTCCTGAGGGCTTGCATACCGTAGCGTGGGCTTGACACCCACCGGCGCGCAACGGTTGAGGCCCACCCCGCGGAGTACGGCATGCTGAATGCCGTCGCGCTTCACCGTTGCGCGCCACCACGCCTATGCCCACACTTCGCGTTTGCGCCCCGCCGCCTGGTTCCGCAGTGCGAGGGGCTTTTCCTTTGGGTGTTGCGAGGTGCCATGACCCGCCTGGTGATCGTCGTCGAGAAAGCCTCCGACTGGAGCGCCTACTACCCGTCCGTGGATGTCATGAGCGCAATGGACTATTTGCGCGAACCGGTTGGCGGCGACGACGAACGCACCCACGTGATCAACCTGTGCCGCAGTTACAAGTACCTGGGCACGGGCTACTACGTCTCGCTGCTGGCGGAGGCGCGCGGGCACAAGGTGCTGCCCTCGGTGCGCACCATCAACGACCTGCGCCGGCGCTCGCTGTACGGCCTGGACATCGAGGACCTCAACAGCAAGCTGACCCACTTCCTGCCCGCCGGCGGGCGCGACACCACCGATTTCGGCATCCTGGTGTACTTCGGCGAGACCGCCTATCCGGCGCTGCAGGACCTGGCGCGGCAGTTGTTCGAGATGTTCCCCTGTCCGCTCTTGCGCATCGAGTTCGAGCGCGAGCGGGTGTGGCAGGTCGCCTCGATCAAGCCGGTCGGCCTGCACACGCTGGACGATGCGCAGGAAGACGCCTTCGCCGCGGAGCTGGACCGTTTCTCGCGCAAGCTCTGGCGCAAGCCGCGCACGCGCAAGCTGTACCGCTACGACATCGCGATGCTGGTCGATCCGGACGAGGCGATGCCGCCGTCGAACAAGAAGGCGCTCAAGAGCTTCATCGCCGCCGGCAAGGACCTGGGCATCGAGGTCGACCCGATCGGCAAGATCGACTACCCGCGCCTGGCCGAGTACGACGGCCTGTTCATCCGCGAGACGACCGCCTCGGACAACCACACCTACCGCTTCGCCCACCGGGCCGAAAAGGAAGGCATGGTGGTGATCGACGATCCGACCTCGATCCTGCGCTGCACCAACAAGATCTTCCTCAACGACCTGATGGTCTCGCGCAAGCTGGCCGTGCCGCGCACCGAGATCCTCTACCGCGACCATGCCAAGGCCTGGAAGGACACCGCCGCCAAGCTCGGCTTTCCGCTGGTGCTGAAGATCCCCGACGGCTCTTTCTCGCGCGGCGTGGTGAAGGTCGAAAACGAGGACGCGCTTGAAAAGGCCGCCGGCGAGCTGTTCTCGCACAGCGCGCTGCTGCTTGCGCAGGAATTCGTCTACACCGAGTTCGACTGGCGCATCGGCGTGCTCAACCGCCAGCCGCTGTACGCCTGCAAGTACTACATGTCGCGCGGGCACTGGCAGATCTACAACCATGGCGCCAAGGGCACGGCCAAGTCCGGCGGCTTCGAGACCGTGCCGGTGCGCGATGCGCCGGCGGAAGTGGTCAAGCTCGCGCTCAAGGCGACCCAGGCGGTCGGCGACGGCCTGTACGGTGTGGACCTGAAGCAGGTGGGCAACAAGCCGGTGGTGATCGAGGTCAACGACAACCCGTCGATCGACGCCGGCGTGGAGGATGCCTACCTGGGCGCCGACCTGTACCGGCGCATCATGCAGGAGTTCCTGCGGCGCATGGAGCACAAGCGCCTGGGCATCGGGCGATAGTCGCCGGGTGCCTGCGGCGGCGCCCTCGGGCGCGACTGCCCATCCGGTGCTCGCCGCGCAGCGGCATCCCGGCCGCGTCCAGGGGGTTTCCTACGAGGCGCTGGCCGCCGGCGTGCGCTCGCCCAGCAGCAGCGCCGGCACCTGCGCCGCGGGCAACGGCCGCACGAACAGGAAACCCTGGCCGATCTCGCAACCGGCCTCGCGCAGCCACGCCGCCTGCGCCTCGGTCTCGATGCCCTCGGCCACCGTGGTCAGGCGCAGCTTGCGCGCCAGCGCGATGATCGCCTCGGTAATGTCGCGGTCGGCCGGGTTGTGCGCGGCGCCCTGAACGAAGCTCTGGTCGATCTTGATCGTCTGCGTGGGCAACTGGCGCAGGTGGCTCAGGCTGGAGAAGCCGGTGCCGAAGTCGTCGATCGCCATGCGGAAGCCGAGTGCCTCGAGCTGGCGCAACTGGCGCAGGGTGTGCTCGGCGTTCTTCATCGCCGCCGATTCGGTGATCTCGAACTCGATCAGGCTCGGATGCAGGCCGAACTCGCGCAGCGTGCCCAGCAGGCCGCTGACGAAATGGCCGTCCTGGATCTCCTGCAGCGACACGTTGATCGCCACCGGCACCAGCGGCAGCCCGCGCGCGCGCCACTGGGCGAGCTGGCGCGCGACCTGCCGCAACACCGCGTTTCCCAGCTGCGCGATCAGCCCGCTGCCTTCGGCCAGCGGCACGAAGTGCTTGGGCAACAGCATGCCGCGCGCGGCATGTGGCCAGCGCGCCAGGGCCTCCAGGCCGACCACGCGCCGGCTCTCCAGCGCCACCTTCGGCTGGTAATGCACGATGATCTCGTCGCGCTGCAGCGCTTCGCGCAGCTCGGCCGAGAGCAGCAGCCGGTCGCGCGCCTGCTCGCTCATGCGCGGCTGGTAGAAGCAGTAGCCGGCCTTGCCGTGTTCCTTGGCGCTGTACATGGCCAGGTCCGCGTGGCGCAGCAGGCTGGCCGCGTCCTCGCCGTCGCGCGGGAACATCGCCACGCCGATGCTCGGGGTGGCGCTCACGCTGTGCGCGGCGACCGTCACCGGGCGACTGACCAGGCTGAGGATCTTCCGGCAGATCGCGCTCAGGTTGGCCTCGCTGCGGAAGCGCTCGAGCACCACCACGAACTCGTCGCCGCCGAAGCGCGCGACGGTGTCGCGGCTGCGCACGCTGGCGCGCAGGGCGTCGGCGACCGAGCGCAGGAACTCGTCGCCGACCTCGTGGCCGAGCGTGTCGTTGATCGATTTGAAGCCGTCCAGGTCGACGAACATCACCGCCACCTCGAAGCGTTCCTCGCGCGCCAGTGGCAGCAGCCGGTCGAGCAGGTCGAGCACGTTGGCGCGGTTGGGCAGCGCGGTCAGTTCGTCGTGGTAGGCCAGCCAGCTCAGCGCGTCACGGGCCTGGCCCAGCTCGCGCGAGATCGCCTCGGTGTGCCGCTGCAGCTGCCGGTGCGCCAGGCTCACGCCGAGCGTCAACAGCAGCAGCAGGCCCGAGACCAGGCTGACCGCGAGCCCGAGGCCCAGCCCGTGCAGCCCGTTGCGTGCCTGCAGGCTCACCGCATCGGGAGCGAAGCGCATCGCCGCCATGCCCAGGTAGTGCACGCCGGTGGCGGTGCCGCCGAGCATCAGCGCCGCCACCACGCGCAGCCACCAGCGACGGCGGCGCTCGCTGCGCCAGAGAATGCTGTGCAACCCGATCGCGGCGATCGAGCCGCCCAGCGCCAGCGCCACGGAGGCCACGGTCCAGGACAGGCGCCAGGCGATCGCCGGCTGCATGTCGAGCGCCCGCACGCCCAGGTAGTGCATCGCGCTCATGCCCAGGCCGAGCACGCCACCGGCGAGGATCGCGCCGTTGCGGGTCGGATGCCGTGCCAGCAGCCACAGCGTGGCGCCGGTGGCCAGCACGACCGGCACCGCCGACAGCGCGGTCTGCCGGCTGTCGTAACCGAGCGGGATCGGCACCTGCAGGGCAAGCATGCCGATGAAGTGCATCGCCCACACGCCCGAGCCCATCGCCAGCGCGCCAAATGCGGTCCACAGCACGGCGACCGGGCCGCGCGAGCGGGCGATCCGGCCGACCACGCTGAACGCGACGTAGGCATCGAGCGCGGCCAGCGCGAGCGAAAGCAACACCAGCCACGCGTTGTAACTGACCGCCATCATGCTCGGGTTGCAGGCCCCCTGCCGGACGCCAGCGCGTCGCGAGATCGATCGCGCGTTGTAGCACAACGGGAGGCACACGGGCGGGCGGATGCCTGCGCCCGCCTGAACGCTCAGCCGGCGGGCAGCGCCCAGGCGAGTCGCCGCACGCGCAGGCCCCCCAGCACGCACAGCGGCGCAAGCAGCAACCAGAACAGCGGGGCCCAGCCGAGCGCCTCGGTGTGCGCCGGCAGCGGTGTCAACGCGAGCAGGAAGGCCCCAAGCAGGAGCCACAGTCCGGCAGCGGCGGCGAGCTGGAACGCGAACGTCTGGGAACGGTACACGGGCATGGCGGGAAGCTCCGGCAGGACGGGGAAGGCGATCCTGCGGAGCGGGCATCTCAGCGGCTGCGACGCACCCCCGCGCGCACCTAGAATGCGCGCACCAACCGCCCCCAGGACGCCCATGCCCCACGGCACCGACCTCCTCCCCCCACGCTACGCGGTGTTCGGCCACCCGGTCGGCCACTCGCTGTCGCCGGCAATCCACCGCATGTTCGGCGAACAGTGCGGGGTGGCGCTCGAGTACACCGCCATCGACGTGACGCCCGCAGCCTTCGACGACGCAGTCCGCCGCTTCCTGGCCCACGCCCACGGCGCCAACGTCACCTTGCCGCACAAGGCCGCGGCCCTCGCGCTGGCCGACGAGTGCAGTGCGGCGGCCCGTCGCGCCGGCAGCGCCAACGTCCTGACCCGTCTTCCGGACGGTCGCCTGGCTGCGCACAACACCGACGGCGCGGGGCTGGTGCGCGACCTCACCGGGCGCCAGCAGTGC
Organism: Frateuria soli; assembly: GCF_021117385.1. Classification (GTDB taxonomy): domain Bacteria; phylum Pseudomonadota; class Gammaproteobacteria; order Xanthomonadales; family Rhodanobacteraceae; genus Frateuria_A; species Frateuria_A soli. The sequence continues at coordinate 3,288,809 of NZ_CP088252.1, forward strand.
GCGCTGCGCGGCCGTCGCGTGCTGTTGCTCGGCGCCGGCGGCGCCGCACGCGGCGTGGCATGGGACCTGCTCGACGCGGGGGTGGGGGAGCTGACCATCGTCAACCGCACGCCGGACACCGCCGCGGCACTCGCCGGCGCATTGGGCGTCGCGCGCGTCCGCGCGCGCTACTGGCAGGACCTGGCCGAGCTGGGCAGCTTCGACCTGATCGTGCACGCCACCTCGGCCGGCGTGCTCGGCCAGCCGCTGGTATTGCCGCACGGCCTGGCCACCGCGCAGACGGTCGGCTACGACCTGTCCTACGGCAGTGCCGCGCAAAGCTTCCTCGCCTGGGCCCGCGCCGCCGGCGTCAGGACGGCCTGCGACGGACTGGGCATGCTGGTGGAGCAGGCCGCCGACGCCTTCGTGTTGTGGCACGGTCGCCGGCCGGACACAGACCCGGTGTACGCGCACCTGCGTACGACTGGAGCCTGACGGGCGCAGCAGCGATCCGTGCGCCGTGCGGTGGCCGATGCGCGGATTCCTGGCCTCGCAACGCCTCGCGCGCCGCCGCGCGCAACGGTCACCCGCGTGCTCGACGGCGGGATAACCGCCACGGGTCACGCTGCTGCAACCTGCCCTCGCTACCGTGCGCCCGCCGCGCCCATGCGCGGGTCACTGGCGATCCCTGCATGTCCGTTTCCTTCGCGCCCCGTCGCCACCCGTGGCTGGTCGCCGCCGCCGTTCTCCTGCTGCTGGCCGCATCGGGCCTGTACCGGTGGCCGGCACCGGTACAGCCAGATGATGACGCCGGCGGCCGCGGCATCCTGCTTGCACTGGCGCAGGCGGCCGAGCGCGACCACCGCCTGCTCGCCCCGGCAGGCAGCAACGCCTATGAGTTCTACCTGAGCGTGCTTGGCCTGGAACCGGACGATGCGTCCAGCCGCGAGACCCTCAGGCGGCTGTTCCCGGCCGGTACGCGGGAGGTCGAGCAGGCGATCGACCGGGGCGAGCTGGACGAAGCCGAACGCGAGCTGCGTCTGCTGCGCGATTTCGACGCCGACAACTATCTGCTGGCGCTGCTGGCGGGCAAACTCGCCGCGCAGCGCCGGCTCGAGGCGCGCCGGCACGAGGCGCGCGCGGCGTTCCTGCAGCGACGCCAGCCCGTTCAGTCGGCCAGGTAGGCGTCCTTCAGCCGGATGTAGTGCTCGGCCGAGTAATGCAGCTGTTCCACCTGTTTGTCGGTGAGCAGGCGGACGCACCGGGCCGGGTTGCCCAGCCACAGCTCGCGCTCGCCCACCACCTTGCCCGGCGGGATGACCGCGCCGGCGCCGACGAAGCCGTGCCTCCTGACCACTGCGCCGTCGAGCACGGTCGCGTGCATGCCGATCAGGCAGTAGTCCTCCAGCGTGCAGGCGTGCACCACCGCGGCATGGCCGACCGTCACGCCCTCGCCGATCAGGCAGGGGAAGCCCGGGCCATAGGGGCCTTCGTGGCTGACGTGCACGATGGTGCCGTCCTGGATGTTGGTGCGCGCGCCGACGCGGATGTAATGCACGTCTCCGCGCAGCACCACGCCCGGCCATACCGAGACGTCGTCGCCCAGCACCACGTCGCCGATCACGCTGGCGGCCGGGTCCATGTACACGCGCTGGCCGAGGGTGGGCGTGACGCCCTTGTAGATACGCAGGTTGTTCATCCGGCGAATTGTAAGTGAGTACCCGCCCGCGGCGCCCGCACGGCTTGAATTCGCCCGGCCCGGTCGCCACGCTGGGACGATCCGAAGGAGTGTTTCATGGACCAAGAAAACCCGCTGCTGGCCGACCGCCCACTGCCCGCCTTCTCGCAGATCGCGCCCGGGCACGTGGAACCGGCGATAGACGCCATCCTGGCAGACTACCGCGCCGGCATCGACGCGCTCACCGCCGCCGATGCGCCGAAGGATTTCGACACGGTGATGCTGACCCAGGAGCGGCTGGAACAGCGCCTGGCACACGCCTGGGCGCCGGTCGGCCACCTGCACGCGGTGGCCGACAGCGAGGCATTGCGCGCCGTGTACGGCCCGGCCGAGGAGAAGCTCACCGAGCACGCCATCGAGCTGGGCCAGAACCGCGCGCTGTACGCGGCGGTGCAGGCGCTTGCCGACGCGCCGTCGTTCGCCACGCTGCCGCGCCCCGAGCGCGCGCTGGTCGAGCACGCGCTGCGCGACTTCAGGCTCTCCGGCGTGGCGCTGGAGGAGCCGGCGCGCTCGCGCTACCGCGAGATCGGCGTGACGCTGTCGCGCCTGTCCACCGAATTCGCCAACGCGGTGCTCGATGCCACCGAAGCCTGGCACGAGCACGTCACCGACGAGCGCGACCTGGCCGGCGTACCCGAGTCCGCGCGTGGCGTGCTGCGCCGGTACGCGGCCGAACAGGAGCTGGAGGGCTTCCTGGTGACCCTCAAGCAACCCAGCGTGCAGGCGGTGCTGACCTATGCCGACAACCGCGCGCTGCGCGAGCGCGTGTACTGGGCCTACCAGACCCGCGCCTCCGACCAGGGCCCAGACGCCGGCAAGTTCGACAACGGCGAACGCATCGAACAGATCATGGAGCTCCGCCACGAGGCCGCACGGCTGCTGGGCTTCGCCAATGCGGCGGAAGAGTCGCTGGCGACCAAGATGGCCGGCTCCCCCGCCGAGGTGCTGGAATTCCTGCACGACCTGGCCGCGCGCGCGCGGCCGGTGGCCCAGCAGGAGCTGGACGAACTGCGCGCCTGGGCGCAGGCCGAGCTCGAGCTGGACAACCTCGAACCCTGGGACGTGGCGTACGTCTCCGAGAAGCTGCGCCAGCAGCGCTACGCGCTGGACGAGGAACAGCTCAAGCCCTACTTCCCGCTACCGGCGGTGCTCGAGGGGCTGTTCGCCCTCACCGGCAAGCTCTACGGCATCACGCTGAGCCACCGCGAGGGCGTCGACGTGTGGCATCCGGACGTTCGCTACTACGACGTGCGCGATGCCGACGGGCGCGTCTTCGCCGGCGCCTATGTCGACCTCTACGCACGCAACGGCAAGCGTGGCGGCGCCTGGATGGACGTTTGCCGCGCGCGCTTCGACGATGCGGCGCAACACCAGCTGCCGATCGCCTTCCTGACCTGCAACTTCGCGCCCCCCACCGAAGGCCGCCCGGCGCTGCTCAAGCACGACGACGTGCTGACCCTGTTCCACGAATTCGGCCATGGCCTGCACCACCTGCTGACCGAGATCGCGCTGCCCTCGATCGGGGGCATCGACGGCGTCGAGTGGGACGCGGTGGAACTGCCCAGCCAGTTCATGGAGAACTTCGGCTGGAACCGCGAGGCGCTGGACCTGTTCGCGCGCCACTGGCAGACCGGCGAGCCGCTGCCGGAGGAGCTGTACCGGCGCATGCTCGCCGCAAGGCATTACCACGCCGGCCTGTTCCTGGTGCGCCAGCTGGAATTCGCGTTGTTCGACTTCCTGCTGCATCTGGAATACGACCCCACCCGTGGTGCGCGCACCATGGAAGTGCTGGAGGAAGTGCGCCACCAGGTGGCGGTGCTGTACCCGCCGGCGTGGCAGCGCTTCCCGCATGCCTTCACGCACATCTTTTCCGGTGGCTACGCGGCCGGCTACTACAGCTACCTGTGGGCCGAACTGCTCAGCGCCGATGCCTTCGGTGCCTTCGAGGAACTGACCGAACGCGGCGGCAGCGTGATCGACCAGGCTACCGGCGAGCGCTTCCGCCGCGAGATCCTGGCCGTCGGCGCCAGCCGCCCAGCGCTGGAAAGCTTCATCGCCTTCCGCGGCCGCAAGCCGGAGCCGGAGGCCCTGTTGCGCAGCCACGGGCTGACCTGAAGCTTTCCCGCTGGCACGACCGCGCGCCTGATGGGCGTGCGGCGTGCACAGCGGCGTTCCTGCGAAAGCATCACTCTTTCATCCGTTCTGAATGCCCTGCCCGTGACCCTACGGGCAAGCTGGGCTGACAGGAACCGGAATGGGTTTTCTCGGATGGATGGCGACGGGCGGCGCCTTGTTGATGGTCGTGACGCTGGCGGCCGGATGGATCCGGCCGCTGCCGCTCACGCAGTTCGCGCTCTACCTGGGGGTCGGCGTGGCGGTCGGGCCGTGGGGCTTGTACCTGGTCGGCGTCAATTTCCTCGCCGACGCCTCCTGGCTGCAGCGGCTGACCGAGGTCGCGCTGATCATTTCGCTGTTCGCCGGCGGCCTGAAGCTGCGCGTACCCTGGGGCGCGCGACCGTGGCGGGTTGCGCGGCGGCTGGCGTTTCCGGCGATGGCGTTGTCGATCGCCGGTACCGCGCTGGCGGCGCACCTGCTGCTGGCCCTGGACTGGCCACTGGCATTGCTGCTGGCGGCCATGCTGGCGCCGACCGATCCCGTGCTGGCCAGCACCATTGCGGTGGACAACGCAGCCGACCACGACGGCCTGCGCGTGGCGCTCTCCGGCGAGGCCGGCATGAACGACGGCAGCGCGATGCCGTTCCTGTTGCTCGGGCTCGCATGGCTGCACGGCTCGCTGTCATGGACGGCGCTGGGCGAATGGGCGCTGCTCGAACTGGTGTGGGGCGTGGGAGCCGGGATCGCGCTCGGCTTCGGGCTCGGCTGGCTGGTCGGCAGGCTGGGCACGCGACTGGTCAGCATGGGCCGCGACCCGGGTCCGGGGGCGCTGATCACCGCCGGTCTGATCGCGGTCACCTATGCCGCGGCCGAGTCGATCGGCGCACTAGGCTTCCTGGCCGTGTTCGCTGCCGGCGTGGGCATGCGCAAGGTGGAGGTTGGAGTGGTGCAGGAGCATCCGCACCCGAGGCTGCCGCGCGAGCGCGACGCCACCCGCACGCCACCGGCCGAGTTCGTGGTGCGCCCGGCGATGGACGGCGGCGTCGACCGTGACCAGCCGGTGGAGATCGTCGGCCAATTGGTCGCCGAGGCGCTCACTTTCGGCAACCTGATGGAGCACCTGCTGGGGCCGCTGCTGGTGCTGCTGCTGGGCATCGCGCTGGCGCGCCACTGGGAGCCGCAGGCGCTGCTGCTGGCCGGCGTGTTGTTCGTGGTTGTTCGCCCGCTTGCCACCTGGCTCACCACCATCGGCATGAAACTGCACTGGCGCCGCCGCCTTTTGCTGGGCTGGCTGGGCATCCGCGGCATCGGCGGGCTCAACTACCTGGCCTACGCGCTGCTGCACGGCCTGGAGGGCGACGCGGCACGGCTGGTCGCCGGTGTGGTGGTGACCACCATCACCCTGAGCGTGGTCATACACGGCTTCAGCGCGCAGCCGCTGCTGGCCTGGCGGCGCCGGGTCAGCGCGCAGCAACGGCACCAAGGGGCCGCGCGCGGATAACCCTGCCGGGCGCATCCCCTACAATGCGCCGATGAAGATCGCTTCCTGGAACGTGAACTCGCTGAAGGTGCGCCTGCCGCAGCTGACCCAGTGGATGGCCGAGGCGCAACCGGACATCGTGGCGCTGCAGGAAACCAAGCTGGAGGACGCCAAGTTCCCGGTCGACGAGCTGGCCGCGGCTGGCTATCGCGCGGTGTTTTCCGGGCAGAAGACCTACAACGGCGTGGCGGTTCTCGCCCGCGGCCACACGCCCACCGACGTGGTCACCGACATCCCCGGGCTGGACGACCCGCAGCGGCGCGTCCTGGCCGCCACCGTCGGCGACCTGCGCGTGGTCGACCTGTACGTGGTCAACGGCAAGGCGGTCGGCGACCCGAAGTACGACTACAAGCTGGACTGGCTCGCCAAGGTGCGCGAGTTCCTGGCGCGCGAGCACGAGCGCTACCCGAACCTGGTGGTGCTGGGCGACTTCAACATCGCGCCGGACGACCGCGACGTGCACGACCCGGTCGCCTGGCGCGACTCGGTGCTGTGCTCGGTGCCCGAGCGCGAGGCGCTCCATGCGATCACCGGCCTGGGCCTGTACGACAGCTTCCGCCTGTTCGAACAGGACGCCGGCCACCACAGCTGGTGGGATTACCGGCAAGGTGCCTTCCGCCGCAACCTGGGGTTGCGCATCGACCTGATCCTGCTCGGCGATGCGCTCAAGGGCGCCGCGCGTGCGGCCGCCATCGACCGCGGACCGCGCAAATGGGAACGGCCGTCCGATCACACCCCGGTGACGCTCGATCTGGATATCTGAGGAACGATGAACAGCACCCCGCCTGAAGAATGGCCCAGCTCCCTCACCGACGAGGAACTGGACGAGCTCGACCGCTACCTGCGTGGCCATGCCGACGAAGGGCGCCTGTTGCTCGACGGCGTGCACGGCATGCTTTCGGCGATCGCCGTCGGCCCGCTCGAAGTGCTGCCGGACGAGTGGCTGCCCGAGGTGCTGCACGATCCCTTCGTCGACGAGGCCGAGGGCAACCGCGTACTGGAACTGCTGGCCAAGTTGAACGACTCGATCCGCGTCGAGCTGGACGTCGACGCCTACGAGCCGATCCTGGGCGAAGTCGATACCGACACCGGCCCGGTGCTGTCGGCCGCCGGCTGGTGCGAGGGTTTCAGCCGCGGCATCGACCTGCGCGCCGTGTTGTGGGAGAAGCGCCTGGCCGAGGACCCGCAACTGATGGAGATGCTCGGGCCGGTGATGGCGCTGGCGGTGGACGAGGGCATCCTCTCGGCCGAGGCCGAGTTCGAGAAGCTCACCGATGAGGAATACGACGAGTGCCTGGCGCAGGTGGCCCCGGTGCTCGGCGCGGTCGACCACTACTGGCGCGAACACCCGGCCACCGAAGCGGAGCTGGCCGCGCTCGCGCGCACGCCCGCGCCGCCCGGCGAGGAAGCACCGCCGCCGCCGCGCCAGCGCAGCGGCCACTGGGTGCACTGAAACCACACCCTGGGGCCACCGGCGCCGTTCCAGCAAGCCACCTGGGCCGAGCTGCGCCGTGCCTTCACCCGGCTGGACCCCCTGTAGGAGCGCACCTGCGCGCGACCGGGAGGCGCATCGTCGCGCACGGGTGCGCTCCTGCAAAAGGCGGCGCCTGGCGAAACAATCCGTTCACGCCGCCACGCTTGGCCCCATTCGCCACCGGCCCCATGCTCATGGGCATCCTTCCACGCCGGAGGCGTTCCCCATGAGCCAACGCATCATCAGCCGCCGCGTGCGCGGCATCGACACCAACGACGGCGCCGGGGTGAAGCTCAAGCGCATCATCGGCCAGCCCAACCTGGACATGCTCGATCCGTTCCTGCTGCTCGACGAGTTCCGCTCCGACCAGGCCGGCGATTACATCGCCGGCTTCCCCGAGCATCCGCACCGCGGCTTCGAGACGGTCACCTACATGCTGGCCGGGCACATGCGTCACGGCGACAACCACGGCAACCAGGGCGACCTCGGTCCCGGTAGCGTGCAGTGGATGACCGCCGGGCGCGGCATCCTGCACTTGGAAATGCCGCAGCAGGAAAATGGCCTGATGTGGGGCTTCCAGCTGTGGGTGAACCTGCCGGCGGCGGACAAGATGACCGCGCCGCGTTACCAGGACATCGCGCCCGAGCGCATTCCGCAGGTGGAGCCGGCGCCGGGCGTGCAGGCGCGGGTGATCGCCGGGCGGCTGGGCGAGGCGATCGGTCCGGTGCAGGGCGTCGCCACCGAGCCGTTGTACCTGGACATCACGCTGGCCGCGGGCGCGCGCTTCGAACTGGACCTGCCCGCGGAGCACCACGCCTTCGCCTATGTGTTCGAGGGGGCGTCGGCCGAGGTCGGCGGCGAGCCGCTCGCACGCGGCGAACTGGCGGTGCTGTCCGAGGGCGACCGCCTGACCCTGGGCGCCGGCGCCAGTGCTGCGCGGTTGCTGGTGGTCGCCGGCCGGCCACTCAACGAGAGCGTCGCGCGTTACGGCCCGTTCGTGATGAACACCCCCGCGCAGATCCACGAGGCCATCGCCGACTTCCGCGCGGGGCGGTTCTGACGCCGCGCGCGTCGCCACCTGGCGGCCTCGACCCACCGGCTCGCTCGCGTGACAGGCCGGCGGGTCGAGGCCGGTCCTGCGGCATGGGCTACCGCGGCGGGCGTTGCTGCGCGAGGCCTTCGAGCGCGCGTGCCACCGTCGCCTCGATCGTGCCGTTGGCGTCCACGCACAGCGCCGGCTCGTCGCCGGCCGGTTCCTCCAGGGTCGCCAACTGGCTGCCCAGCAACCGGAGTGGCATGAAGTGCTCGCGCGCGCGCATGCGCCGTGCCAGTTCGTCGTGGTCGACCTGCAGATAGACGAAGCGCACGGCAGGCCCGGCCTCGCGCAGGCGCTCGCGGTAGGCGCGCTTGAGCGCCGAGCAGGCGACCACCGCGCTGTGGCCGGCCGCCAGCTGCTTGTGCATCCAGGCAGCGATCGCATCCAGCCAGGGGAGGCGATCGGCATCCCGCAGCGGCGTGCCCGAACGCATCCTGGCGATGTTGGCCTGCGGGTGCAGGTCGTCGCCATCGAGGAACGCGTAACCGAGCGCGTCGGCCAGGTGCCGCGCAATCGTGCTCTTGCCGGAGCCGGAGACGCCCATCACCACCACGGCCGTGGGCGCTGCAGTCGTTGCCGGGTTCTTGCTCACGGCCGCTCCATCAAGGCTCCAGCCCGGACCGTGGCGCCCTGGCGCGGCGGATTCGACCGGCCGGCGACCGGCGAGCCACCCTTCGGGCAGGCCCGGGACAGGGAACGTGCTCCAGTCCGTTCAAGGCTGATCCGGCCGCTGGTCCAGCCAGCCCCCGGTGAAGCCGGCCCTGGCCAGCCCCTTGCGGATGTACGGATTGCGGCGCATCACGTTCCACACGAAACCGCTGCGCCAGTTCTCGATCATCAGCACGATCGGGCCCTGGTCGATGCCCAGCTGCACGCTGTCGACCCAGCCCAGCCCGGGCACCAGCCGGCCGGTGCGCAGCTCGGTGCGGATGTGGAAGCTCGGGTTGAACGCGTCGACGAAGCCGTAGCGGTTGTAGATCGAGTCGCCGTAGCGCTGCTTCATCGTCGCCAGTGCCGGGACCACGATCTCCGGCGCGAAGGCGATCGAGCCGCCCGCCGCCGTGGGGGCGATGGTACCGTCGTCGGAGATGTAGTCCAGCCCGGCGCCGCGCGCCGTGTAGCCCTCGAACGTGAGCGTCCGATCGCCTTGCTCGACGACGATGCCACCGGGCCCGTTGCAGGCGGTCAGTCCCCACACGTTGGCGCCGTAGCCGGTCCAGTGGCCCGGGTTGGCGATCGCGTAGCTGCGCTGGCTGTAGGTGGCGCGCCGGCTGTTCTCGAAATAGTCCAGGTCGTGCGCACGGTTCCAGTCGTCGCGGATGCCGCGGAAATCCACCCAGACGTGGCTGTACTGGTGGCCGAACAGTGGCGCGAAGTTGAGGAAGGTCTGCCCGTGGAAGGCGCCCCAGGTCTTGTCGTAGGTCGAGGTCCAAGCCTTCCAGGCTGCTGGCTCGACCGGATGCGTCGGCGAGCCCAGTGCGAGGATGTAGACCAGCATGCCCTCGTTGTAGCCCTTCCAGTCGCTCGGGATGAACTGGCCGCCGGGGGTCCAGCCCATGCCGATCAGCGGCGCGCGCACCTGCATCCAGGGCCAGTCGACGCGGCGGTAGATCGTGTCGGCCAGGGCTCGGATCTCGCGTTCGGCGGGCGTGTCTCGATCGTAGTAGGACTGCGCGAACAGCACGCCGCCGAGCAGCAGCGTGGTGTCGACGCTGGACAGCTCGACCCAGCGACCGAAGCGCTTGCCGGACCGCATGTCCAGGAAGTGGTAGTAGAAGCCGTGGTAGCCGGTGGCGTCGTCCTCGCTGCCGTTCTGCGGCGCGTCGGCGAAGAAGCGCAGCGTGGCGAGCGTGCGTTCGACCGCCTGTCCGCGCGTGATGTAACCGCGTTCGACGCCCACACCGTAGGCGGTCAGGCCGAAGCCGACCGCGGCGATGCTGGAGAACGACTCGCCGGGATAGTGATCGGGTACCAGCCCGGTCCGCGTATCGGCGCTGTCCCAGAACCAGTCGAAGGTGCGTCGTTCCAGGTCGTCGACCAGCTTCTGCCGCGCAGGCGGCAGCGCCGCATAGGTCATCGCCGTCGGCGCGGGCGTCGCCGCCTGCACCGGCAAGCCGGCGGATGCGGCGAAGGCGGCGCTTAGCAGGACGGCAAACAGGGGACGGGGAGATCGGCGAGGCATGGGGCACGGCATCCGCGGGGGTGGGTGGAAGACAGCCGGCCACCGCCGGACGGTGAAGAAACGGATCGAAGGGCGGCACCGGTCAACCGACGGCCGCGAAGTACCTGCGCTCATCGGCAGGCCCGGCGATGCCCCTGTACGACCGGGTGCGGCCGCACAGGGGACGGGCATGCTGGCCGTCGCGCTAGAAGGTCAGCCCGACCTCGAACTTGAACGTGCGCGGCACGAACGTGATGTTGCCCAGGCGGTTGTATTCCACCGTCGCCTGTCCGTTGGCATAGGTGGGAACGTAATCGACGAAGTTGTCCCAGTTGAACACGTTGAGCACGTCGAACCGCCCGAACAGGGTCACGCCGTTGCCGAGATCGAAGTTCTTGGTCGCCTGGAAATCGACGTCCCGGTAGCCCCAGATCTTGCCGCCGACCAGGAACCGCGAGCCGCCGGGCGTGGCCGCCTGCGGGATGCAGTTGTTGCCGGCCGGGAACACCGCGCCGTCGTAGCAGGCGATGCCGTTGAACGGCAGCGGCGTGGCCAGGGTCAGCTTGGCCGAGAGCGTGGTGCCCCACGGGCCGTCCATGTTGCCGGTGGCGACGAAGCGGTGCTTGGCCGCGGCGTTGGAGGTGATGAACGGGTAATCGTCGATCGTCGCCTCGTCGAACGCGTAGTGCTCGTTGATGTCGCGGTTCTGCGTGGCGTGGGTGAAGGTATAGGCGAAGGTGGCGCCCCAGTGGGATGCCTTCGTGTAGGGCTTCTCGGCCGAGAGCAGCACCTGGGTGGTGCGTGTCTCGATGCCGTTGTTGCCGACGATCAGCGCACCGAAGCCGGGCACGCCGTTGCCCCAAGGCTGGCCGTTGTTCTGCCAGAACGAACCGTCCGGGTAACGGTTACCCAGGGTGAAGGCGAAGCCGTCATGGCTCAGGATGCGGGAGACGGTGGCACTGGTGTTCCACTCCCCGATCGCGTTGCGCATGCCCAGGCTGAACTGGTCGGAGTACGGCGCCTTGAGGTTGTTGTTCAGCAGATCGACCTCGGTGCCGGCGTTGCTGCTCGGCCCGAGCAGCGCCTGCAGGTTGGCCAGACCGTTCAGATAGGCCGGATTCCAGTCGTAGCAGGGGGTCGAGGCGCGATGGCACTGGCCCGTGGCCGGATCACGGAAGTAGATCGTGTACTGCGGCAACGCGGACTTGGTCGTTTCGAGCTGCAGGTAGTCGTACAGGTCGCGGTCGTAGGCGCGGCCGGCACCGCCGAAGATCACGTGGGCCTCGTCGCCGAAAAGGTCGTAGGAGAAGCCCAGGCGCGGCTGCCACTCGCCCTTGTAGGCCGAGCGATTGCGCCCGGTGCTGATGTAGTCGTTGATGTCGATGCCGCCCAGCGCCAGCGACTGCGCGTAGGTCTGTCCCGCCGGTGCGTTGGGATCCTGGCTGTTGAGCGCGGCCACCACGTTCGCCGGAGTGACGAAGTTGGTGTACGAGGGGGTGCGCTCGTAGTCCCAGCGCACGCCCAGGTTCAGCGTGAGCTTGTCGGTCACGGCCCAGTCGTCCTGGATGTAGGCGCCGAACTGGTGGCTCTTGGTCTCCACCGTCGGGGACAGCCCGAGGCCGGTCACCGGCTTGGTGAAGAACGCCTTGTACGGCGTATCGGCGGTGCCGGCGGGGGTGACGTTGTAATAGAACTGCGGGTTGACGTCGGCCGCGTCGGCCGCGTGCAGGGTGACCAGCTTCTTCTTGAAGCCTAGCTTGACCACGTGGTCGCCGTGCCACTGCAGGTCGTTGAAGGTGAAGTCGTCCTGGATGGCCGGGCCCTTCTGGCCCTTGTCCTGCGTGGCCAGGGGATTGGCCGCGCCGGTCTGGATAATCACCGGGTCGTCGGTCGGGCGCTCCCAGGTGTAGACCTCGCCGTTGCCGTAGTTCAACGCGGTGGGCGCGTTGAAGGCATCCTCGTAGGTCAGCAGCAGTTCGTTGAAGTACGCCTCGCCACTGTGCTGCCAGCGCAGCGCGTAGCGCTTGTCGTCGTTGCGGGTATTGAAGGCGGCGGTGACCGCATTGACCCCACCGACGCCGCCGAGCTGGTTCTCCTTGCGGATCTGCGCGCTGGCCTCGAAGCGGTCGCGATCAGTCGGCTCCCAGTCGATCTTGCCGAAGTAGAGGTCTTCCTTGAAATTCAGCCCGGCCGGGCCGAACTGCGCGGCGACATCGGCCGGCAGGTACGGCACGCCCGGAGCACCGTCGGCGCTGGCGACCACGGTGATCGGCGTATCGAAGCGTTTGGCCTCGTACGCGGCGAAGAAGTGCATCTTGTCCTTGATGATCGGGCCGCCGATGGCGAAGCCGTATTCCTTTTCCTCCGACGGTGTCTTGGTTCCGGATTCCCGCTCGGACGGCGTGCGTTCGCGGAAGGCGTCGTTGGTGTAGCGGTAGTAGGTCTCGCCATGGAATTCGTTGGTGCCGGACTTGGTCTGCGCGGTCACCGCGGCCGAGGAGATCTGGTCGTACTCGGCCTTGTAGTTGGAGGTGATGACCTTGTACTCGCCGATCGCCAGCTGCGGGAACGGATTGCCCTGGCTGCCGAACTGGCCGCTGATGCCGCCTTCCTTGACGTAGCTCTTCTGGCCCACGCCGTCGATGTAGACGTTGACCGAGCTGTTGTTCATCGCGCCGCCGCGCAGCGATGTATTGCCCTTGGCATCGACGGTGAAAACCATGCCGGGCACGGTGTCGGCGAACTCCAGGAAGTTGCGCGAGATCTGGGGGATGGTCTGGATCTGGCGCAGCGAGATGGTATTGCCCACTTCGGAGGTCTTCACCTCCTGCAACGCCGTGGCGGTGACCGACACGCCACTGAGCGTGGTCGCGGTGGCGGCCGACGGGGCACCGGCTGCGACGGGTTGCGGCTGGCCCAGGTCGAGCGTGGCGGTGGAGGCCACCGAGAGGGTGACGGTGCGCTCGGTGCCGGGGCCGGCATCGACCTGGTAGGTGCCGGGCTGCAGGCCGGGCAGCGCGTAGCTGCCGTCAGCGCCGGCACGGGTGCGTCGCACGGAGCCAGTCGCCACGTTGCGGGCGGTGACCTCGGTGTTGGGCGGCGCGGTGCCGCGGAGCGTGGCATTGGCCGTCTGCGCCCACGACAGGTTCGGGGCGGCGGCGAGCGTGGCCACCGAGCCGGTGATGAGGCTCGCCAGCAGGCATTTGTTCAAGCGCGACATCGTCTTCATGGTCCCCTCCCTCGAGGGCCGGGTTTTTGCCGATGTTTGTTTCAAGGGAGTGATGCGCCCGTGAGCTTTTCCGCTCGGGGCGCTTCCCGGGACGCCGGTTTACCTTGCCGCGGGCCCCGCGACAGACGCGTCCGCGCTCCGCACGAACCTCGCTCAAGTACGGCCGGTGGCCGCCGATGCGGAGGTCAGGCAGACACCGCGCAAACCGTGCGCTGGTTCCCGCCAAGTCTGTTAAATGCTTATTAAGATCGGTTGCAGCAACATGTTGCCTTGACGTCCATTCCCCTGTTCGAGTAACGCGCCGCAAGCGCCTGAATTCCATGACAACTGCCCTGCTCGTCCTGATCACCTGCCTGGCGTTGCTCGCCAGCGCGGTCAAGCCCGTACCGGTGGGACAGGTGCATAGCCTGCATCGCGGCGGCAAGCTGCTGCGTCTGCTGCAGCCGGGCACCCACCTGGTATTGCCGGGCCTGGAGCGGATCGGCCACCGGATCGACCTGAACGGCCAGGTGATGCATTTCCGGGAGGCACTCGCGCCCACCCGGGACATCCACGGCAAGGTGTACTGGCAGGTGCTGGAACCGGAGCGCGCCGACGCGGTGATCGACCAGGTCGAGCAACTGATCCGCACCGGCACACTGGACGCGCTCCAGGCCGAAGCGGCCGGGGCGGATGAAGACCGCCGCCATCTCGGCAGCCGGCTGAAGCTGCGGCTCAACGCTGCCCTGCGCGAGCGCGGCATGCTGGTCACGCGGGTCGACCTCGACCTCGCCTGAGCCCGCCGCTGGCATCCCTGGCGGCAGCCCCCGATACTGTGCGGCTGGCCTTTTTCCCGAGTCCAAGCCCATGATCCGCGCCCCGTTGCACGACCGCCTCGAACACGGCCTCGCCGCGCTCGGCCTGGCCTTGCCCGACGGCGCCTCCGGACGCCTGCTGGATTATCTGGCCTTGCTGGAGCGCTGGAACGCCACCTACAACCTCACCGCCGTGCGCGACCCGGCCGAGATGGTCACCCGCCATCTGCTCGATTCGCTGGCGATCCTGCCCCACGTGCGCGGCAGCACGCTCGCCGACCTCGGCACCGGCCCCGGCCTGCCCGGCATCCCGCTGGCGATCGCCGCGCCCGGCCGCGAGATCCTGCTGGTCGACTCCAACGGCAAGAAGGTGCGCTTCCTGCGCGAGGCGATCCGCGCGCTGAAGCTCGAAGGCGTGCGCGCCGTGCAGTCGCGCGTGGAAGAGCTCCAGGGCCAGTTCGACTGCATCACCGCGCGCGCCTTCGCCAGCCTGGCCGACATGCTCGGCTGGGGCGGCCATCTGCTGGTACCGGGCGGGACGTGGCTGGCCATGAAAGGTCCTTCGGCGGACGACGAGCTGGCCGGAATCCCGGCCGGCTTCCGTCTGTGCGGGCGGCACACGCTGCAGGTGCCGGGGCTGGAGGCGGAGCGGCAGCTGCTGGTACTCGGCCGCGCCTAGACCCGGGCCGGGTTATGCTCGGTGCCGATCCGTGGAGGGATACCGCATGCGCCACCTGGCGAGTCCGGGGTTGCTCGTTGCCGCCGCCGCGTTCGCACTGGGCCTGGGCCCGGCCTTCTTCGGCCAGCCGCGGTCCGGCGTGCCGCTGTTGCTGGTCGGGCTGAGCCTGGAACTTGCCTTCTGGCTCCGCTTTCGCCGCCGCGGCCCGGTCTTCTCCCGTTGATGCGGCGCACCTTGCGCGCAAGCGCCCGCCCGGCGGGGTCGCCCATCGCGCCGGACCCACTACACTAGGCCCCTTCCGCGTAACCGGTAACCATCGACCCATGGCACGCATCATCGCTGTCGCCAACCAGAAGGGCGGCGTCGGCAAGACCACCACGGCGGTCAACCTCGCTGCGGCCCTGGCGGCCGCCAAGCGCAAGGTGCTGCTGGTCGACCTGGACCCGCAGGGCAACGCCACCATGGCCTCGGGCGTGGACAAGCGCGAGGCCAAGCCCAATGGCTGCGAGGTGCTGCTGGACGAGGCGCCGATCGAGCGCGCCATCGTCGCCACCGAGGCGCATTACGATCTCCTGCCCGGCAACGGCGACCTGACCGCCGCCGAGCTCAAGTTGATGGATGCGATCGCGCGCGAGAGCCGGCTCAAGGAACAGCTGGCCAAGATCAGCGACAGATACCAGACCATCCTGATCGACTGCCCGCCCTCGCTGCACCTGCTCACCCTCAACGCGCTGGCCGCGGCCGACGGGGTGCTGGTCCCGGTGCAGTGCGAATACTTCGCGCTGGAGGGTCTCTCCAGCCTGCTCGATACGGTCAAGGCCGTACGCCAGCGGCTGAACCCGAAGCTGGAGATCGAGGGACTGCTACGCACCATGTACGACGTGCGCAACAACCTCGGCAACGAAGTCTCCGCGCAGCTGACCCAGCACTTCGGCGACAAGGTGCTGCGCTCGATCATCCCGCGCAACGTGCGCCTGGCCGAGGCGCCCAGCCACGGCCAGCCGATCCACCTGTACGACCGCAGCTCGCGCGGTGCGATCGCCTACATCGGCCTGGCCGGCGAGATCATCCGTCGCGAACGCGGCGCACAGGCGGCCGTGGCCGCGCTCAACGACATGCACGACACCGGCGAGACGCTCGACGCGGCCGCCGACATCCACCAGGAGTAACCATGGCCGCCGCGAAGAAACGGGGACTCGGCCGCGGGCTGGACGCGCTGCTCGGCGGCGACGGCGCCGGCACCGCATCGCCGCTGGAGCAGGAGGGCGAGCTGCGTACCCTGCCGATCCAGCAGATCCAGCCGGGCAAGTACCAGCCGCGCCGGCACTGGAACGAGGAGGCGCTGGACGAACTGGCCGCCTCGATCAAGGCGCAGGGCCTGATCCAGCCGGTGGTGGTGCGTGCCATCGGCAGCAACAGCTACGAGCTGATCGCCGGCGAACGCCGCTGGCGTGCCGCCCAGCGCGCGCAGCTGAGCGAGATCCCGGCGCTGGTCAAGACGGTCGACGAGGCCGCCGTGCCGGCGATGGCGCTGATCGAGAACATCCAGCGCCAGGACCTCACCCCGCTCGAAGAAGCCGACGCGCTCAAGCGGCTGATCGACGACTTCGACCTCACCCACCAGCAGGCCGCCGACGCGGTCGGCCGCTCGCGCGCTTCCGTTTCCAACCTGCTGCGCCTGATCGACCTGCCCGCGCCGATCAAGAAACTGCTCGACGAGGGCAAGCTGGAGATGGGCCACGCCCGCTGCCTGCTCACCCTGGACGAAGGCATCGCCGTGCCGCTGGCGCGCCAGGCCTCGACACTGGGCTGGAGCGTGCGCGAACTGGAGGACGCCGCGCGCCGCGCGCAGGCCGCGCCCAAGGGCAAGGCCAGGGCCGGCGGCGCGCGCGATCCCAATGTCGACGCGCTCGAGCGCGAGCTGGGCGAACGCTTCGGCGCCCGCGTGGAGCTGGCCCAGGGCCGCGGTGGCCGGGGCAAGCTGGTGATCCACTACCACAGCAACGACGAGCTGGACGGAATCCTCGGCAAGCTGCGCTGAACCCCGGTTCCCTCGTAGGAGCGCACCCTGTGCGCGACCGCCATGCATCCGGTCGCGCACAGGTGCGCTCCTGCAGGCAAGTCGTGCCGCCTTCCTGCGCCCGCGACCCGCATCGGCGATAATCCCCGCCTTAACGTTCCCCGGACTGGCCCCATGCCCGAGCTTTCCGTCGTCGTGCCCGTGTTCAACGAGCGCGACAACATCCCGCCGCTGCTTGCGGAAATCGCCACCGCATTGCGCGGCAAGGTGGACTTCGAGATTGTCTACGTGGACGACGATTCCACCGACGACAGCCGTGCCGTGCTGGCCGCGCAGAAGGTCGATTACCCGGAACTGCGCGTGCTGCATCACGTGCACCGCAGCGGCCAGAGCACTGCCGTGTCCAACGGCGTGCGCGCCGCGCGCGGCAGCTGGATCGCCACCCTCGACGGCGACGGCCAGAACGACCCGGCCGACATCCCGCGCCTGCTCGACGCGCGCAGGAACGCGCCGCCCGAAGTGAAGCTGTTCGCTGGCTGGCGCACCACGCGCCGCGACAGTTTCAACAAGCGCATTTCCTCCAAGGTCGCCAATGCGGTGCGCTCGCGCATGCTCAAGGACGCCACGCCCGATACCGGCTGCGGCCTCAAGCTGTTCGAGCGCGAGACCTTCCTGCGCCTGCCCTATTTCGACCACATGCACCGCTACCTGCCGGCGCTGGTACGCCGCGCCGGCTTCGAAAGCCGCAGTGTGCCGGTCGGCCATCGCCCGCGTACCGCCGGCACCTCCAAGTACGGCATGCTCGACCGCCTGTGGGTCGGCCTGGCCGATCTGCGCGGCGTGGCCTGGCTGATGCGCCGTGCCAAGGTCACCCGCGTCGAGGAACTCTGAGCGCAGCCGGCGTGGCGCGGGGTGATTGCCCGGCGCCCCACGGAGCGTTCACCCGGCGGGGGTAAGCTTGGCGCGGGTTGCTCTCCAAGGGGGATGCCATGAGCCTGACCGTCAAGCGTGTCTACGACCCGCCCTCGCCCAAGGACGGCTACCGCGTGCTGGTCGACCGCCTGTGGCCGCGAGGCCTGAAGAAGGACAGCGCGGCACTGGACCTGTGGATGAAGGAAGTCGGCCCCTCGCGCGAGCTGCGCCAGTGGTTCGGCCACGAGCCGGCGCGCTGGGAGGGCTTCCGCCACCGGTACGCCGGCGAACTCGATGCCGACCCGGATACCTGGCAGACGCTGGCCGAGAAAGCCCGTCGCCACCACGTGACCCTGCTGTTCGGCGCGCGCGACGAGGAGCACAACAACGCCGTGGCGCTGAAGGCGTACCTGGAAAACTACCTGGCCGCACACGGGCCGCATTGATCCGCACGCAGGCGCCCGGCCGCCGCGCGACGGATAGGGACATCGCCCTTCAGCCGGCCGGTGGCTGCCAGCGCTCGAGCGCCTCGCGGGCACGTGCGCGGCCCAGCTCGATCAGCTCGCGCGCGCGGTAGAACTCGTAGGTGGCCGCGGCATCGCGCGGGATCTCGATCAGCAGGTCCGGTTCGTACGCGGCCAGCCGCAGTCGCGAGAGGTTGGACTGCATCAGGTCCATCGCCTGGGTCAGCAGGGCAAGCGCACCGGGCTCGTGCACGCGCGCGGGTTTGTCTTCGCTGTGCGCAAGGCCGCGCGCGAGACCGCGCGCAAGCAGCCGGTCGAGCCAGCCGGGATCCGCTGCCGGCCGGGGATCGGCGCCGGCATCCCGTTCCGGAGTCAGGACGTGCGCCGGGCCGTCCAGGCTGATCGCGAACACGACATCCGCGCGATCGCGGATCAGCGGCGTCACCGGCACCGGGTTGAGCAACGCACCGTCCACCAGTCGCCGGCCGTCGATCACGTGCGGGCGGAAGATGGTGGGAATGGCGATCGAGGCGCGGATCGCGTCGAACAGCTGTCCTCGGGTCAGCCACACTTCGCGTTCGCGGTCGATGTCGGTGGCCACCGCGGTGTAGGCCAGCGGCAGCTCCTCGATGCGCGCGTCGCCGATCAGTTCGCGCAGCGTCTCGATGATCTTCTCGCCCTTGATCAGGCCGCCGCTGAAGGTCCAGTCGACCAGTCGCAACACGTCGAAGCGCGCCAGCTTGCAGACCCAGTCGCGGTATACCGCGAGCTTGCCCATGGCGTAGATGCCGCCGATCAGCGCACCCATCGAGGACCCCGCGATCGCGCCGATGGCGTAGCCCTGGCGCTCGATCTCCTCGATGACGCCGATGTGCGCGAGGCCCTTGGCGCCGCCGGCGCCCAGGGCCAGCGCGACGGTCGGTTTGCCTGGCGCGACCGCGGGCGCGGGATGGCTCATGCGTTAGCCTGTGAAGGGCGAGTCCTCACGATACGTTAGCGTGGGGCTGTGGTGAAGTCTGCGTCCCGACGTACAGCGGCCGCGACCGTTATGATGGTCCGTCGGCGCCCGCGCCAACGAAAGGCAGCCTGAAAGGAACCATGCCAGCCGATCCCCGCTCGAACGTCCTGCTCCGCACGCCCGCCCCGGGCCGCCTTTCGCGCCGTCGCGGAGCGCGCGCATGAGCTGGCAGGCCTGGGCCACGGTCGCCGTCATTGTCGGGGCGATGGCGCTGTTCGCCAGCGAGAAGGTACGCATCGACCTGGTTGCCCTGCTGGCGCTGGCGGCACTGGTGGTGCTGCAGATCGTCACGCCCGAGGAGGCACTCTCGGGCTTCAGCAACGAGGCCACGGTAACGGTGGCGGCGATGTTCGCGCTGAGCCTGGGGATCGAGCGCTCCGGTGCGCTGGAGCCGCTGACGCGCCTGTTGATGCGCATCCGCAAGCCGTGGCTGCTGACGCTGGCGATGATGCTGGCGATCGCCCCGCTGGGCGCGTTCGTGAAGAACATCGCGCTGGTCGCCACCTTCCTGCCGCTGGCGCTGCGCGTATGCCAGCGTACCGGCACCTCGCCGGCCAGGGTGCTGATGCCGATGGCCTACGCGGCCCAGATGGGTGGCGTGTGCACGCTGATCGGCACCTCCTCCAACCTGCTCACCGACAGCCTGGCGCAGAAGCACGGCCTGCCGCCGTTCGGGGTGTTCGAGTTCACCAAGCTGGGTGCGCTGCTGGCCGTGGCCGGCATCAGCTACCTGATGCTGATCGGCCGCAAGCTGCTGCCCAAGCACATCGACGCCGCGCTGCCGGAAGGCGGCGATGTCGGCAAGTACGTGACCGAACTGGTGGTCGGCGAGGACTCGCCGCTGCTGGGCACGCGCATCGCCGATGCCCAGCTGGGCGACAAGTACGGGGTCTATCCGCTCGAGCTGCTGCGCGGCGAGCGGCGCATGTGGTCGCCGCGGGAGCAGCAGCTCGCGGCGGGCGACGTGCTGCTGGTGCGCGGCGACTGGGAGAAGATCGAGGAGTTCCAGCGCCGCACGCGCCTGCGCAACGCCCCCGAGCAGCACTACGCGCGCCAGGACGACCGCACCCGCGTGCTGGCCGAACTGATGGTCGCGCCGGGCAGTCCCGCCGAGGGCCGGCGGCTCGCCGAGCTGGGCCTGGACTGGCGCTACCGCGCCTCGGTGCTGGCCGTCCATCGCCGTGGCCAGGTGCTGCGCGACAAGCTGAGCAACACCGACCTGGCGGTCGGCGACGTGCTGCTGGCGCTGGTGGACGAAGGCGGCATGCCCAAGCTGCGCAGCGACGATGCGTTCATCGTGCTCAGCGAGCGTGACGACGCGCGCGGCAGCATGCGCAAGGCCTGGATGGCCGCGGCGATCATGGTGCTGGTGGTGGTCGCCTCGGGCATGCACTGGCTGCCGATCCCGATCGCCGCGCTGTGCGGCGCCACCGCGATGGCGCTGACCGGTTGCTTCGGCCGCAAGGACGTCTACGAGGGGATGGACTGGAAGATCATCATCCTGCTCGGCGCGATCCTGCCCCTGGGGCTGGCGATCGAGAAGACCGGGCTGTCCAACGTGGTGGTGCAGGGCGCGATGGGACTGGTCGGCAGCCATGGTCCGCTGGCCGCGTTGCTGATGGTCTACCTGCTGACCGCCCTGCTCACCGAACTGATGGGGCACAACCCCTCGGTGGTGCTGATGGTGAGCATCGCGGTGACGGTGGCGCATGCGGCGCACGCCGATCCGCGTCCTTTCGTGGTGGCGGTGGCCTTCGCCGCGGCGACCTCGTTCGCCACGCCGGTGGGTTATCCGACCAACACGATGGTGTACTACGCCGGCGGCTACCGCTTCACCGACTTCATGAAGGTGGGCATACCGCTGATCGCGCTGTTCTGCGCGCTGTCGATGTGGCTGATCCCGCAGCTGTGGCCGTTCCATCCCTGAGCGGCCGGGAATCGGGAATCGGGAATGGGGAATCGTTAGAAGCAAAAGCGACGCGCGTCCCGGCGATCACCGCGAGGTGCTCTGCTTCCACGATTCCCTATTGACCATTCCCCATTACCTGCCCCCGTAGGCGCCCAACGCCATGTGCAGCAGGCTTTTCATCTCCTCGCGCAGCGGCAGCGGCGCCACCACTTCGGCGTCGGGGCCGTACTTGAGCACGTCCATCAGCAGCTCGCGCGATTTGGAGTACGGCACCTTCAGTTCGTAGCGGCCGTCCGGCAGCCATTCGCCCTTCTGCTGCGAATGCCAGTGCTCGTCGGCGACCCAGCGCGCGGCGTGTGCGGAAAAGCGGATCGTGGCCCAGGCCTTGGGCTTGCCGGCGAAGATGCCATAGCTGGAGGCGAGCAGTTCGTTGAGATCCGCCTCCGGCACGTCGATGGCGGGTTCGTCCAGCGCGTGCGCGTCGCGGATGCGGTCCACCGCGAAACTGCGCAGCGCCTCGCGATCGTGGTCCCACACGTCCAGGTACCAGTTGTCGCGGTAGTGCGTCAGCCGTTGCGGCGATACGGTGCGCTTGCTGTCCGAATCGGTGGTGCGCGCGCGATAGGCGAAGCGCAGGCGGCGGCGTTCGAGCACCGCGCCTGCGGTGACGCGGAACACCTGCTGGTCGAGCTTGCGCTCGCCCCAGGGGATCACGCGGATGCGCTCGATCGGCAGGGCCTTGGCTTTCTCCTGCCCGGTCAGCAGGCGCTCGATGCGTGCCTTGAAGGGCGCCAGCGCGCCGGCCAGCACGCCTGGCCCCGAACGTCCCATCAACTCGTTGAGCGCCAGCAGCGCGGCCAGCTCGTCGGAGGTCAGCCACAGGCCCGGCAGTTCGAAGCGCTCGCCCTCGCCCACCTCGTAGCGGAACGCGGCCTGGTCGGTGCCGGCGCTCTCGATCGGCGCGCCCAGGCCGTCGCGCAGGAAGGCGATGTCGCGGTAGAGCGTGGCCCGCGAGCATTCCAGCTCGTCCATCAGCCGCGCCAGCGGTACCGGGTAATGTGCCGATTTGAGAACCCGGTGCAGGGTCAGAATGCGTTCGTAGCGATCCATGGCATACCGCAGGGATGGGAGCTTTGTGTAGCATGGGTACGGCCCGCGACGGCCGCAAGTCCGTCGCACGGCCCGGCACGAGAGCCGGGTCGCGGTTTTTCCCCAGCCGCCGAGCCTTCGATGTGATGCACCCATCCAGCGACATGCAGGCCTGCGTCCCCGCCGCGATGCGCGAGCATCCGCTGCCGCCGGCCTATCCGGCCTCGCTGCTGCGCACGCTGGCGCTGTCCGGCTATGGCCTGTGGATGCTGCTGGGCCTGGCGCTGGCGCTGGGCATCTACCGTGGCGGGCGCAGCGAGGCGCTGCTGCCGCTGGCCCTGGGCGCGGCGTTCGTGAGCGCCGGCCTGCTGGTCGCCTGCCTGCACCTGCCGGGATTGTCCGAGTGGCACGGCTGGTTCCCGGCCCGGCGCAGCCGGCCCACCCGCGAAGCGTTGCTGGCGCTGGCGGCCTACCTGCCGATGCTGGCGGTGGCCGGCCTGGTCCGGGGCGACAACACCTTCTGGGCGACCCGACTGGCCGGCGCCGCGCTGGCGCTGTGCAGCGCTGCCAGCCTGGTCTATACGGTGCACAACTTCCGTCGCCGGCTGCCGAGCGGCATGCTGCGCTGCTCCGCGCAGTTGCCGGTGAGCCGGGTGGTCGCCTCCTGGTACACGGGCGGCCTGTGGCTGTGGCTGTGCCTGGCCGCGCAGGACGGCGCGGTGCATGCGGCCGGCACGCGGCCCTGGATCATGGTGTTGCTGGCGTTCGCCCTGCTGCTGGGGTTGATCGAGGGCCTGCGCTGGCAGGCACTCAGCCCGCCGGAAGGGCGTCCGCCGCCGTACCGCGTGCGTGGGCGTACCGCGCGCTTCGTCGCCGCGCTGTTCACCTATGCGGTGCCGAGCCTGGCGCTGCTGGTGGTGGACCTGGCCGACGCCGGCGTGCTGCTGGTGGCGGTGGCCGCGACCAGCTGCCTGCTCGGGCGCACCATCGAGCAACGAGCCTACGAGGCTGCGCTGGCGCGCCTGTGCCGCGCCGACGCCGCGCACGGCCTCGGTCGCTAGACCGGAATGCGTGGCGCGGATGTTCACTGCTAGTTCAAACCGCCGCATTAAGGTGGCGGCCTTCCCGCCTGGCCCATCCATGGATCGCCCGATGAAAAAGACCCTGATCGTTGCCGCCTGCCTGTTCGCCTTCGCCGGCATGGCACAGGCGCAGGACACCCCCAACAGCGCGACCGACAACGGCGGCTGGACCGGCTCGGGCGAGTTCGGCTTCGCCTCGGCGCGCGGCAATTCGCGCACCGAGAACGTCAATGCCAAGCTCGGCCTGAACCAGGAAAACGAGTACTGGAAGAACAACTTCTTCCTCAACGGCATGCGTTCCAAGGGCGAGGTCACCGTGGTGGATGAGTCCGGCGCGACGGTGGATCGCTTCACCACCACCGCCAACCGTTACGACGCGGGCGCCTCGGTCGGCTACAAGCTCGACCCGCGCAGCTACATCGTCGGGGCCGCCCGCTACGAGCACGACGACTTCGGCTCCAACCTGTGGCAGGGCATCGTCTCATTGGGCTACGGCTACATCGCGCTGAAGAACGAACGCACGGAGCTGTCCTTCGAAATCGGTCCCGGTTACAAGCGCTACCGCCCGGCCAACACCACGGTGCTGGTGAATAACGAGACGGTCGAGGTGCGCCAGCCCACCGAGAGCGAGGTGGTCGGCCGCGGCCTGATCAACTTCAAGTACCGCCTGACCGACAACACCGCCTTCGAGGACACGCTGCTGGTCGAAGCGGGCTCGAAGAACAAGTACTACCAGAACGATGCGGGCCTCTCGGTCAGCATGACCAGGAAGCTGGCGCTCAAACTCGGCTTCCAGGTGCGCTACAACTCCGATACGCAGCCGGGCACGCAGAGCACCGACACGCTGACCACGACCAACCTGGTCTACAACTTCTGAGGATTCGGGATTCGGGATTCGCCAGAAATGGCACCCTCTCCCTGTCGGGGAGAGGGTTGGGATGAGGGGTCAAGCTTGCGGTGAATCGCAAGGCGCGGCAGTAGGCCGCCTTCCCGCCAGCCCCAGCCCCAGCCCCTCATCCGGGTGTTCTCCCCAGAGGGGGTAAGGAGCAAGCCAGCTTCAGCCCAGCATCTCGCCGGCGCCCTGCGCCAGCAGTGCCTCGGCGACGGCGCGGCCGAGCACTTCGGGCTGCCCCACCGGCCCGCCCGCCTCCGCCCGCAGCAGCCGCCCGCTGGCGGCATCGCCGACCAGGCCGTGCAGGTGCAGGCCACGCTCGCCCAGCACGCACCAGGCCGCCACCGGTACGGTGCAGCTGCCACCGAGCGCATGGTTCATCGCGCGCTCGGCGCTGACCGTCACGCGCGTGTCGGCGTCGTCCAGCGCCGCCAGCAGCGCCAGCACGGCCGGCTGGTCCGCGCGCGCCTCGATCGCGATGGCGGCCTGCCCCGGCGCGGGCAACCAGTCCGGCGCGGCCAGTCGCTGGCGGATGCGTGCGGCCAGGCCCAGTCGCTCCAGGCCCGCACAGGCGAGCACGATGGCGTCGTAGTCGCCGGCGTCGAGCTTGGCCAGGCGCGTGTTGACGTTACCGCGCAGGTCGAGCAGCTCGAGGTCCGGCCGCGCCGCACGCAACTGGGCCTGCCGGCGCAGCGAGGAGGTACCCACGCGGGCACCCTCGGGCAGCGCATCCAGCGTGGCGTGGTCGCTGCTGACGAAAGCGTCGGCGGCATCCGCGCGCGGCAGCATCGCCGGCAGCACGAAGCCCGGCTCCAGCTCGGCCGGCACGTCCTTCAGCGAATGCACCGCCAAGTCCGCGCGGCCTTCCAGCATCGCCACCTCCAGTTCCTTCAGGAACAGCCCCTTGCCACCGATGGTGGCCAGCGGGCGATCGGCGATCTCGTCGCCGCGGGTGGTCATCGGCACCAGCTCGACGGCAAGGCCCGGATGCACGGCGCGCAGGCGCGCGGCGACGTGCTCGGCCTGCCACAGCGCGAGCGCGCTCTTGCGGGTGGCGATGCGCAGGATGGAAGACTGCATGGGGGCTCCGGCAATACGCTTGAGCGCCTATTGTCGCCGCAATTGCCGGATCGCGCGTGCGGTGTGGCGCCTCAGCACGCCAGGAACCCGGCGATGGCAGCCGGACGCTCCCAGCCACCCTTACCCCGCGCGCAGCAGCTTGCGCACCGCCGCCAGGTTGCGCCGGCTCACCTCGGGGCTGAACTCGGTGCCGGCCAGCCGCGCCAGCACGCGTCCGTCGGCGAGGGTCTTCAGCCCCAGCAGGCGCGGCGCCGGCACCAGGCAGTTGCGGTGCAGGCGCACCAGTTGCGCCGGATGGGCCTCCTCCAGCTGGCGCAGCGATTCCTCGATCAGCAGCTCGCCGCCGGCATGGCGTACCACCACGTATTTCTCCTCGGCGAGCAGGCAGACCACCTCGGTCAGCGCGATGCGGACCTGCTCGCCACGCAGCCGGCCGCGCAGGTAGCCCACCGGTTCGGGCGGCGCCGCGGCCAGGCGCTGGCGGGCGCGCTGCAGGGCCTCGCGCAGCCGCTCCAGCCGCACCGGCTTGAGCAGGTAGTCGACCGCGCCCAGCTCGAAGGCGGTCAGTGCGTGGTTCTCGTAGGCGGTGCAGAACACCACCTGCGGACGCGCCTGCCCGGCCAGCCGCGCAGCCAGCGCCGCGCCGTCCAGGCCCGGCATGTTGATGTCCAGCAGCAGCAGGTCCGGTTGCGTTTCGCCGATCGCCGCGAGTGCCGCTTCGCCGTCGGCCACGCTGCCGACGACCGCCACGCCCTCGCATTCGCCCAGCAGGGCGGCCAGGCGGGCGCGCGCCAGTGGCTCGTCGTCGACGATCAGCACGCGCATCAGGTTTGCTCCGCGGGCGGGGGATCGAGCGGCAGGCGCAGGCGCACCACGAAGCGGTCCTGCTGTGGCCCGGCCTCGACCGAGGCGCGTGCGCCGTAGCGGAAGGCCACGCGCTGGCGCACGTTGGTCAGCCCGTGGCCGTGGCCGGGCGTGGTCGGTGCGGCCGGCAGCGGATTGCTGATGTCGATCAGCAGCGCGCGCCCGTCCAGCGTGCCGCGCAGCAGGATCTCGCCGCCCTCGCGGCGGGGCTGGATGCCATGGCGCACGGCATTCTCCACCAGCGGCTGCAGCAGCAGGCGCGGCAGCGGATAGCCGGTCGGCAGGCGATCGAGTTCGCGGCGCACGTGCAGGCGTGGGCCCAGGCGCAGCTGCTCGATGGCAAGGTAGCGCTCGATAAGGGCAAGTTCCTCGCCCAGCGTGCCGTCGCGGCTGCCCGACTGGCCGAGCGCTGCGCGGAACAGCTCGCACAGGTCCTCGATGGTGCGCTCGGCGGTGGCCGGATCCACCCGCACCAGCGCAGCCACGGTGTTCATGCTGTTGAACAGGAAGTGCGGACGGATGCGCGCCTGCAGCGCGTCGACCTGCGCGTGCGCCACGGCGGCCAGGCGCGCCTGCCACTGCGCCAGCACGTAGAAGTAGCGCAGCATCGCCGCGCCCAGCAGGGCGGCGATCAGCAGGTTGTCGCGCACGAAGGCCATCGGCGCGGTGCGCACGAGGTCCAGCTGCAGGGCGGCGTCCATCCAGCGCGCCACCGCGCTGGCCAGCGCCACCACCAGTTCGATGATCAGCCACACGCCGGCATAGGGCATCCAGCCGCCCAGCCGCTGCAGCCATGGCCGCGCGTAGCACAGCGCCAGCGCGATCAGCATCGACAGCCAGGTCACGAACAGCATGCCCACGCTGTAGCCGCGCCAGCCGCGCGTGTTGTCCGGCGCCAGCCACATCAGCGTGACGGTGAGCGCGCCCACCGCGAACAGCGCGGCGACCGCCGGCAGGCGGCAGAAGTCCGGCAGCGGCGTGGTGGGGCGGGCGGGCTGGGCGCTCATGTCGACGAGTATGCCGGCATTTGCCCGCTTTCCCGCCATGGGGTGGGCAGTGACGCCGCCAAGGCGTGACGGGGTCCGGGGGCAAGCACGGTCCCCCGCTCCCACCCCTCCCGGGAAGGGAGCGGGAAGCTAGCCGAGGCGACCGGTGAGCCAGTGGCGCAGGTCGAGGATCTCTTCGGCGCAGACCGAGTGCGGCATCGGATAGGTGTGCCAGTTCACCGTGTAACCCAGCCCTTCCAGCAAGCTCCGCGAATCGAGGCCGCGCTGTATCGCCACGATCGGGTCGGCGCTGCCATGGGCCCAGAAAATCGGTACCTGCGAATTGGCGGCGCTGCGCTCGGTCGCCAGCGTGGCGCTGATCGGCAGATACGTGGACAGCGCCACCAGGCCGGCCAGCGGCTGCGCATGGCGCAGGCCCGCGGCGAGCGCGATGGCTCCGCCTTGCGAGAACCCGACGAGCACGATCCGCTGGCTTGGCACGCCGCGTTCATGCTCGCGCGCGATCAGCGCCTCGACCGCCCCGATCGCGCGGCGGATGCCCGCCTCGTCCTGCGGCGCGCGCGCGTCGAAGCCGTGGATGTCGTACCAGGCGCGCATCGGGACGCCACCGTTGATGCTCACCGGCTGCACCGGCGCATGCGGGAACACGAAGCGCAGCGCCGGCCACGACGGATCGACCAGCTCCGGCACGATCGGCGCGAAATCATTGCCGTCGGCGCCCAGCCCGTGCAGCCAGATCACGCTGTGGCGGGGATCGGGACCGGTTTCATGCTCGACGGCGGGAAGCAGGCTCATGTGTGGACCGGAGGCGGGGTGGACGGGCCAGTCTCGCCCATGCGCGCGGTCATCGCCAGCCGGACCGCCGATGCCCGCCGCCGGCCGCGGCGGCTCAGGCCGTCTGCGCCATGGCGGTGAGCGCACGCTGGTGCGAGGCATGGATGGTGTCGCGTTCGGGCGCGCTGCCCTGGGCGAGATGAGCCAGCCATTCGTCGGTGCGCATCACCGCCGCGTAGCGCGACTGCTCCACCACGGCGAACACGCGATGGATCTCCTCCGCCGTGGCCGTGCCCGCGCGGTTCGCATAGGACACGCTGCCGGAGGCGTCGTGCAGGAATTCCACCTGCAGCCCCCGGTCGAACGCGTGCTTGATCGTGGCGTCGTTGCAGTTGTGCGTCATGTAGCCGACGACCACGAGCGTGTCGATGCCGCGCGACGCCAGCCACTCGCCAAGGTCGGTACCGGCGAAGGCGCTGGGCAGGGTCTTGGGTACCAGATGGTCGTGCGGGCGACCGGCGACGATCGGGTGCAGGGCGCCACCGTGCGCGCCGACGGCGAACAGCGGCGCATCCGGCGGCGCCAGTTGCTGTACCACGATCACCGGGATGCCCGCCTGGCAGGCGGCGTCCATCGCCCGCCCGATGTTGCGCAGCGATTCGGCCACGGGCGGGTACTCGATGCGCAGGCGACCGGTCTCGTACTCGTTCTGCACGTCGATCACCACCAGAGCGCGGCGGGGAGGGGAGGCGTCGGACATGGCAGGGTTCCTGGCGGAGGGGTGGATGCCCCGGGGCGCCATGATCCAAGCTGGCACGGCACCGGCGGAAGTGGCCCGATTGCCAACTACCATTAGAATCGGGCCAAGGTGATCCGATGGAGGCCGGGCATGAGCGGAACTCGCGTGGCGGTGGTGGCGTTCGACCGCATCCGTCCCTTCCATCTGTCGGTGCCCTGCGCGGTGTTCGGGGAGACCGCGGGCGACGAGGCGCCGCTGTTCGACGTGCGGGTCTGCGCGGCCGAGCCGGGCGAGCTGCGTGCGCACGCCGGCTTCGGCATCGCCGCGCGGCATGGCCTGCGCACGCTGGCGTGGGCCGACATCGTGGTGGTGCCTTCCTGGCGCGATCCGCGCGAGGCGCCGCCGCCGGCGCTGCTGGCCGCGCTCAGGCGGGCGCACGCACGCGGCGCGCTGGTGGTGGGGCTGTGCCTGGGCGCCTTCGTGCTGGCCGCCGCGGGCCTGCTCGATGGCCGCCGCGCCACCACGCACTGGCGCTGGGCCGAGCGCTTCGCCGAGCTCTTCCCGCAGGTGCGGCTCGACCCCGGCGTGCTGTACGTGGACGAGGGCGACGTGATCACCTCGGCCGGTACCGCCGCCGGCATCGATTGCTGCCTGCATGTGGTGCGTCGCTGCCAGGGTGCCGACGCGGCCAGCCGCATCGCGCGCATCCTGGTGGTGCCGCCGCACCGCCAGGGTAGCCAGGCGCAGTACATCGAGCAGCCGGTGCTGGCGCGCGCCCAGGACACGCCGCTGACCCGCACGCTGGACTGGGCCCTGCGCCACCTCGACGAGCCGCACAGCCTCGACTCGCTGGCGGCACGTGCGGCGATGAGCCGGCGCAGCTTCACCCGCCACTTCCGCCAGCACACCGGCACCACGGTCGGCCAGTGGCTGGCCGGCCAGCGCCTCGCACTCGCCCAGCGGCTGCTGGAAGCCACCGACCAGCCGGTCGAGCGCATCGCCGAACGTGCCGGCTTCGGCACGCCGCTGTCGCTCAGGCAACACTTCGCTACCGTGCTGGGGACCACGCCCTCGCACTACCGCCGCGAGTTCCGCCGACGCTAGCACCGCGGCGCGCCGCGCCCGGACAACGGCGCGGATCAGGACTTCCGGCGCTTGCGGCACGGGCAGGCTTGGCTATGCTCGGCTGCTTTGCCACACGCGGAGCGCTGCATGCGTCGACTTTTCCTGGCGGGCCTGGCCGCCCTCACCGCGCTGCCGGCGCTGGCGACGACAGCCGCCGCGCCGCTGGACCTGGAAACCATCATGGCCAACCCCGACTGGATCGGGCAGGCGGTGGAGTCGCCCTACTGGAGCGCCGACGGACAGGCGATCTACTACCAGCTCAAGCGCGACGGCAGCGAGGTGCGCGACCTGTACCGCGTGGACCCGGCGACCGGCCGCAGCGAGAAGCTGGACCCGGCCGCGGTGGCCACGGCAGATGGCCCGGCGGTGTACGACCGCACGCACCGCTACGCCGCGTTCGTCCGCCACGGCGACGTGTTCCTGCGCATGCTGGCGGACGGGCGCACCGTGCAGGTGACGCAGACCGTCGAGGACGAATCGGCGCCGCAGTTTTCCGCCGACAGCCGCGCGCTGCAGTACCGTTCGGGCAACGACTGGTACAGCTACGACCTGGCCCGCGGCATCAGCGCGCCGGTGGCGGTGCTGAAGTTCGCCGACGACCCGGACGCGAAGAAGACCGATGCGTTGGAAGCGGAGCAACTGGAGCTCTTCTCGACCCTGCGTCGGCTCAAGGCCGACAAGGAGGCCGAAAAGGTCAACGCCAGGGCGCTGGCCGCAGCCGACCCCGGTCGTACGCCCGAGCCGTTCTGGCTGGGCGACAAGGTCGTGGCGATCGATACCGAGCTTTCGCCCGACGGGCGCTGGCTGCTGGTGGTCACGCGGCCGAAGGACTACGAAGCGGGCCGCCAGCCCAGGCTCACCCACTACGTCAGCGATTCGGGCTACGCCGAGGGCGAGGACGCGCACGTCTACGTGAACCACAACGCGCCGGCGGCGCAGTCGCTCATGCTGCTGGACCTGCGCGAGCACCGCCGCTTCGCGCTGCCGACCGACACGCTTCCCGGCATCAAGGACGACCCTCTGGCGGCGCTGCGGGCACAGACCGTCGCGGCGCTGAAGAAAGCCGGCAAGGACGAGCAGGCCAAGGCACTCGCGGCACCGGAGGTGCGCCCGCTGCGCATCGTCTCCAGCGCCGAGGATGGCGGTGGCGGCGGCATCGTGTGGAGTACGGACGGCCGCAACCTCGCCATCCAGCTGCGCGCGATCGACAACAAGGACCGCTGGATCGCCAGCGTCGATTTCGATCGCCACGCGCTGGTCAGCCAGCACCGCCTGCACGACGACGCCTGGATCAACTGGAACTTCAACGATTTCGGCTGGCTGAAGGACGGCCGCACGCTGTGGTACCTGTCCGAGGAGACCGGCTGGTCGCAGCTCTACGTCAAGCCGCTGGACGGCAAGGCGAAGGCGCTGACGAGCGGCAGGTTCGAGGTCAGCCACCCGCAACTGTCCGAGGACGGCCGGTGGTTCTACCTGCGCACCAACCAGGTCGCGCCCTACAGTTACGACGTCTACCGGGTGCCCAGCGCCGGTGGCGATCTCGCCCGCGTCAGCCGCTACCAGGGGATGGAACAGTTCGCGCTCTCGCCCGACGGCAACCGCCTCGCGGTGCTGCACTCGTCTTCCTACGTGCTGCCGCAACTGGCGGTGCAACCGGCCGCCGGCGGCACGCCGCGCGAGCTCACCGACACCATGAAGAGCGCCTTCACCGCGCGCGACTGGATCGCACCGAGGATCGTCGAGGTACCCTCCAGCCACGGGGCGGGCACCATCTACGCCAAGTTCTACGGCGCCGAAGACAACGTCTGGGCGAAGCCCGCGGTGATCTTCGTGCACGGCGCCGGCTACACCCAGAACGTCAACCTGTCGTGGACCTACTACTTCCGCGAGCAGATGTTCCACAACATGCTCGTGCAGAAGGGCTACGTGGTGCTGGACATGGACTACCGCGCCTCCGAAGGCTATGGCCGCGACTGGCGCGTCGCGATCTACCGCCAGATGGGGCACCCGGAACTGGAGGACCTGCTCGACGGCAAGGCGTGGCTGGTCAAGCACCACCACGTGGACCCGAAGCGCGTGGGCATCTACGGCGGCAGCTACGGCGGCTTCATGACCGAGATGGCGCTGCTGCGCGCGCCGGGCGAGTTCGCCGCCGGCGCCGCGCTGCGCCCGGTCAGCGACTGGCGGCTGTACAACCACGAGTACACCGCCAACATCCTCAATACGCCCGAACTGGATCCGCACGCCTACGCGACCAGCTCGCCGATCAACTTCGCCGACCAGCTGGCCGATCCGCTGCTGATCGAGCATGGCCTGATCGACGACAACGTGCTGGCAGCCGATTCGATCCGCCTGTATCAGCGCTTCATCGAGCTGCACAAGAAGGACTTCTGGATGTCGCTCTATCCGATGGAGCGGCACGGCTTCGTGCACGCCGACTCCTGGTACGACGAGTACCGCCGCATCAACGAGCTGTTCGACACCTACGTCAAGCAGCAGCACTGACGCTCTTGTAGGAGCCCACTTGTGGGCGATGCGTTTGCCGGCATCAGAGCAAGATCATCGCCCACAAGTGGGCTCCTACAACATCCGCGTTGGCCGGCTCTACGCCCAGGCCACAATCAGAAGCCGTGCCATCGCCAGTCAGGTCGGCGGGTGCGGCTTGCCGGCGAAACGGATGCCGGCCATCAGCAGGCCGCCAACTGCGGTCAGCACCAGCAGCGCCACTGCGGTACGCATGCCGAGCATCGGTTCCATGATCGCGTGCCGGTGCCGTAATCGTGCCGATGGTCGAGCCGCCCGCATGACGCGCGCGTCAGCCGCTCAGGCCGGCAGTGCGGCGCCGTCGACCAGCTCGACCATGCGCGTGAAGCAGGCGTCCGAGCTGGCGTCGGCTGGCACGAAGCAGAACACCGTGGCGCCATCGGCCTGGCCATCGCGGATCGGCAGGCGTGTCGAATGCACGCAGAAGTGGCCCAGCCGCGCGTCGTAGAGCGGCAGTTCCAGCGCCGACAGCGGCGCGGTTTCCTGCTGTTCCCACAGGCCGGCGAACTCCGCGCTGGTCTGCACCAGCGCCTCGACCAGGTCGTCGAACCGCGGGTCGTCCGGGTGCGCGGCGTGGCTCATCCGGAAGATCGCCACCAGGTTGGCCACGCTGCGCATGAAGTGCGGCTGGTAGAGCACCCGCCGCGGCGGATGCATGAAGGCGTTCCATACGTGGTTGCGCGCGAATGGTCCGCGCACCGCCTCGAAGTCGAACAGGAAGTCGGCGTAACGGTTGTAGGCGAGCAGGTCGAACAGCGGATCGAGCACGAAGGCGGGGCCCTGGTAGCGCTCCAGCAAGCCCAGGATCGGCGCGGGCACCTGGATCCGCGCCGGCGCCGGCTCCGGTCGCGCAAGCCCGGCCAGCGCGAACAGGTAGGCCTCGTCGCTAGGCGACAGTGCCAGCGCGCGCGCGATGCGCGCCAGCGCGGCGGCCGAGACGTTGATCTGCCGGCCCTGCTCCAGCCACGTGTACCAGGTGAGTCCGACATCGGCGAGCGCGGCGACTTCCTCGCGCCGCAGGCCGGGCGTCAGCCGGCGCTGCCCCCGCGGCAGGCCGACGGCTTCGGGTGCCAGCGCCGCGCGCCGCGCGCGCAGGAAAGCCTTCAACTCGATGCGTTGCATGCGCGTGCTCATCGTGAGCCCCGGAAGAGGACGGGTGGTAGTGGGGGTACCAGCAGTATCGGCTGCCTGCCCATGGTAACCGCCGCTGGCTAAGGTTGCGTGCCCGCGTACGTGCCTGGTGCGCGGACTCGTCGCGGAGCCCCCATCCGTCGGCCACATCCGGACGCTGTCACGTTGCCGCCTGTTGCCGCGTCCTGCGTGCGAGGGTCAGCCCTTCTGTTCAAGCGCTCGACCGGGGCTGTCCGGATCATGTCCCACCCAAGGAGATCGGCATGTCGCTCATCACTCCGCCACCCGCCGCGCCCGATACCGACGCGCTCGTCGATTTCGTGGTGCATGCCCAACTCATGCTCGACCCGGCCACGCCCGAGCCGGTGCGCTGCCAGGCCGAACCGCGGCTGCTCGCGCTGCTGCCCACGCTGCAGGCATTGGGCGTGTTCGACCTGTTCACTCTCCGCGACCCGGCGCTGGCCTCGCTGGTGCGCGACGAACTGGCGGCACGCCAGGCACGCGCAGCCTGACCCTTGCCAGAACAAATGCCGTCGTCTTGATATTTGCCTTGACAATTATTCTTCCGGCAATAGAATGCGCGGCATGGTCAAGGAACCGCTCGCTCATCCCGCATCCGAGGAAAGCCTCGGCGTCCTGCTCGGACTGGTGCGTTCGGAGATCGTGCGTGCGATGGAAGCGGAGCTGGCGGCGCTGGGCGTGGACCTGCGCTTCAACCAGTTCCTGATCCTCAAGCGGCTCGCCCGGCTCGGCCCGATGACGGCCTCGGAACTGGCGCGTTCCATCGAACTCGATGGTGGCGCCATGACACGGCAGCTCGATCATCTGGAGGCCCGCGGCTACCTGCGCCGATGCCCGCACGCACAGGATCGCCGCGCCCTGCGCATCGAGTTGACCGACCAGGGCGAAGCCCTGTGGCGGCAACTGACCGACTGCAACGAGCGCGTGCTCGCCGCGGCGCAGCGCTCGCTCGGCGAAATCGAGCGCCGGCGCCTGCACGAATACCTCTCGCGCGTACTCCGCGCGCTGCGCGACAAAGACTGACCCTTACCCGGAACCCGACACCATGCGTCTGCAACTCCTTGCGGCGGCCACCGCACTGACCCTCGTTCTGGCTGGTTGCGCCAGCAGCGGCGGGCTGCACCCGGACGGCAAGCTGCTCGATCCGTCCGCGCTGAAGGCCCGGCAGAGCCTCGGCGGCGCGCCGCTCACGTCGGCCGCCTGGCCGGATGAGGCATGGTGGAGCGGGCTGGGCGATGCGCAGCTCGATACGCTGATCACCGAGGCGTTGGCCGGCAATCCGGGCCTGGCCGCGGCCGACGCACGCGCGCGCGCCGCACAGGCGGCCGCCGGCATCGCCGATGCCGCGCGCAAGCCGCAAGTGGGGCTTGGCGCCAGTGTGGCCGGCGCCAAGCCGCCGTCAGGCCTGCTCGGCGATAACGCGCACTTCTCGGTCGCCAAGTACGGCTACCTCAGCTTCACCTGGGGCCTGGACCTTTGGGGCGGCCAGCGCGCCGCCTGGGAGGCCGCACTGGGACAGGCCCGCGCGAACGAGGTCGAGGCGCGTGCGGCGCGCATCGAGCTTTCGGGCAATGTCGCCCGCGCCTACGCGCAGCTGGGCTATGCGTTTGCCCGGCACGACCTGGCGCAGGCCGAACTCGAGCGCGCTTCGAAGGCACGCGAGCTGGCCGCCCAGCGTGTCCACGCCGGCCTCGACAGCCAGCTGCAGCTCAAGCAGGGCGATGCCGAGCTGGCCACCGCCGAGCAGCAACTGGCGGTCGCCCAGCGTGCCATCGACGCGGCCCGCTCCGCGCTGGCGGTGCTGCTCGGCAAGGGTCCTGACCGCGGGCTGGATATCGCCCGGCCGCAGCCGCTGACGCCCGACGCGCTGGCGGTGCCAGCCGATCTGCCGGTCGAACTGGTCGGCCATCGCGCCGACCTGGTCGCCGCGCGCTGGCGGGTCGAGGCCGCCGGGCATGACATCGCCGCTGCCCGGACCGAGTTCCTGCCCAACGTCAAGCTGGGCGCCATGGGCGGCCTGCTCGCGATGGGCGGCAACCCGCTGCTGCGCGCCTCCTCGCTGTTCTATCAGGTCGGGCCGTCCCTGAGCCTGCCGATCTTCGATGGCGGCCGCCTGCGCGCCAACCTCGCCGGCAAGGATGCGCAGTACGACCTCGCCGTGGCGCAATACAACCAGACCTTGGTCGGCGCACTCAACGAGGTGGCCGACGACTACGCCGCGCAACAGTCGCTGGTGATCCAGGTCCAGGCGCAGCAGCGTGCACTGGATGCAGCCAGCGACGCCTGGCGCCTGGCCGAACAGCGCTACCGCGCCGGCGTGGGCAGCTACCTCGAGGCGCTCAGCGTGCGCCAGCAGCTGCTCGTCGCCGAACAGCGCATGGCCGCGCTCAAGGCGCAACAGGTCGACCTTTCCGTGCAGCTGATCCAGGCCCTCGGCGGTGGCTACCGTCCCGAAGCGACCGCCGGCCAGCAGACGGCCTCCACTCCTTCCACCCCTGCTCATTCCTAAGGCTTCTCCATGTCCAGCCAGCCTGCTTCCCAACCCAACGGCGCCGCTCCCGCGCCGGCCGCGAAGAACAAGCGCGGATTCCTGCTGCGCGCGCTCGGCGTGGTGGTGCTGCTCGCCCTGATCGGCTGGGGCCTGTGGTACTACTTCGACGGCCGCTGGTACGAAGGCACCGACGACGCCTACGTCAACGGCAACATCGTGCAGATCACCCCGCAGCTGCCGGGTACCGTGGTGTCGATCGGCGCCGACGACGGCGACCGCGTCAGGGCCGGCCAGGCGCTGATCAAGCTCGACCCGAGCAACGCGCAGGTCGCGCTGTCCGAGGCGAAGGCCAACCTCGCCAGCACCGTGCGCAAGGTGCGCGGCCTCTACAGCACCGTCAGCGGCGCGCAGGCGGACGTGGCCGCGCGCAAGGTGGCGGTGGCCAAGGCGCAGGCCGACTACGACCGCCGCCGCGATCTGGCCAAGTCCGGCGCGATCTCGGCCGAGGAACTGGCACATGCCCGCGACGCGCTGACCGCCGCGCAGAGTGCGCTCACCGCCGCCACGCAGCAGTACCAGACCAGCAAGGTGCTGGTCGACGATACCGTGGTCGCGTCGCATCCGGACGTCCAGACGGCCGCGGCCAAGCTGCGCGCCGCCTACCTCGACGCCATGCGCACCACCATCGTCGCGCCGGTCGACGGCTACGTCGCCAAGCGCTCGGTGCAGCTGGGCCAGCGCGTCGCGCCGGGCACGCCGCTGATGGCGGTGGTCCCGCTCAACGAGGTCTGGATCGACGCCAACTTCAAGGAAACCCAGCTGACCGACATGCGCATCGGCCAGCCGGTGGAAATCCATGCCGACGTCTACGGCGGCGACGTGACCTACAAGGGCGTGGTGCAGAGCCTGGGCGTGGGCACCGGCAGCGCCTTCTCGCTGCTGCCGGCGCAGAACGCCACCGGCAACTGGATCAAGATCGTGCAGCGCGTGCCGGTGCGGGTCGTGTTCGCCGACCCGGGCCAGCTGGAGAAGCACCCGTTGCGGATCGGCCTGTCCACCGACGTGACGGTGAACCTGCACAACCAGCAGGGTCCGATGCTGGCGGTCGAGCCGCCCTCCAAGCCGGCCTTCAGCACCGACGTCTACGAGAAGCAGTTGCATCGGGCCGATGACCTGATCGCGTCGATCATCCACGCGAACATGGCCGGCCGCGGCAAGTAATCCTTCCCCTTGTAGGGGCCCGCTTGCGGGCGATGCGTCTCGAGCCGCATCAGAGCAAAGGCATCGCCCGCGAGCGGGCTCCTACATCAGAGCGAATCCCCTGCGATGACGACTCAATACCGTCCACCCGGCATGGCGATCACCACGATCGGCATTTCGCTGGCCACCTTCATGCAGGTGCTGGACACCACCATCGCCAACGTGTCGCTGCCGACCATCGCCGGCAACCTCGGCGTGAGCGTGAACCAGAGCACCTGGGTGATCACCTCCTTCGCCGTGAGCATGGCGATCTCGCTGCCGCTGACCGGCTTCCTCACCCGCCGCTTCGGCGAGGTGAAGCTGTTCATATGGTGCACGCTGTTGTTCGCGCTCACCTCGTTCCTGTGCGGCGTATCGCAGAGCATGGAGATGCTGATCCTGTTCCGCGCCATCCAGGGCGCGGTGGCCGGGCCGATGTACCCGATCACCCAGAGCCTGCTGATCTCGATCTACCCACCGGCCAAACGCGGCATGGCGCTCGCGTTGCTGGCGATGGTCACGGTGGTGGCGCCGATCGCCGGCCCGATCCTGGGTGGCTGGATCACCGACAACTATTCGTGGCCGTGGATCTTCTTCATCAACGTGCCGATCGGCATCTTCGCCAGCGTGGTGGTGGGCAACCAGATGCGCGGGCGGGTGGACAGGACCGAGCGGCCCAAGGTGGACTACGTCGGCCTGATCACGCTGATCATCGGCGTGGGCGCGCTGCAGGTGGTGCTGGACAAGGGCAATGACGAAGACTGGTTCAATTCCACCTTCATCATCGTCACCAGCATCGTCTCGGTGATTGCGCTGGCGATCTTCCTGATCTGGGAGCTGACCGACGAGGATCCGATCGTCGACCTCAAGCTTTTCCGGCACCGCAACTTCACCTACGGCACGATCGCGCTGATCCTGGCCTACGCCGCGTTCTTCGCGATGAGCCTGCTGATGCCGCTGTGGCTGCAACGCAACCTCGGCTACACCGCGACCTGGGCCGGCTACGCCACCGCACCGATCGGCGTGCTGCCGGTGCTGCTGACCTTCTTCGTGGGCAAGTTCGCGCCGAAGTTCGACCTGCGCGCGGTGGCCTCGGTCGCCTTCGTGGTGCTGGGCGTGACCTGCTTCATGCGCTCGGACTTCTACATCGGCGTGGACTTCTACCACGTGGCGCTGGTGCAGCTGATCCAGGGCCTGGGCGTGGCGCTGTTCTTCATGCCGATCCTGACCATCCTGCTGTCGGACCTGCAGCAGAACGAGATCGCCTCCGGCTCGGGCCTGGCGACGTTCCTGCGCACGCTGGGCGGCAGTTTCTCCGCGTCGATCACCACGCTGTTGTGGGAGCGGCGCGCAGTGGCGCACCACGAGCAACTGGTCGAGCACATCACCGCCTACGACCCCGGCACGCGCGCGGCGATGGACTCGATGGGCGATCCGCAGAGCGCCGCGGCGCTGATCAACCAGATGGCGACCCAGCAGGGGTACCAGATCTCCTTCAACGAGATCTTCCATGTGCTGGGCTGGGTCTTCATCAGCCTGGTGCTGGTGATCTGGCTGACCCGGCCGCCGTTCCTCGCCAAGGCCGGACCCGCGGCCGGCGGGGGCCACTGACGACGAAGGCGCCCGTGGGCGCCTTCGTCTTTCTTGCAGGCGGGGCTTCAGCCCACCGTCGCAGCATGCCGGGAGCCCCGAAGGCGGGCTGAAGCCCGCCCTGCGCGGGTGTGTTCAAAGATCGAATCCGACGCCGACCAGCGCCATCGTCTCGCCGCGGTTGGGCCCGTTGAGGCCGCCATTGGAAACGTGGCGCAGCTGGAAGCTCAGGTGCTCGCCCTGCCAGCCCAGCGTGCTGACGAACTGGTAGTGGCTCGACAGCGCCTGGGTGGTGTGGTTGATACCGGCCAGCTGGAAGCTGAAAAACAGCGGGCGGTACCAGGCATCCGGCGCGCCATAGTGGAAGCGGGCGCCGCCCGCCAGCAGCGCCACCGACGGACCGGCATCGAACCGGGCCCCGCGATAGCGGCCCACGTCGCGGCCGTCGATCCAGCCGGCGAGGATCTCCGGGGACCAGTCCAG
Organism: Frateuria soli; assembly: GCF_021117385.1. Lineage (GTDB taxonomy): Bacteria > Pseudomonadota > Gammaproteobacteria > Xanthomonadales > Rhodanobacteraceae > Frateuria_A > Frateuria_A soli. The sequence continues at coordinate 3,328,088 of NZ_CP088252.1, forward strand.
CCGGCTGTTGCCGATCGTGTGCGGCGCGAACGTCACTTCGACGAACGCCGCGTTGGCGCCATGGTTGTCCATGTAGCTGCGCCCGCCCTGCACTTCCAGGTGGGCGGCGGCCGCGGGCAGGGCGGCGGAGGCGAGGAGCAGCGTCAGCGCCCCGCGCAGGCGCGAAGGAGGGTGGAGCATGGGGAACCCTTTTTGAACGGGAGTTTGTGTACTGAATAGTCTAATTTTGTCTCGTCGCCAGCGGGTGAAGCGTGCCGTGCCGGCTGGCGAACACTGCGTACCGCGCATCGCAACAGTCTTGGCGGCGCCCGGGACGTGTGTGGTGGCTGTCGGGACGCGGCGGTTTTGCTCTCGTCGAGGCAGGCGCGGCCGGGCCGCGGGGGACGGCGATTGACGTTCGCATTTGATCCGGGTAAAAATTCGCCATGACGACTCATGCCAGCGCCACCTGCACCGCCTTCGACGGCCACCGCCTGCTCGCCTCCGGCTCCGCCGACGAGGTGGCGCTGGCGGTCAAGCGCGCACACGACACCGGCGCCGCCGGTCCCCTGCTGGTGTTCGACGACCGCAGCGGTCGCCCGGTGGAATTCGACTTGCGCGGCAGCGAGGCCGAGGTGCAGGCGCGCCTGCAGCCCGCGCCCGCCTCCGCGCGCGGGCCCGGCCGGCCGCGGCTGGGCGTGACGGCACGCGAGGTCACCCTGCTGCCGCGCCATTGGGACTGGTTGTCGTCGCAGCCTGGCGGCGCCTCGGGGGTGCTGCGCCGGCTGGTGGAGCAGGCCAGCCGCAATGGAGACGCCGCGCAACGCTGGCGCGAGTCGGCCGAATCGGTCGATCGCTTCATGCTGGCGATGACCGGCAACCTGCCCGGCCACGAGGAAGCCAGCCGTGCGTTCTGGCAGGGCGAGCGCGAACGCTTCGCCGCACTCACCGCTGGCTGGCCGGCCGACGTGCGCAACCACCTGCGCCACCTCGCCGCGATCGCGTGGGACGACGCCGGGCGCTGACCGGGCTCGGAGTTTCCGCTCACCCCGGAGTGCTGCGGCGTCCCCCGCTCGCGCCTCGCCCCGGGGCGGGGTGCAGTGAAGTCGAAGCAGCGCTCCTTGCGCTCAGGGCGAGCGGCGGGATTATGCCGTCTGCTGCTTGCCCAGCGCCTTGAGCCGCTTCTTCTCTTCGCGCCGCTGCCTGCGGGCCGCCTTGCGGATCTTGCGGTCGTAGCCCCAGAGGTAGATCGCCGGCGTGCTGAGCAGGGTCAGCAACTGCGACACCAGCAGGCCGCCGACGATCGCGATGCCCAGCGGCTGGCGCATCTCCGAGCCGATGCCGAAGCCGATCGCCAGCGGCAGTGCCGCGCCCATCGCCACCAGCGTGGTCATGGTGATCGGGCGGAAGCGCACCAGTGCGGCCTCGCGGATCGCATCGGGCGGCGGCAGGTCGCGCTCGCGCTGGGCGACCAGGGCGAAGTCGACCATCAGGATCGCGTTCTTCTTGACGATGCCGATCAGCATCAGGATCGCGATGATCGCCATCAGCGAGAGCTGCGTCTGGGTCACCAGCATGGCCAGGAAGGCGCCCATGCCGGCGGCCGGCAGCGTGGAAAGGATGGTCAGCGGGTGGCCGAGGCTCTCGTAGAGGATGCCCAGCACGATGTACATCGCCACGATCGAGGCCAGCAGCAGGATCAGGCCGTTGGAGCGGGCCTGCTGCAGGCGCTGGTTGGCGCCGGTGTAGTCGACGCGGATGCCGTCGGGCAGGTGCACCGCGAAGGCGGCCTGTTCGACCAGCTTGACGCCGCGCGCCTGGTCCACGCCCTTGGCCAGGTTGTAGGTGACCGTCGCCGCTTCCAGCTGGTTGTGGTGGCGGATGCGCATCGGCGCGATGTTCGGTTCGATCCGGGCCAGCGCCGAAAGCGGGATCATCTCGCCACGACTGTTGCGCACGTGGATGTTGAGCAGCGACTGCGGGCTGACCGACTCGGCGCCCGCGGAAGTCAGCACCACGCGGTACTGGTTGATGTCCGAATAGATCACCGACACCGGGTTCTGGCCGAACGAGTTGTACAGCGCCGAGTCGATGTCGCCCATGCTCACGTGCAGGCGGCCGGCGGCCTCGCGGTCGACCTTGAGCAGCTGCTGCTTGCCGGCCTGGTCGAAGTCGCTGCCGACGTCGCGGAATTCCTTCATGTCGCGCAGCCGCCGCACCATCCTGAGCGTCCACGGTTGCAGGTCGCCGCCGTTGTCGCTGACCAGCTGGAATTCGTACTGCCCGCCGCGGTCGCCGCTGCCGCCGCCGCCGAGGAACTGCGCGATGCTGATGTCGACCTCGACGCCGGCGAGCTTGTCCAGGCGCCTGGACAGGCGCTCGACCACTTCCTTGGCGCCGGCCTGGCGATCGCCCGGCGCCTCGCCGCGCGGCTTCAGGTCCATGAACATCTGCGCGGAATTGCCCACCGCGCCGCCGCCGCCGCCGTTGCCCCCCAGCATCGTGAGCATGTCCTCGACGGCCGGGTCTTCCTTGATGATCTTCGCTACCTGCAGCACGCGCTCGGTCAGCAGCTCCGGCGAGATGTTGGCATCGGCAGTGACCTGCGCCTGCAGCTGGCCGGTGTCCTCGTCCGGCATGAAGGTGCCGCCGGCGGTCTTGCCCACGGCAATGCCCAGCAGGACGGTCAACACCAGCAGGATCAGCGGTTGCCAGCGCATCAGCCGGCGATGGTGCATGGCCCAGTCCAGCGCGCGCTCGTAGCGCCCGAGCAGCGCGCGGTCGAAGTTCTCCACCGCGCGCTCGATACGGCCGGGCGTGCGCGGGGTGGCCGGTTCGGCCGCGAGCAGCCGCCCGCAAAGCGCGGGTGTCAGGGTGAGCGAGACGATCGCCGAGATCACCACCGCCGCCGTCAGGGTCACCGAGAACTCGCGCAGCAGCATGATCAGCATGTTGTTGCCGAACAGCAGCGGCGCGAACACCGCCACCAGCGACAGCGTGATCGACACCACCGTGAAACCGATCTCGCGCACGCCGGTCAGCGCCGCCTGCAGCGGCGGCATGCCGTGTTCCATGTGCCGCACGATGTTCTCGATCACCACGATGGCATCGTCGACCACGAAGCCGATGCAAAGCACCAGCGCCACCAGGGACAGGGTGTTCAGGGTGTAGCCCAGCGCCCACATCGCCACGAACGCACCGGCCAGCGAGAGCGGCACGCTCAGCGTGGCGATCAGCGTGGGCCGCAGGCGGCGCAGGAACACCAGCATCACCAGCACCACCATCACGATCGAGATCAGCAGTGCCACTTCGACTTCGTGCAACGCCGACTTGGTGGTCTGGGTGAGGTCGAACACCGCATGCATCTGCAGGCTGGCCGGCAGCGAGGCGCGCAGCTGCGGCAGCTTGGCGCGGATCGCCTCCACCGTGGCCACCGCATTGGCTTCCGGGCGCTTGCTGATCTGCAGGCCCACCGTGCGCGCGCTGCCATTGGCGTCGGCGAACCAGGCCCCCTGGTACTTGTCCTCCTGGCCGCCATAGACGCGGGCCACGTCGGACAGGCGCACCGGCACGCCGCGCTTCATGGCGATCAGCAGGCTGGCGAACTCGTCAGGTGTGTGCAGGCCGTCGCTGGCCGTGACGGTCATCTGCGTGCGGCCGTCGCTCAGCGTGCCTTGCGGCGACGTGACGTTGGCCGCGCGCAGCGCGTTGGCCACGTCATTGGCGGTCAGGCCCTTGGCGGCCAGCGCGTCGGTATCCAGCTCGATGCGCACCGCGTGCGGCGTGCCACCGAACACCTGCACCTGCGCCACGCCCTGGATCTGCGAAACCGCAGGCTTCAGCAGGGTGTCGGCCAGGTCGAACAGCTCGTCCTGCGGCATGCCCGAGGACGTCAGCGTAATGAACAGGATCGGGATCTGCGCCGTGTCGAACTTGAAGTACTGCGGCGGCGAGGGCATGCCCGAGGGCAGATCGGGTGCCGCCGCGTTGATCGCCGCCTGCACGTCCCGCGCGGCGCTGTCGGCGGTGCGGTCGAAGGTGAAACGCACCATCACCGAGGCCTGGCCTTCGGTGGCGTTGCCGTACATCTCGTCGACGCCCGGGATCCGGCCCAGATGCCGCTCCAGCGGTGCCAGGATGGTGCTGGCCATGGTCTGTGCGCTCGCGCCCGGCTGGTTGGCCACCACATACACGCCGGGGAAATCCAGCGACGGCAGCGCCGCCACGCCCAGCAGCAGGTAGGCCCACAAGCCGGCCAGGGTCAGGCCCAGGGCCAGCAGCGAGGTGCCGATCGGGCGGCGGATCAGGGGAGCGAAGATGTTCACGGGGCGTCCGTACCGCGGGGGAGCCGCACGGCGGGCGCCGCGTCGGGGACACTAGCGTAGCGCGCGGCCGGCGCGCGGTTCGTGGGCCAGAGGATGGGCAAGGTCATGCCGCACGTTATGCCCGGTGGGCTGCGCCGAAGGATGTGCCTGAAGTCCGGCCCCTGCCGAAAGGCAGGGACCGTGGCCCGGACCGGGCCATGGCGTGTCGTCGCAGGTGCCCGCTTGTGGCGCTACCCGGGGGTCGTCGGGCACCGGCCACGAGCGGGCTCCTGCGAGGCGATCAGCCGCCGGGGGTGTAGCGCAGGGTCAGGTACCAGCTCCGCCCCGGCTGGTTGAAGTAGTAGACGGTCTCGTGGTGCCGGTCCAACGCATTGGCCAGCCGCGCCTCCACCTGCCAGCCGCCCGCGAAGGCATAGCTCGCGCGCAGGTCGGTGGTGGCATAGCCGCCGAGCCGGTGCCGGTTGGCCAGGTCGTCGTAGCGCGCGCCGGCGGCAAGCACGGTGGCGCCGACGCCTAACGCGCCGAAACGACGATCCAGTTCCACCCGCACAGTCCGCTCGGGCCGGCGTGGCAGCAGGTGGCCATCATTGACGCCACCGTCGCGGTTCTCCGGCCGCTGCAGGGTCAGGTAGCCCTCCACCCGCCAGCCCGCGAACCCGGCGCCGGCCTGCGCCTCCAGCCCGCGGATGCGCGCGCGGCTGATGTTGCGCGGAAAGTAGTTGGCATCCAGCGAAATCAGCTGGTCGACCGTGGTCCGGTAGGCGTTGAGCGCCCAGTGCCAGTCGGCCTGCTGCTGCGCCAGGCCCAGTTCGGTGCTGCGCGAGGTCTCCGGTTGCAGGTCCGGATTGCCGCTGCCGTAGGGGTAGTACAGGTCGTTGAAGGTCGGTGCATGGAAGGCGCTGCCCCAGCTGGCCGACAGCCTGAGGCCATGCTCGAACGCCAGGCCCCACGCCGCCGCGCCCGTGGTGTGGCCGCCGAACTGCTGGTTGTCGTCCCGGCGCACGGACAGCTGGATCTCGTGGCGGCCGAAGCTGCCCTGGTACTGCGCGTAGCCGCCGGTGTCGCTGCGGCTGTCGTCCAGGTAGCCGGTGTCGCTGGACAGGTGCTCGCGTTGCCAGTCGATGCCGAGCGTCAGCAACTGGTTGTCCGCCAGGCTCAGGTCGTTCTGCCAGGAGGCCTGGCTGCGGCGCGAGTCGCCAAAGCGCATGAACACGCCGTCGTTGTCGGTGCGCTGCTCGTCCAGGCTCTGCCCTGCCGCCAGGGTGATCTTCCACGAGGCCAGCGGATCGAAACCCAGCTGCGCGCCGGCGACCTGCTGGCGGTTGTGGTGCTGGTTGCCGTAGGGCGCGCCGTCGAATTCCACGCGGCTGTCGCTGCGCAGCCAGGTCGCGGTCAGCTGCGTGCCGTTGTCCCAGCGGTAGCCCGCGTTGGCCAGCGCATTGCGGTTGCGGTAGGCGTCGGCGTCCGGCTCGTCGGCGAAGCAGCCGGCGAACGCAGTGGCCGCGCCCACGCGGCAGGCGTTGATGCCGCGGGTGTACTGGCCGCCGAGGCTCAGGTTGTACCAGGCATGCGCGTCGCCGCCGGCCAGGCCGAGCTGCCCGTCGACGTAACCGCGGCTGCCGGTGCCCAGCCGCAGCGAGGGTGCCAGCGTTCCGTTGCGCGGTCCGTGCCGGGTGAAGATCTGGATCACGCCGCCGATCGCGTCGGCGCCATAGAGGCTCGAGCGTGGGCCGCGCACCACTTCGATGCGCTCGATCTGGTCCAGCGGCAACTGGTCGAAGGCGGGGATGCCGGCGCTGACCGTGCCGACCCGGACGCCGTCGACCAGCAGCAGCGTGTGCGAGGAGTTGGTGCCGCGCAGGAACAGCGAGCTCTGCTGTCCCAGGCCGCCCGACTGGGCGAACGTCACCCCGGGCAGGCCCTGCAGCAGGTCGATCAGCGACACCGGCTGCAGCCGGTCGATGTCCTCGCGGGTGATCACGCTGACCGATGACAGCGCATCGTCCACCGTGATCGCGGTGCGCGTGGCGGTGACGATCACCGGCGAGAGCGCGGCCGGATCCGTGGCGTCCGCCGCCAGCGCGGCGAACGAACTGCCGCACAGCGCCGCGGCGAGCAGGGTCTTCTTCATATGAATATGCATTCCTCGGCCGCGCGCCCGCGCACGGCCCAAAGCGTGAATGAGCTGGAGCGCCGGAGGCGGAAAGGAACGAACGACGGGCAGGCAGCGGGCCACGCACGAGGTCCGGCCCGCCCACCGCAGGTCCACCAGGCAAATGCTTCGGGCCGGTCTCCGGGCTCGCGGGCGCAGGCCATGAGGCCTGCCGGGCGGCGCCTTCCCATGCTCGTTGGCACAGTGGCGTGGGGCCGTCCGTTCGACTCGCTTACCGTTGCGGGGGCAGCGCCGGCCTTGTTGTGCATCGCACAACGCACCGGCTTCCCGTTTCATCCCTCGGGCAAGCTCCCTCGGGACACCCGAAACCGACCAATCTTAAACGAGCAGAGGTGCTCCAACTAGAGACGGCGTGCGGATTCCACCTGAGAAGGAATTGCTAAAAAAAAGTTGACAGGACGTGACGGGTGGGGATACGGTCCGTCAGCAGCCCATTACCCATCAGGGGGTGGGCGCATACGAATCACGCTGGGGCGAGGCCGAAGATTCGGTAGCTACCGTATCGGGTGCGACAGGAAAGCGTCTTTCGTTGGTTTTCCAGTGAGCCGGATATTCCGGTGTCGCTTGGTTTTTAAATGACTCGTCTGTGAGTCGATCTGGGGAGATCACTTGATGAACATGCGCAGTAATTCGCGCGGGGCCAAGCCTCGTCGCAATGCTCTCGTTGTAGCGATGGCTATCGGCCTGGGGTTTACCGGACTCGCCTACGGCCAGGCTACCAGCGGCTCCATCTTCGGTTCAGCGCCTGCCGGCGAAACCGTCATTGTCACTGGCGCCGGCGGCACCAGCCGTACGGTCACCGTAGATGACAGCGGGCGCTTTTCCGCCAACCTGCCGGTCGGTACCTACACGGTCACGCTGAGCAAGGACGGCCAAACCGTCACCACGCGCAACAGTGTCAACGTCACTGCCGGTGCGGGTACGCAAATCGACTTCGCCACCGAACTGTCCACGGTGCAGGTCACCGCCAATGCGCTGCCCCCCATCGACGTGAGCAATGCCGCGTCGTCCATGACCATCACGTCGGCCCAACTTGCGCAGCTGCCGCTCGCGCGCAGTGCCGAGGCAATCGCCCTGCTGGCGCCTGGCGTCGTCTCGGGCAGCGGCTATTTCGGCGATGCGATCACCGGCCCGGTCGTCACCTTTGCGGGTGCCGGCGCGACGGAAAACGCGTACTACGTAAACGGTTTCAATACCACCTCGCTCTACAACTACACGGGCGCGGCTTACCAGCTGCCGTATGGCTCGATTGACCAGCAGCAGACGATCGTCGGCGGCTACGATGCCAGGTACGGCCGCTCCGATGGTGGCGTGCTTAGCCAGATCGGCAAGCGCGGCACGAATGAATGGCATTTCGGCGGCCAGGTTACCTGGGCACCGCGCTCCCTGGAATCCAGCCCCGTCAACCGTTATTACCCGAACGTCCAGCTCCAGCCGGGTGAGGAGTTCGCGAGCGAAACGGTGGCTCCGGGCGACCTGCGCCGCTACCGCGAGAAGAACAAGCAGTGGAGCACGACCTATTCGGTGTACGCCGGTGGTCCGCTGGTGAAGGACAAGTTGTTTGCGTTCGTGTCGGTGGAGCAGTCGAAGACCAAGGGCCGCAGCGTCCTGAACGATGACAACCAGCGGGACGACTACTACAGCAACCGCGACCTGCGCTGGTACGGCAAGCTCGACTGGAACATCAACGACAGCAACATCCTCGAGTACACCCGCCTGCAGCAGAGCTCGAAGAATGGCTACGGCGAGTCGTACTCGTTCGACTACGACACCCTGAGCGACGTGGAAAAGACGGGTGATCTCAGCTTTGTCGATTATCAGAACAAGACCGACATCTTCCAGTACACCAGCTACCTCACCGACGACGCCACGCTGAGCATCCTGTACGGCAAGACCGACGTCCGGAATCCGACGCTGGTGCCGAACGCCAGCGACCTGCCGTTCATCGCGGGCTCGACCGAGCAGGACCCGGCGCTCAACGGCGGCAACCCGATCGTCAACGCCCAGAACGTGGCGACGATCAGCTCTCCGGACTCGGCCCAGTCGTCCAAGGGTCTGCGCGTCGACTTCGACTATCGCCTGGGCGACCACCTGTTGCAGGCGGGTATCGACAACCTCGACTACACCGCAAACAACCAGGGTCGCGTGCGTTCCGGCCCGGGCTATGTGTGGATCTATGGCCATACGGGCCCGGGCGACGACATCAACACGGAGCTGAACGTCGGCGCACCCGGCGGCGACGGCTACTATGTTGCGAGGGATATCTTCTCCACCGTCACCAGCATGTCGGCCTCGCAGCGCGCGTGGTACGTGCAGGACAAGTGGCAGGTGTCCCCGAACCTCTTGCTGCAGATCGGCCTGCGCAACGACGATTTCACCAACAGCAACGCCCAGGGCAACCAGTTCGTCGTTCAGAAGGACCAGTGGGAGCCGCGTCTGGGGTTCAGCTGGGACGTCAACGGCGATGCCTCGCTCAAGCTTTACGGCAGCGCCGGCCGCTACTACCTGGCCATCCCGCAGGCTACCGGTGAGCGTGCTGCATCCGGTTCGATCTTCACCGACGAGTACTTCACCTACACCGGCATCGACTCGAACGGTATCCCGACCGGGCTGGCGCCGGTTCCCGGAGTCGGTGGCGGCCCCGCCCCCGGCCCCGTTTCCGCCAACAACGAAGTCGGCGTGCCGCCTGACCCGCAGACCGTTACCTCGACCAACCTCAAGCCGCAGTATCAGGACGAGTACATCCTGGGCTTCGACAAGACCTTGGGTTCGGATTGGGTCTACGGCGCCAAGGCCACCTACCGCACCGTGGGCACGGTCATCGACGACGAGTGCGACGCCGAGCGCGTGCGTACGAAGATGGAGGCGATGGGCTACAACCCCGACCAGTGGCTGTGGGATTCTCCCTACTGCCGCATCGTCAATCCGAACCTGACCTCGAACATCAAGGTCAATTCGCTTGATGGTACGACCTCGGTCATCGTGCCGATGACGGCGGCTGACTTCGGCGGCACTCCGAAGGTCCAGCGCGACTACTACGCCCTGGATATGTACCTGGAGCATCCGTTCGACGGCACCTGGATGGGTCGCGTCAGCTACACGTTCGCACGCAGCTGGGGCAACGCCGAGGGCCAGGTCCGTTCCGATATCGGCCAGACCGACGTTTCGGTCACCGAGGATTGGGACTACGTGGAGCTGATGGACCACGCCCGCGGCTACCTGTCCAACCATCGCCGTCACCAGCTCAAGGCTTATGGCGCCTGGCAGATGACGCCGGAATGGCTGGTGGCCGGCAACGTGCTCGTGACCTCGGGTGCGCCTGAATCGTGCCTCGGCTGGTACGGTCCTGACCAGACCAACCCGGGCGGTGCCTACGGTACCGATTACCACTGGTGCCGCGGTGTGCCGGCAATGCCGGGCGCCACGACCAATCCGTGGGTAACCCGTGTCGACCTCAGTCTGGCCTACCGGCCGGCCTTCGCCGACCACAAGCTCGCGTTCAAGATGGACGTGTTCAACGTGTTCGATCGCCAGACCACGCTGCAGACGCAACCGCATCTGTATCCGCGGACCTCGCACAACATCAGGAACACGTATCACGAGACCCTGTTCAACCAGGATCCGCGTTACGTCCGTCTGTCGGTGTCCTACGACTACTGATAGGCATATGCACATCGGGTTCGAAAGAGCCCAAGAAAGCACCACCCGCAAGGGTGGTGCTTTTTTTTTGGTCAGGTAATCCGGTTTCTAGGAAGGCTTTTCTTCAAACCATAGGCCCATTGGCGTTTTCTCAATGGCAGGGTTCGGACTACCGAATGGGTTCTGGCCTCAGGTCGCTCAGCTTGGCGACGCCAAACCCGGATTTATGGACCCGTCTGCTTGTTCAGCTGGGGTGAAGGCATTGCAGACATTTCATTCACGGCTGAAAGATTAAAAAAACATACACAATCCGTTTTGCCCGCCTTGGGTGGACTCGGGTGATGCAGCGGATTGTTGCTGGTAGGGTTCCCGCAGGCCAGGACGGCATGCGCGCTTCAGGTAAGCGTCACGACGATGGATTGTGGTTCTCTTTCTCGCTTCCGGGCCTTGCCCGAATTGCATCGATCTGGGGAGATCTTCTGATGAACAAGCATATTCCGGGGGGGGGCTGGCCCCGACACACCGCCTTGATGGTAGCCATGTCCATGGGGCTGGGCTTTGCCGGGCTCGCCCAGGGCCAGGCCACGACGGGCACCATCTTCGGCACCGCACCCGTTGCCGCAGGAGAAACGGTCGTAGTGCAGGGCGCCGGTGGCGCCACCCGCGAAGTGGCGGTGGACGCCAGCGGTCGTTACTCGGTCAATGTGCCGGTCGGCCGCTACACGGTCACCCTGCGCAAGGATGGCCAGACGCTGGCTACCCAGGAAAACGTTTCGGTCTCGCCGGGCGGTGGTACCCAGGTACCGTTTGCGGCAGCCACGGCGGAGAGTGCGCAGAATCTCGGCACCGTGCAGGTGGTTGCCAGCGCGCTACCCGCCATTGACGTCACCAGCGTCAATTCCAGCACCATCATCACGGCCGCAGACCTGCAGAAGCTTCCGGTTACCCGTAGCGCGGAAGCCATCGCACTGCTCGCCCCCGGTACCGTCAAGGGCAGCAGCTACTTTGCCAACGCCGTGGCGTTCGGCGGTTCGAGCGTGTCCGAGAACGCCTACTACGTGAACGGGTACAACACCGGCGAGCCGTACCGCAACATCGGTGGCTTCCAGCTGCCCTACGGCGCGATCGACCAGCAGGAAACCCTGACCGGTGGCTACGACGCCAAGTACGGCCGTTCCGACGGCGGCGTGATCAACCAGATCGGCAAGCGCGGCACCAACGAATGGCACTTCGGTGGCCAGGTCGTGTGGGAGCCGCGCTTCCTCCAGGCCAGCCCGCGCAACCGCTACTACGCGAGCGGTCCGCTACCGCCGCCGACGGGCGATCTCACTTACCAGTGGGCCAATCCCGAGCTGGTGGGCGCGCTGCATCAGTACCGCAATGACAACAAGCAGTGGGAGACGGTGTACTCCGCCTACCTGGGCGGTCCGCTGATCAAGGACAAGCTGTTCATGTTCCTGGCCGGCGAAACCACCAAGACCGGCTACACCACGGTCGGCACCGACACCAACGGTCGCGTGTCCTACAACCGCGACAAGAACACCAAGTTCTACGGCAAGTTGGACTGGAACATCACCGACAACAACGTTCTTGAACTGACCGCGCTGAAGAACAACCAGACCACCGGCACCGGGTCGACCTACTACTTCGACTACGCGACGCTCACGCCGGGCGCCTTCGCTTCGCCGAACGACGTCACCAAGGACAACGCCACTTTCTACATCGGCCACTTCACCAGCTACATCACCGACAACGCGACGCTGAGCGTCGTCTACGGCAAGGCCGACTTCCAGAATCCGAACATCTACGGCAACCGCAGCGAGCTGCCCTTCATCTCCAACCCGCAATACCAGGATCCGACCAAGGTTCCGCCGGGTACGCCACCGACCGGCATCGACAACACCCAGACCAACAGCAGCTGGCTGTCCAACAACGCCACCACCGGCACCCACGGCCTGCGCGTCGACCTCGACTACCGCCTGGGTGACCACGACCTGGCCGTCGGTATCGACAACATGAAGTACGAGGCCAGCAACCAGGGCCAATCGCAAGTCAACCCGTTCAATCCGGCGATCGACTATTTCTGGTCGTACCGTTCCAACGGCACCGTGCGCCAGTACCGTATCGGCTGGCAGACCAGCATGAGCACGGAACAGAAGGCCTGGTACGTGCAGGATACGTGGCAGGTGTCTCCCAACGTGCTGCTGAAGGTCGGTCTGCGAAACGATCACTTCACGAACTACAACGACCGGGGCCAGGCCTTCGTCGACATGAAGAACCAGTGGGAGCCGCGTATCGGCGTCAGCTGGGACGTCAACGGCGACTCCTCGTTCAAGATCTACGGCAACGTCGGTCGCTACTACCTCGCTCTGCCGCAGAACGCCGCTGAGCGCGCTGCCAACATTTCGACCTATACCTGGCAGACCTACCAGTACACCAGTGTTGACGAGAACGGCATCCCGCAGGGGCTGACGCCAGTGGGTGGCCTTGTGTCCCCGGATGGCGAGTTCGGCCTGCCGAAGGATCCCGAGCAGGTCACCGCGCGCAACCTCAAGCCGGAATACCTGGACGAGTTCATCGTGGGCTTCGACAAGCAGCTCAACGACAGCTGGAACTACGGCGCCAAGGCGATGTGGCGTGACCTCAAGACCGCCATCGACGACGAGTGCAGCCCGTACCGCATTGCCGGAAAGATGGGCATCGCGCCGGGCGGCGAGTACAGCTACGACAACTATCTCGCCATCGTCAACAGCGGCTACTACAACTCACTGCTGGGCCCGGCCTACTGCCGCCTGATCAACCCGGGTGAGACCAACACCATGTTGATCAGGGCGGACGAAGGCAGCGGCCTGCCCGACCAGCTGGTGTCGATGACCCAGCAGGACTGGGGCTACACCCAGGGCGTCAAGCGCAAGACCGGTTCGCTCAACCTGTACATGGAGCATCCGTTCGACGGCAAGTGGCAGGCCCGCGTGGATTACACCTATTCGCGTGGCTTCGGCAACACCGAAGGTCAGGTGCGTTCGGACTTCGGCCAGGGCGACGTGTCCAAGACCGAGGACTGGGATGCCTGGCAGCTGATGGACGGCCAGAACGGCGAGTTGTTCAACGTGCGCAAGCATCAGCTGCGCATCCGCGGCGCCTATTCGTTCTCGCCGGAATGGCTGGTTTCCGGTACCGCGCTGATCCAGTCGGGCGTGGCCGAGTCGTGCCTCGGCTACTACGGACCGACGGCCGATCAGGACCCGACGTTCTACGGCCCGGACTACCACTGGTGTGGTGGCCGGAAGTCGCCCCCGGGTGAAACGCACACCCCTTGGACCAAGCAGATCAACGTCGGCATGCAGTACATGCCCGCCTTCGCCGATCACAAGCTTGCGTTCAAGCTGGACGTCTTCAACCTGCTCAACGAGCAGCGCGCGACGCAGACCTACCCGACCCGCGATGTGGATCCGGGCTTCATCGACAACCAGTTCCACACGCCGGTGACGTTCGAGACGCCACGCTACGTGCGCCTGTCGGTGAGCTACGACTACTGACAGTCGCCCGGCTGAATTTCCAGCCTCGGAGCCACCGGTTGCAAGACCGGTGGCTTTTTTCCTGCTCTTCCGAGGCTTGCGCCGGCGCGCCGTCCGAGCCTGGTGTTCGAGAACCGACCAGGGGTAGGCGGCCTCGGGCCAGTTGATCAGCGAGGCACTCATCGACCCGGGTGAAGCAGGCCTCGTGACGGACGAAGGAGTCACACCACTTCGGAATGCCGACGCAGCCAGGGGAACCTGCACCCTTCAGTTGGACTAGCGCCAGGATCCGGGATGACCGACAGGCCATCCCGAGAAGTCAGTCAGCTATTCGAGCGTGGCCACGCGGCCGGAGGTCAGCTTTTGGCTGCAAGCGCCTCGCGCAACGGCGCAAGCTGTTTGTCGTAATGCCGCCATGTCCCCAGCCCTCGCGTATGGATGGACTCGCGGACCTGGGGCGTGCTTCGCGTGGCGACCGGCGCGGCATTGCTTTCCGGACGCAGGCAGGCCTCTTCCACGCCAAGCCCGCAATGGGCGAGCACGCGTGGAATGACGGTGGCCGAATCGCGCACCAGTTCGGCGTAGTCGACATCGAGCATGGCGCCGGGCAGGGTCTCGTGCCAATGGCGGACCAGTCGGGCGTATTGGCCGTAGTAGTGCGCCATCGCGCCAAGTTCATACGTGTGAGCCGAAACGTTGCCGAACATGGCCTTGAAGTTCGAGAAGCAGGTGTCCATCGGGTCGCGGACCATGTGCAGGATCGGCGCATGCGGCAACGCCCGGCGGATGAACGCCACCAGCTGGATGTTCCCTGGCAGCTTGTCGACGTAGTAGGGCCGGCCCTCCGCACGCCACTGCGTCTGCTTGAGGTAGCGCATGCCGACCTGATGGCAGTCGGTCTCGCGGGCTCGACGGGTTACCCGGATCAGCCCTTCGGCCTGCTCCGGAATCACGTCAGCCACCCAGTGCAGCTGCCTCCAGAAATCTCCGATCTCCCCGGCCGAGGTCACCTTGGAGTGACTCGACAGGATGCGATCCAGCAGCGTGGTACCTGAACGCGGCATGCCGACGATGAAGATGGGGACGGGTCCCTCGAAGGCCGGCGGACGCCCGGTGGCCGGGCCCGACACGGCCGACGCCTCGATGAGTGCGTCGGTCACCGCTTCCTGCAGCGAGGCACTGTAGGGATTCAGGCGAGACATCAGCGCGTTGCAGCGCGCCAGGGCTTGCCAGGCTTCCTCGTAACGTCCCAGATCGTCCAGCGTCTTGAAGAGGGCGTACTCGAACTCGGCTCGCGCGAAGGCCTGGCCCGAGTCCGAGGGGTGCTCCGGCAGACGCTGGAGCCGCTCATGCAGCCTGTCCAGATAGTTGGCATCCGGTGTCTGCTTGCGCATGTCGACCAGCGCGGGTGCCGCGTCGCCGAAATCGGGCCAGCGCTCCAGGCACTCCTCCAGTACGTTGCACGCGTCGTCCATGCGGCCGTTGAACTGCAGCAACATGCCGTAAAGCCGCGCCGCTTCGGGCGTCTCCATGCCCGCGCGCACCGCTTTTTCCGCCAGCTCGAGGGCCTCGCGGAACTCGCCGGTCAGGAACCGCATCTTGGCTTGTGCCAAGACGACGTGAGCGGGCGGATCCGGCGCCTGTGTCAGCAAATCCAGGCAGGCGCGGGCTGCCACGATCTCTCCCCGGCCGACCAGGCGCTGGATCAGGCCGACGATCAGCGGAGCATCTTTCGGCAGCCGATTCAGTGCCCGGAGCAGCGGCAACGTGGAGGCCTGCAGATGGCCCTGCTGGAACTGCAGGTCTGCCAGCTGGAGGCTGCATGCCAGGTCGTTAGGGGCATGCCTGAGGATCGTTTCCAGCGTGGCCTGCGCCGCAGGGAGCTGACCACCTTCCAGGTAGATTCGGGCGCGCTCGCGCAATGTGTCGAGCGATACGGGGTTGCTGGCAGTGGTCATTGCGCGATCGTACCCGCTGGAGCCGCTGTGTGTACCGATCGCGCGACGTCAATCGGTATGCAGCTCGGCCACGAAATCGTAGATGTCGCCGCGGTACCACGAGCTGGTGAACTCCACCACGCGGCCGTCGTCGAGGAAGCTGCGCCGTTCGACGCTCAGGCCGGCGCTGCCGGCGGGCACGTGCAGCAGGCGGGCGTGCTGGGCGCTCAGCGACACCGCGCGCAGGCGCTGCAGCGCCCGGCGCGGGCGGGCGTTGCGCTGTTCCAGGGCTTCGTAGAGCGAATCGCGCACGGCCATGGGGTCGGGCAGCACGCTGGCGGGCACCACGCTGCGCTCGATCGCCAGCGGCTCGTCGCCGGCGTAGCGCACGCGGTGCAGGCGCACCACGGCCGCGCCGGGCGAGAGGTTCATCGCCATCGCCTCTTCCGGCGTCACCTCGCCGATGCCGCGTTCGAAGAACTCCGAGCGCGGGTTCAGGCCGCGCGCGCGCAAGTCCTCGGTAAAGCTGGTCAGCCGCGACATCGGCTTGACGATGCGCTCGGCCACGAAGGTGCCGGCGCCATGGCGCTGGGTCAGCAGGCCTTCCTCGACCAGGCCCGCGATCGCCTTGCGCACAGTGACGCGCGAGAGGCCGAGCGCCTGCGACAGGTCGCGCTCGCTGGGGAGCGCCTGGCCCGGCTCGATGTCCCGGTGTTCGACCACGGTACGGATCGCCCGGCGCAGCCGCAGATAGGCCAGCGGCTGGCGCGTATCGGGGCTTTCGCAGAGGCGGCGATATTCGGCGGCGAGCACGGTCTCCATGCGGAAACCATACCAATCTCACACCATTTGCAGCAAGACGCCATGAAAACGTATGCATGGCATCCACGCACGGCTGCGTAATCTGGTATTTCACTGGTACCATCCTCGGCGCCCCGGCGGGATGGCCCATCCCGTCTGCCCAACATGCAATCGAGGTGAACCGTGACGGCTTCTGCCCCGCCCGTCGACCCGTTCGACCTGGTGATTTTCGGCGGCACCGGCGACCTGGCCCTGCGCAAGCTGCTGCCGGCCATGTTCCATCGCTTCGTCGACGGCCAGGTGCCCGCGGCCAGCCGCATCATCGGCGTCGCGCGCGAAGGCCTGGACGATGCCGGCTACCGCGGCCTGGTGCGCGACGTGCTCGCCGACGGCGGCGGCGCGAGCGAGCGCATCGAAGCCTTCCTGCCGCAGCTTTACTACCTGCCGCTGGATGCGCGCAAGGACGACGGCTGGGATGCGTTCGCGGCGCTGGTGAACGAGCAGCCCGACCACATCCGCGTGTTCTATCTCTCGACCTCGCCGGAGCTGTTCGTCGACATCTGCAACCGGCTTGGCGCCAGCGGCCTGAACGGGCCGAACTCGCGCGTCGTGCTGGAGAAGCCGATCGGCCGCGACCTGGCCAGCGCCATGTGCATCATCGAGGCGGTCGGGCGCGTGTTCTCCGAGGCGCAGACCTTCCGCATCGACCACTACCTTGGCAAGGAAACGGTACAGAACCTGCTTGCGTTGCGTTTCGGCAACGCGCTGTTCGAGCCGCTGTGGAACGCCGGGCACATCGACCACGTGCAGATCACCGTCGCCGAGACGCTCGGCCTGGGCCGTCGCGCCGGCTACTACGACCGCGCCGGCGCGCTGCGCGACATGGTGCAGAACCACATGCTGCAGCTGCTCTGCATGGTGGCGATGGAGCCGCCGGCTTCGCTCTCGCCGGACGCCGTGCGCGACGAGAAGCTCAAGGTGCTGCATGCGTTGAAGCCCATCGACATGCGCAACTCCGCCCAGCTGACCGTGCGCGGCCAATACAAGGCCGGCGCGATCGACGGCGAGCGCGTGCCCGGCTACCTGGAGGAGCTCGACGACGGCCAGTCCGGCACCGAAACCTTCGTGGCGCTGAAGGCGGAGATCGCCAACTGGCGCTGGGCCGGCGTGCCGTTCTATCTGCGCACCGGCAAGCGGCTGTCCGCGCGGCTGTCCGAGATCGTGGTTGCGTTCAAGTCGGTGCCGCACTCGATCTTCGATGCCACCGCCGGCCCGCTGGCGCAGAACCGGCTGGTGCTGCGGCTGCAGCCGGACGAGGGCGTCAAGCTGTGGCTGACCATCAAGCACCCGGGCCCGGGCGGCCTGCGCCTGCGCCACGTGCCGCTGGACATGAGCTTCGCCGAAGCCTTCGGCGTGCAACAGCCCGATGCCTACGAACGGCTGCTGCTGGACGTGGTGCGCGGTAACCCCACGCTGTTCATGCGCCGCGACGAAGTCGAAGCCGCCTGGCACTGGATCGACCCGATCCTGGCCGCCTGGGGAGGCGCTGGCGAACTGCCGCGACCCTACGCCGCCGGCAGCTGGGGGCCGAGCGCGGCGGTCGCCCTGATCGAACGCGATGGCCGCACCTGGAACGAGGACAGCGAGTAACGCGGTTCCTTGCCGGATGTCCGCAGCCGCCTGCCGATACCGCCGCATCCCGCCCACGCCAGTGCGACCATGACGACCTCGATCAACGTCACCACCCACACCTTCACCGACGGTCACGCACTCGCCGTTGCCCTGGCCGAGCGCGTCGCCGACCGCTTGCGCGCGGGCCTGCTCGAGCGGGATTTCGCCTTGCTGGCGGTGTCCGGCGGGCGCACGCCGCTGCACTTCTTCGACCTGCTGTCGCAGGCGCCGCTGGACTGGTCCAGGGTGCACGTCACCCTGGTCGACGAGCGCTGGGTGGATGAAAGGGATCCGCGTTCCAACGCGCGCCTGGTGCGCGAGCACCTGCTCCGGCATGGCGCAGCCGCCGCCCGTTTCGTGCCGCTCTACACCGGTGCCGCCACGCCCGAACAGGGCCAGGCCGAAGCCGGCCGCCGCATCCGTGCGCTGCCGTTGCCCTTCGACGCGGTGGTGCTGGGCATGGGCCAGGACGGCCATACCGCATCGTTTTTTCCTGGAGGCGATCGACTCGCCGCCGCGCTCGACCCGGACGAGCCCGGCGGCGTATTGCCGATGCGTGCGCCCGGCGCCGGCGAGCCGCGCATCACCCTGACTCTGCCGACCCTGCTCGACACCCGCCACCTGTTCCTGCACATCGAAGGCGAGAACAAGCGCGAAGTGCTGGCGCAGGCGCGGCTGGGCCTGGGCGAGGCCGCGAACTACCCGATCCGCGCCGTGCTGGCGCGCTCGCCGGTGCCGGCCGACGTGTACTGGTGTCCCTGACTATCGACTGCCGGACCGCATGGACCGGCATGGAGTATCTGCAATGAGTTCGCTGCATCCCGTCGTCGCCGAAGTCACCGAGCGCCTCATCGAGCGCAGCCGCGAGAGCCGCAGGGCCTATCTCGCGCGCATCGATGCCGCCGCGGGCGGCGATGGCCCGCACCGCGCGCAGCTGTCTTGCGGCAACCTCGCGCACGGCTTCGCCGGCTGCAACGGTACCGACAAGGCGGCCTTGCGCGAAGGGCGGGGCCCGAACCTGGGCATCGTCACCGCCTACAACGACATGCTCTCGGCGCACCGGCCGTACGAGCGCTACCCTGCGCTGATCCGCGAGCTGGCCCGGGAGGTCGGCGCCACCGCGCAGGTCGCCGGTGGCGTGCCGGCGATGTGCGACGGCATCACCCAGGGCCGCGCCGGCATGGAGCTGTCGCTGTTCTCGCGCGACGTGATCGCGATGGCCACCGCGGTGGCGCTCTCGCACGACATGTTCGACGGTGCGCTGTACCTGGGCATCTGCGACAAGATCGTGCCGGGCCTGCTGATCGGCGCGCTCAGCTTCGGCCACCTGCCCGGCGCCTTCGTGCCGTCCGGGCCGATGCCAAGCGGCATTCCCAACGAGCAGAAATCGAAGGTGCGCCAGGCCTTCGCCGAGGGCAAGGCCACCCGCGAGGAGCTGCTGGAGGCCGAGGCGGCCTCCTACCACAGCCCCGGTACCTGCACCTTCTACGGCACCGCCAACTCCAACCAGATGCTGATGGAGATCATGGGTCTGCAGTTGCCGGGCGCGAGCTTCGTCACGCCGGACACGCCGCTGCGCGACGCGCTCACCCGTGCTGCCGTGCAGGCGGTCGCGGTACACGCGGCGCCCGCCACGCGCCTGCCGCTTGGGCACATCGTCGACGAGCGCGCCATAGTCAACGGCGTGGTCGGCCTGCACGCCACCGGCGGCTCCACCAACCACCTGATGCACCTGGTGGCGATGGCGCGCGCGGCCGGCGTCATGCTGAGCTGGGACGACTTCGATGCGCTCTCGAAGGTGGTGCCGCTGCTGGCGCGCGTGTACCCCAACGGGTATGCCGACGTGAACCAGTTCCACGAGGCCGGCGGCATGGCGTTCCTGATCGACCAGCTGCTCGCTGCCGGGCTGCTCAACGCCGACGTGCAGACGCTGGCCGGCAAGGGCCTGGGCGCCTACACCTGCGTGCCGGAGCTCGACGGGGCCGGCCAGCTCGCCTGGCGGCCGGTCGGCAAGCAGAGCGGCAACCGCGGCGTGCTGCGCGGCGCGGACGAGCCGTTCCGCCCCGACGGTGGCCTGCGCCTGCTCAGCGGCAACCTGGGGCGTGCGGTGATCAAGGTATCGGCGGTGCCCGAGGACCGCCTGCTGATCGAGGCGCCGGCCGTGGTGTTCGACGACCAGGACGCGGTGCGCGCCGCCTTCGAGCGCGGCGAACTCAACCGCGACTTCGTCGCGGTGGTGCGCTTCCAGGGCCCGCAAGCGATCGGCATGCCGGAGCTGCACAAGCTCACGCCGACGCTGGCGGTGTTGCAGGACCGTGGCCATCGCATCGCGCTGGTCACCGACGGACGCATGTCCGGGGCGTCCGGTCGCGTGCCGGCGGCGATCCACGTCACGCCCGAAGCCGCTGCGGGAGGGCCACTGGCACGCGTGCGCGAGGGGGACATGATCCGCCTGGACTGCGCAAATGGCCGTCTGGATGTCCTGGTGGATCCCGCCGTGCTTGCCGCGCGCGCGCCGGCCACCGGGAGCCAGGCGACTCACCAGGCCGGCACCGGTCGCGAACTGTTCGCGCTGTTCCGCAACAACGCCATGAACGCCGACCTGGGTGCCGGCGTGCTGTAACCGGCCCCCAGTAGAGAGCCCACGGAGATTCCATGTTGGACGCCCGACAGAATGACATCGCCAGCACGATGCGCCTGGCACCGGTGATCCCGGTGGTGGTGATAGAGGACGCTCGCGCCGCCGTGCCGATGGCGCGGGCGCTGGTCGCCGGCGGCGTGCCCGCGATCGAGGTGACCCTGCGCACCGCCGCTGCGCTCGACGCCGTGCGGGCGATCGCCGCCGAGGTCGAGGGCGCGGTGGTCGGCGTGGGCACGGTGCTGGGCGAGGCCGATCTGCGCGCGGCGCACCGGGCCGGTGCACGCTTCGCCGTGTCGCCCGGCGCGACGCCGCGTTTGCTCGACGCTGCCGAAGACGTTCCGCTGCCCCTGCTTCCCGGCGCCGCCACCGCCAGCGAGGCGATGGCGCTGCTGGAACGCGGCTACCGCCATCTGAAGTTCTTTCCCGCCGTGCCGGCGGGTGGGGCCAGGTTGCTGGCCGCGTGGGCCGGTCCGCTGCCGCAGCTGCGCTTCTGCCCTACCGGCGGCATCAGCGCCGCCAGCGCCGGCGAATTCCTGGCGCTGCCCAACGTGCTCTGCGTGGGCGGCTCCTGGCTTACCCCGGCGGACAAGCTCGCCACTGGCGACTGGGCCGGCATCGAAGCGCTGGCGCGCGCCGCGGCACGTCTCGGGACCTGAGGCGATCGCCTGGTGGGAAGGCCCGCGACCGCTACGCAGGGTGGGCTTCAGCCCACCGCCGCTCGGCCCGGTGGGAGTACGGCGGGCCGGAGTCCCCCTTGCCCGAGGTCGTTCGTGCGACGTCGCGCCTTCGGCTCAGCGCGCGTGCGGCGCAATGGCTCCCACGCGGCCGACCAGTTCACGGTGCGCCACCGCGTCCACCGGCTTGTGCGTGATCCTGGCCGTGGCCGGATGACGACCTAGGAAGTTGCCGTTCTTCCAGTCATGCACCGGCCGCACCGGCCGCGGCACGAAGCCGCCGCCGCAATTGGGGCACACGCCCTGCAGCGCGCCCTCGACGCAGTCGCGGCAGAAGGTGCATTCGAACGAGCAGATGCGTGCCTCGGTCGACGCGGGCGGCAGCGGCTTGTTGCAGTGTTCGCAGGTGGGGCGCAGTTCGAGCATGGGAGCTCCCCGTGGAGAGCGCACATCATGCGACGAAGCGGGTTCCCGCGGTGCCCGGCGCCGCCGGCAAGCGGCTGCTCCATCCCGAGGCAAGCCTCAGGGCGCGACCGGCTATCCTTTCCGCTTTGCCTCCGGATGCTCCGCCATGCCCTTCCTCCTGGCCGCCGCGCTGTGCAGCGTGCTGGTTTCGGTGTTGCTCAAGCTCGCCCGGCGGCTGGATGTGGACGTGGGCCAGGCGATCGCGTGGAACTACGTGGTCGCCGCCGCGGCGAGCGCGGTAGTGTTCGCACCGCCGCCATCGGCGTTGCATGCGGCCTCCACCGCATGGCCGGCACTGCTGGGCCTGGGCCTGTTGCTGCCGACCATCTTCCTGGCCCTGGCCGGGTCGGTGCGCCACGCCGGCATCGTCCGCTCGGAAGTGGCGCAGCGGCTGTCGCTGCTGATCTCCCTGCTGGCGGCGTTCTTCCTGTTCGGTGAGCCGCTGAGCGCCGCCAAGGGCTGGGGCATGGCGGCTGGACTGGCGGCGCTGACGGGCCTCGTGTGGCGACCGGCCAGCGGCGGCGGGGCGTCCGGCGGCACCGGCCGGTGGGTCTATCCGTTGCTGGTGTTCACGGGCTTCGGCGTGATCGACGTGCTGTTCAAGCGCGTGGCCGCAGCCGGCGTGCCGCTGGGCGCGGCGCTGCTGGTCATGTTCATGCTCGCCCTGCTGGTTTCGCTCGTGCTGCAGGGCTGGCGCCTGGCGCGCGGGACGGTGAGTCCGGGCGTCCGCAGCCTCGCCGCGGGGCTGCAGCTTGGCCTGCTCAACTTCGGCAACATCCTGCTTTACCTGCGCGCGCACCAGACCTTGCCGGGACGGCCGGCGCTGGTGTTCGCGGGCATGAATCTGGGCGTGGTGGCGCTCGGATCGCTGGCGGGCATGGTGGTTTTTCGCGAGCGGCTTTCCCGCGTCAACCTAGCGGGCCTGGGCCTGGCCGTGCTGGCGATTGCCCTGCTGGCCCGGGGCTGAGGGTGACTTCTGGGGTATGAAGGAGCTGCCGGGCGCGCCTATGCTGGTCGCTTCCGTGTGCTCGTGAGGTCGTTCCATGCGCAAGCTTCCCCTCGTCCTGGCGCTCACCGCGCTGCTGACCGCTCCCGCTGCCTTCGCCGCCGACAAGGAAAAGGCCGCCGACGACGCCACACCCGACGCGGCGCTGGCCAAGCCGCACAGCGCCGAGACCACCGGATCGGTGACGGTCGAGGGCAAGCGCATCGACTACAAGGCAGTCGCCGGCACGCTGGTGCTGCACGAGCACGGCGACCAGAGCGACGACCCGACGGTCAGCATGTTCTACGCCGCCTACTTCAAGCAGGGCGTGGACCCGGCGCGGCGACCGATCACCTTCATCTACAACGGCGGCCCCGGTTCGGCCACGGTCTGGCTGCACATGGGCGCGTTCGGCCCGAAGCGCGTGGTCACCAGCGACGACAGCCACACGCCTGCCGCGCCCTACGGCCTGGTCAACAACGACTACAGCCTGCTGGATGCCTCCGACCTGGTGTTCATCGACGCGCCCGGCGCCGGCTTCTCGCGCCTGATCGCCGACGAGAAGGACAAGTCCAAGCGCGGCGAACAGATGGACAAGCGCAAGAAGGCCATCTACGGCGTCGACGGCGATGGCAAGGCCTTCGCCCAGTTCATCACCCAGTTCCTTTCGAAGTACGGCCGCTGGAACTCGCCCAAGTACCTGTTCGGCGAGAGCTACGGCACCACCCGCTCGGCGGTGCTGGCGAACATCCTGGAGAACGAGGACAGCGTCGATCTCAACGGCGTCATCCTCCTCTCGCAGATCCTCTCCTTCGATACCAGCATCGACGGCCCCGAATTCAACCCGGGCGTCGACCTGCCCTACGCGCTGGCGCTGCCGACCTTCGCCGCCACTGCGTACTACCACCACAAGCTGCCGCAGCCGCCGGCGCAGCTGGAACCGTTCCTGCGCGAGGTCGAGCAATACGCGCTGGGCGACTACGCCAGCGCGCTGATGCAGGGCGCGCACCTGGACCCGGCGCGCAAGCGTGCCGTGGCCGAGAAGCTGCACCAGTACACCGGCCTGCCGGTCGACTACCTGGTCAAGGCCGACCTGCGCGTCACCGGCGGCATGTTCGAGCACGAGCTGCAGTTCGACGGCGGGCTGGTCACCGGCCGCCTGGACAGTCGCTTCGCCGGCCCGGCGCTCGATCCGCTGGCGAAGGACTCGGAATACGATCCGCAGTCCTCGGCGATCAGCTCGGCCTACGTGTCGGCGTTCAACGACTACGTGCGCCGGCAACTGAAGTTCGGCGACGGTCTGCAGTACCGGCTGTTCGCCGACATCGACCACTGGGACTTCGCGCACAAGGCGCCCGGCGTGCGTGGCGAGGCGCTGCAGCAATCGACCAACGTGATGCCGGACCTGGCGGTCGCGATGAAGACCAATCCGGACCTGAAGGTGTTCCTCAACGGCGGCTACTACGACCTTGCCACGCCCTATTTCGCGGCCGAGTACGAGATGAGCCACCTGCCGATCCCGGCCACGCTGCAGAAGAACATCTCCTACGCCTGGTACCCGTCCGGGCACATGGTCTATGCGCACGAGGACTCGTTGAAGGCACTGCATGACAACGTGGCGAAGTTCATCGAGCAGACCGACAACGTGAAGTAAGCGGACGTCCGCATCTTTTGTAGGAGCCCACTTGTGGGCGATTCCCTTTTCGCGCCCCTGCGGTGAATCGCATCGCCCGCGAGAGGGCACCTGCAAGGACGCCCGCAGGTCGCGCTATGCTCGGCCCATCCACGCCGACGAAGCTCACATGCGCGCCCTGATCGACCGTTACATCGACGCCTACAACCGACTGGACGTGGACGGCATGCTGGCCACGCTGCACCCGCAGGTGACGTTCGAGAACATCACGGCGGGCGTCACCACGGTCCGCACGCAGGGTATCGAGGAGTTCCGCCGGCTGGCGCAGAGCACGTTGCCGCTGTTCGCGCGGCGCCGCCAGACGGTGACCAGCTACGCCGAGAGCAACGGCGTGGCGCAGGCGGGCATCGCCTTCGAGGGCGTGTTCGCGCTGGACCTGCCCAACGGCACGCGCGCCGGGCAGGCGATCGCCCTCAACGGGCGCAGCGAGTTCCGCGCGCACGACGGCCTGCTGATCCACATCGCCGACATCAGCGACTGAGGCGGTGGTGGGCCGAGGCCCGCCGCCCCCTCACACCGCCAGGCCAATCCCGCGTGCTTCGCTACCGGGACGGCGCAGCAGCGCGTTCCGCCAGCGTTGCTGGGTGGCACCGTCGGCCTCCTGCAGGAACTGCGGCTTGTTCGCCACCAGCGCGGCCACCGGCACGCCGTCTTCGTACAGCACGCGGGTGCCGGCCAGCGCGGGCAGCCTGTCACCGGCCAGCACGGTGCCGACCAGGTTGAGCGGGTCGCTGCCGCTGATGCAGACCAGTTGCTGCGTGGGCTCCCGCTGGCGTATCCCGCGCAGGGCGCCGATCGCCTCGGGCAACGCGAACTGCTCGCCGACCAGGCCCTCGACGAAGCGCCCGCCGCGGATCTCGCCGCGCGCTTCCAGCCGGTGGTAGACGCGCAGGAGTTCGCGCCAGGAGGGCAGCCACGGAGCTTCGCGCTCGAGCAATTTCCAGAAGACCACGCCGTAGCGGCGAAGCAGGACCCTGGCCACGTGCTCCACCTCGTCTGCGCGCTCTCCCCCTGATCTCTTCGATGAGGGGGAAGAGGGCTGGAGCGAGGAGACGCTCTTGCCTGGAGCCGCCCCGACCGGGTCCCCGGCGAGCCCCGACCCCCCATCCGACCCCTTCCGGGCCACCTTCTCCCCGGCGGGGGGAAGGACCGTGCGCACCAGCGACCAGCGTCCGGCATCCTCGATCTCGCTCAACGCGTGCCGCCGCGCGCGTCGGTGCGGGCGCGAGTCACGCTTGGCGGCGGGCAGCAGCAGTGCGCGCAGGCCGGCGAAGCTGTCGGCGGTGACGCGGCCGGCGGCAACCAGTTCGCCCAGCGCATTCTCGAGCTCGGTACGCAGCAGGTGCGTGGCATCGAGCAACTCGTCGAAGAACAGCGCGCCCTGGCTGGCCAGCGCATCGGCCACCGCCTGCGCACGCGAGGAGAGCAACGACTCCTGCAACTGATCGCCCGTTGCCATGGCCGTCCAGATGGCCATCTGCCGGCGCGGCAGCAGCACGATCGGCGTGGCGCGCACAGGGCCGGTGCTGCCGCCGCCAGCCCGCAGGCGATTCCAGCCGAAGCGGCCGGCGCGGCACAACTCGTCCAGCCAGCGGCTGGCGTAGTCGCCCACGCGTGAGGGCAGCAGCTCCGTTTCCCAGGCGCCGGCGGCAGCTTCGTAGCCCTCGAGCTGGTGCAGCGTGGCGATCAGGCCATCGGGGCCTTCCAGCCGCGTGTCGGGCGTCAGGTGTTGCCAGTCGGCGAGAAAACGCATCAGGTCGCGACGGCTGACCGGTTCGATCTCGCGGCGCAGGCGGCCGATGGTGTAGCGATGGATACGCGCAAGCAGGTGGCGCTCGCACCATTCGATGCCAGCCGCGTCGGGGGTGAAGCGGCCCTGCATGACGTAGCCCTCGGACTGCAGGCGCAGCAGGGCGGGCTCGATGTCGGCCGCATCGACCGCGAGCGAGGCGGCCAGTACGGCGGGCGTGGTCGGGCCAAGGCCGCCGAGGCGGCGGCGGACGAGTTCGACAAGGGCGTCCTCGCGGGTCCACGCCTGGGCGGCGTAATCGGGTGGTGCGCTGATGGGTGGGTGCCGCGGGGCATCTGCGTGAATGACCTGCCATAGCGGCAACACCTCCGCTGCGACCCACACGCTCCCGTTCCTTCTCCCCTCCGGGGAGAAGGTGGCCCCGAAGGGGTCGGATGAGGGGCCGGGGCTCGCGGGAGGGCCTGGAGTGAGTTCAACGCAAGACAGGCCCCTCACCTCAATCCTCTCCCCGGAGGGGAAAGGAAGCGAAGGTGGCGCTTCGCGCCGCTGAAACTCGATTGAAGCGCCCTCACCCCAGCCCTCTCCCTGGAGGGGAGAGGGAGCTTGGTCCGCCGCGAGCGTAAGACGCGTCGCGCGGTGGTGTCGGGCGAGCGCATCGAGGCGCTCCTGCCAGCCCGCGTTGGCCACCACTTCGCCATCCGTCGCGAACCCAAGCAAGGTCAGCGCCTCGTGCATCTCGTCGCCGCTGCGCACCTGCGGCCAGGCTTCTTCGCGCACGGCGGCGATCGCTTCCGGGTCGAGCCGGCCCAGGTCGTCCGCGTCCTCGGCGTTCCAGCGGCGGTTCTGCACCGCCTGCGTGCGGCGCTCCTCCAGTGGCGCGTCGTCGAGGTAGGCGTACGGCGCGGCGGTGAGCACCTCCGAGGCGAGCGGGCTGGGGCCGGTGAGGTCGCGTGCGACCACCGTGATCGCGCCGGTCTCGAAGCCGCGCAGGATGCGCAGCAGGCCATCGACGTCCATTGCCTCGCGCAGGCAGTCGTGCAGGGTCTGGTTGACCAGCGGGTGGTCGGGAATCTGCCGCTCGCCGACGATGTTCTCCAGGCAGGCGACCTGATCGGGGAAGACCGTGGCGAGCAGGTCCTCGCTCTTCATGCGCTGGATCTGCGGCGGCGTCTTCTTGCCCCCGGTGTAGCGCGGCAACGCGAGCGCGGTGACCGCGTTCCAGCGCCAGCGGGCGGGGAACAGCGGTGCGTCCAGCAGCGCCTGCACCAGCACGTGCTCGGCCGAGTTCGAGTGCAGGTAGCGCGCGACTTCCTCCAGCGGGAAGCTGTGGCTGGTCGAGAGCGACAGTACGATCGCGTCCTCGGTCGCCGCCGCCTGCAGCTCGAAGTTGAACTGGCGGCAGAAGCGCTTGCGCAGGGCCAGGCCCCAGGCGCGGTTGATGCGGCTGCCGAAGGGCGTGTGGATCACCAGCTGGGTGCCGCCCGATTCGTCAAAGAAGCGCTCGAACACGATCGTGTGCTGGGTCGGCAGCACGCCGAGCGCGACCTTGGCGCGATGCAGGTAGTCGGCCAGCTGCTGCGCGGCGGCCTCACCCATGCCGAGCGTTGAACGCAGCCACGCCAGCGCCGCGGCGACGCCGCCGGCATCGAGCAGCGCCCCGACGTCCTCGCGCAGGCGCGCCACGCCGATGGACAACTCGTCGCTGCGCCCGGGTGCCTCGCCCAGCCAGAACGGAATGCTCGGCGGCGCGCCGTGCGCGTCTTCCACGCGCAGGCGATCGCGCTCCACGCGCAGGATGCGGTAGCTGGTGTTGCCGAGCTGGAACACGTCGCCGGCCAGGCTCTCGACCGCGAAATCCTCGTTGACCGAGCCGATGATGGTGTTCTGCGGTTCCAGCACCACTAGGTAATCGGCGGTGTCGGGGATCGTGCCGCCGGAGGTCACCGCGGTCAGCCGCGCATTGCGGCGCGCGCGCAGCTGGCGGTGGACCGCATCGCGATGGATGTACGCCGCGCGCGCCCCGCGCCGGGTACTGAAGCCCTCGGCAAGCATGCGCACGATCGCATCGAACTGCTCGCGCGGCAGTTCGCGGTAGGGATGCGCGCCGCGCACCAGCGCATACAGCGCATCCTCGTCCCACTCCTGGGCCGCGACCTCGGCGACGATCTGTTGCGCGAGCACGTCCAGCGGCTGCACCGGCTGCACCAGTGCGTCGAGCTCGCCGCGGCGCACGCAGTCGAGCAGTGCGGCGCATTCGAGCAGGTCGTCGCGACTGGTCGGGAACAGGCGTGCCTTGGGCGTGCCGTTGACCGCGTGGCCGGAGCGGCCGGCGCGTTGCAGGAAGGCGGCGATCGACCGCGGCGAGGCGAGCTGGCAGACCAGGTCGACGTCGCCGATGTCGATGCCCAGTTCCAGCGACGCGGTGGCGACCAGCAGCTTCAGTTCGCCGCGCTTGAGGCGTTGTTCGGCATCGAGCCGGAGCTCCTTGGCCAGGCTGCCATGGTGCGCGGCGACCGCCTCCTTGCCCAGCCGCTCGGCCAGGTGGCGCGCGGCACGCTCGGCCATGCGGCGGGTGTTGACGAAGACCAGCGTGGTGCGGTGTTCGCGAGCGAGCTGGGCGAGGCGGTCGTAGACCGTTTCCCAGCTGTCGTTGGACATCACCGCTTCGAGCGGAACGGGCGGCACTTCGATGGCCAGGTCGCGGGGGCGGGTGTGGCCCACGTCGACGATCGCGCAGCGCGATGAATCCTTCTCCCCCGGACTTGATGAGAGCAGGGAGAGAAGGTGGCCCGAAGGGCCGGATGAGGGGGCGGGGCTCGCGGGAGAGTCGCTTGCAGTTTGCTCTTGGGAAGTGTCGGGCAAGAGCCGCCCCTCACCCCGACCCTCTCCCCCATTTTGAATCAGAGCCGGGAGAGAGGGAGCCTGGTCCCGGCTTCCGACCAGGAACCGCGCCACCTCCTCGATCGGCTTCTGCGTCGCCGACAGCCCGATCCGCTGCAACGGTCGCTGGCACAGCGACTCCAGCCGCTCCAGCGACAGCGCCAGGTGGGTGCCGCGCTTGGAATTGGCCAGCGCGTGGATCTCGTCCACGATCACCGTGCGCGTGCCGTTGAGCATCTCACGCCCGGAAGCCGAGCCCAGCAGCACGTAAAGCGACTCGGGTGTGGTGACCAGGATGTGTGGGCTCACCTTGCGCATCAGCGCGCGCTCGGCCTGCGGGGTGTCGCCGGTGCGCACGGCGGTGCGGATCGCCACGTCCGGCAGGCCCGCGACCTCGAGCTCGGCGCGGATCCCTTCCAGCGGCGCCTCCAGATTGATGTGGATGTCGTTGGACAGCGCCTTCAGCGGCGACACGTAGACCACCCGCGTCTCATCCGGCAAGGCGCCGCCGTTCGCCACGCCCTCGCGCACCAGCGCGTCGATGGCGGCGAGGAACGCGGTCAACGTCTTGCCCGAGCCGGTCGGTGCGGCCACCAGCGTGTGGCGGCCAGCGTGGATGTTCGGCCATGCGCCCGCCTGCGCCGCGGTGGGCGCCGGGAAGCTGCGCTGGAACCAGCGCGCGACGGCGGGATGGAAGTGTTCGAGCGGCATGGCGGCCAGGGCGGGTGTGGCGTGTCCCGATGATATGGGGCGCCGGTCTCATACTTCGAGCCTGTTCAGGATGCGGCCGTCGGGCTAGCTTAAGCAACCGGCGGAGGCGAGGCAGGCGCGTGGGTGTACGGCAGGCAGACAGGGGAACGCTCGACTGGCTGACGCTGGCCGATGAAAGGCGGCTGTGCGTGCATGACTGGCCAAGGGCCGGTGCCGATGCCGGCGTGCTGATCGTGCACGGCCTGGGCGAGCATGCCGGCCGCTACGCTGCGCTGGCCGCCTGGTCCAACGCACGCGGCTATGCGGTGCGCACCTACGACCAGCGTGGACACGGGCGCACGCCCGGACAGCGCGGCGCACTGTCGAGACCGCTGGAGCTGATCGATGACCTGGCCGAAGTGTACGAGGACTTCGCCGCCACCCGGCCGGCGCCGCCCGTGCTGCTGGGCCACAGCATGGGCGGGCTGGTCGCATTGCGCGCGGTACTCGACAGGCGCGTGACGCCGCCGGCGCTGGTGCTTTCCTCGCCGGCGCTGCGGGCCTGGACACCGCGGTGGGAGCAGGCGCTGGCCATGCGGCTTGCGCGCGTGCTGCCAAACCTGCCCCTGCGCAGTGGCCTGCCGTTCGAAGCGCTGTCGCACGAGGCGGCCGTGGTCGACGCCTACCGGCGCGACCCGTTGCGCTCGGGCTGGATCACGCCGCGGCTGGCGCGCTTCATCTTCGAGAGCGGCCGGCACTGCATCGCCATGGCGCCAACGCTGCGGGTGCCGACGCTGTTGCTGGTGGCCGGCGCCGACCGGCTGGTGGATGCGCGCGGGAGCCGTGCGTTCGCCGAAGCGGCCAAGGCCAGCGGCCACCTCACCACGTACGTGTTCGAGGAGCTCTTCCACGAGCTGTTCAACGAAGCCGAGCCCGGCCGCAGCCAGGTGCTCGCGCAGCTGGACGCCTGGTTGCAACGGATCCCGTAGGCAGGCTCGCGCCCACCCTACGGCTCGGCCGTTCCTTGCCTGGGCGCGTTGCCAGACTCGCAAGGCGCATGGCCGCAACCGCAGGGGCCGTCGGCCGGCTCGTCGACCACCTGGCGGCAGTGTTCGGAGCAGTAGGTGTCGCCGGCCGGCACACTGCAGCGGCAGGCCGGGTGGGCGCAGGGCTGGTGGGCGGTGGCGTTCATGGCGTCAACGCGTGCTGCCGCCCGTGGCGGGCTGCTTGCGCTGGGCGATGCTTGTCAGCTGGTCGCCGGCCTTGGTGTGGTCATCGACGATGCGCTGCGCCAGTTGCTTGACCTGCGCATTGGTGGACCTGTCCAGCGCGATCCGCCCAGCCTGGATCTCGGCCATGTTGGCAGCGGCCGCCTTGCGCATGAACATCGCGTCCTGGCTGCCGTCGCTCTGCATGCGCCGCGCGGTGCGGTCGCTGGCGTCCGGGGGCGCGGCGTTCTGTGCGACCGTGGCGCAGGACACGCCAGCGAGCAGCACGCTGCCCAGCACCAGGCTGATGCGTCGTACGGTCATCTGGTTCTCCTCGTGGATGGGGTGCGTCGCCTGGATCGGCCAGTCGCGAGGTCAATCCTCCTCCTCCTCGCTTTTCTGCGAGGATCGCGTGGCCTTGGTGTCGCCGCGGCGGCCGTGGCTGGCCTCGCCGCCCTTGCGGCCGATCGCCGCCATGTGCTCGCGGTTGGCACTCACCGCCTCGCCGCCTTTCTGGCCGGCGCGGCGCGCTTCCTCGGACGTGAACTGATGGGCATGGCCGCTGGCGTGTGCCGCGCGGCCGCCTTCGCTGGCAATCTCGCGCTGGCGCTCCTCGTCCATGCTGGCGAAGCCGCGCTTGCTGGTGCCGCTGCCTGGGTTCTTGCTGGACATGTGGGTGCTCTCTCATGCATTCGGGGGGACGTCGAGCAGTGGGGGCCCGACGGCGCACCGCGTTGCGCGGCGGCTGTCGTGCAATGGCAACATCCATGCCAGTCTGTAATTGCGCCGAACGCCGCCGTTTCGCGTTCAACGTCGTCGACGGACGGGGTGCTGTCGCGCCTGCTCGCAAGCGGTCGCGGCAAAACTACAAAGCCGCTTGGAAAACTTGCCGGGGAGGGCAGCTACGCACGGTGATGGCGGCGTGGATTGGGGATAGACGCCACGTTGAGGCGATGCGAGAGGGGTGTCGCGGGCGTATTCATCTGCCGCCCATGGGCGGCTTTTCGACGCGGGCGGCGCGGCTAGTTGAGGTCGGACCGGCGCAGCGGGCGTGGGTCGGCGAGCAGGCCGCGGGCGAGTTCGGCGCAGCGCAGGCAGCCGCTGCCGATCTGGTTGAGCACGGCAAGCACGTTGGCGTGTTCCTTGCGCTCGAGCATCAGCGCGGCCAGGTCGGTGCGCATCAGGATGACGTTGAGCGCGTTGTTGATCGCATCGACCACCGGTACCGGGTCGGCGTTCTGTTCCTGTTCGATCGACTCGCGACGTTCGCGCTGCAGCAGCACTGCCAGCCAGGCGCCGACGTGCGCCAGCGCCGCGCGCTCCTCGGCATCGAGCATGCGCGGGCGATACAGCGCAAGGCCCAACGACGCTGCGGGTCGGCGCGCGCGGCGGCACGGCAGGGCGATCGCGCGCAACCGCGCATTGCCGCTGCGTTCGCGCGCGTCGCTGCGCTCGACGGTGAGCGCCGAGCGCAGCGACTGCGTCGCCACCTGCCCGGCCAGTGCGCGCGCATCGCGGCGCGAGACCGGCGGCGGCGGCAGCGTCCAGCAGTAGCGGCCCTGTCCACTGGGACGGTGCGGCGCGACCAGCAGGCACACCTCAGCGTGCCATTGCAGGCTGACGTGCTGCAGCAGGCGGGTGATCGCCTCCTCCGCGGAGGAGGCGTCGAGCGCTTGCAATGTGGTCGGCAGCGGCAGGGGGATGGGGGTGATGGCTGAGCTTGCCGGTCGTGCGTTCATTTCATTCGCGGTCTTCGTGCTGGTAGCGCGACAGCTTGTTGTAGATCGTCTTGAGGCTGACCCCCAACGCCTCGGCCGTTCGCGTCTTGTCGTTGTCGAAATGCGCTAGCGTGCGCAGAAGCATCTGCTTTTCCATCTCCTCGATGGTCATGCCGATGCGAAAAGGCATGCTGCCGTGGTCATGCGCCTGGTGCAGGGGGTGTTGTGGCTGCTGGGCGATGCGCATATCCAGCTCCTCGCCGGACATGACCCAGGCCCGCTGCACGGCGTGCTTGAGCTCGCGCGCATTGCCCGGCCAGTCGTGGTCGAGCAGGCGGCGCAGCGCATCGGGACCGAAACGGCGCGACGTGCCGTAGCGTTCGTTGAGGCGGTCGAGGAAGCGCTGGGCGAGCAACGCGATATCGCTGGGATGTTCGCGCAGCGGCGGCATCGCCAGCGGGAAATCCATCAGGCGGTAGTACAGGTCCGCGCGCAGCACGCCGTCGCGTACCGCCTGCAGCGGATCGCGATTGGTCGCGGCGATCACGCGCACGTCCACCGGCTTGCTGGCGCTGGCGCCGACGCGGGTGACGTCGCGCTCCTCCAGTACCCGCAGCAGGTGCGTCTGCAGTTGCAGCGGCATCTCCGTGCATTCGTCCAGGAAAAGCGTGCCGCCCTGCGCCTGTTCGAAGAAGCCGGCGTGGTCCTTGACCGCGCCGGTGAAGCTGCCGCGCTCGTGGCCGAACAGCTGGCTGGTGAGCAGGTCGGGTGCGATCGCGCCGCAGTTGACCGCGACGAAACGGCCGCTGCGTTCGCTGTACTGGTGCAGCGCGCGCGCGGCCAGCTCCTTGCCGGTGCCGCTTTCGCCGTGGATCAGCACCGTCACGTCCAGCGGAGCGACGCGGCGGATCTTCTCGAAAAGCCGCTGCATCACCGCGCTGGCGCCGATCAGCTCGCCGCAGCGCTCGCTGTCCTCGCGCGAGGCGACGCGCAGCTTGGCCGCGGCGATTGCCTGGTCGATCAGGCAATTGAGCTGCGCGCCCTCGATCGGCTTGATCAGGTAATCCAGCACGGGCAGTTGCAGCGCACGCACGGCGGTCTCCACCGAAGGGTGTCCAGTGACCACGACCACCTGTCCAGTCTGCTGCGGGTCCAGGCGGCCGATCAGCTCCAGTCCGTTGCCGTCGGGCAGGGACAGGTCGAGCAGCAAAAGGTCGAACCGTTGTTCAGCGGTGAGCTTCAGCGCATGCGCGAGGCTCGCGGCGCCTGTGACGGTGCAGTCTTTCGGTTCGGCAAAGGCGGTTACCACGTCTAGGAATTGGAGGTCGTCGTCAACGAGCAGGATGGAAGCAGTCGTCGGCACAATTTCACCGGGGAGGGGTCAGCGACCCCAGGCTGTCTCGTGGAGGAATCGGGTCGTCCGTGCGCCCGTGTATCCACGGCGGCAGCTAGAACCGTGCAGCGCTTGGCAGGTCGGCGTGGACGAAACCGACGATGCCGCATGCGAAGTGCAAGTAGCGTCGAAGAGATGTTCCAAGTTGTAAGGGTTGCCTCACACGCGTGTGACGCATGCCGCACGCGTGGGCGCTCCGTCGCCTTGCGCCTGCCCGTGTGCCTTGCAGGCAGGCGCCCGGCATGGTCAATGCCGGCTGCGCCCGCCGGCCTCGTCCTTGCCCTGGCCAACGAGGCCGCCCGGGGAGCCGGTGGCATTGGACGCAGCGGGGCCCGGCGTGTTGCCGGCGCCGCTGCCCGGCGAGGGTGAAGCGCTCGTCGCCGGCGGCGCCTGCGTGTCGCTACCAGCCTCGCGGCGGCGCACGCGCAGCTGGTTCTGGACGTCCTTCACGCCGCCCAGGTCATCGACGATGTCCTCGGCAGCATGTTTCATCCAGCGTGCGCTCACGCTGCCTTCGAGCGTGACGGTGCCCTTGTCCACCTTGACCTCGATGTCGCTGGCGTCGAGGTCGGCCTCGGTCAGCCGTTCGCAGG
The DNA here is from genome assembly GCF_021117385.1 of Frateuria soli. Classification (GTDB taxonomy): domain Bacteria; phylum Pseudomonadota; class Gammaproteobacteria; order Xanthomonadales; family Rhodanobacteraceae; genus Frateuria_A; species Frateuria_A soli. Next base: position 3,362,821 of record NZ_CP088252.1, read on the forward strand.
CGAGCTCGCGCAGGCGCTCGTCGCTGCGTTCGTAGCCGCGTGGTCGGGTACCCCGGAACTGGCTGCGCTGGTCGCCGTCGTCGAACCAGTAGCGCTTGCCCTGTTGGCGGAAGCCGGCGCCGCCGTAGGTATCCGTATGGGCGTACTGGCTGCCGATCTCGCGGCGGCCGGGAGCGGCGCGCTGGTCGCCGCTGCCGTAGCGCGGGCCGTCGTAGTCGTGCTCCTGGGTCCAGCTGGCGTGCATGAGATCGCTGCGCGCGTCGTCCTGCCGGTTGCCCTGGCCGTAGGTGCGCGCCCTCTCGTAGCCGCTGTCGCCCTGGCCCCGGCGCGGTTCGCCGCGCCAGGTGTCGTAGGAGCGGCCGTAGCCGTGCGCACGATGGCGGTCGTCCTCGCTCTGGTAGCCCTCCACGAAGTGGCGCTCGGCCTCGGTATCCAGGCCGTACCGCGCATCGCCGCGCGCGCCGCGGGGGCGCGACCACAGCTGCTCGTCGTCGTCGTGGCCGCCGCCGTAGCGCGCGGGCTGCTCGCTCCAGTCGGGCCGCTGGCCGCGCTCGGGGTCGCGGCGTGGGTGCGCGGCCTGCCAGGGGTGTTCCTGATCGGGCCCGTACTGGCCGGGTCCGTAGGTGCGAACCTGCCGGCCGGCCTCGTACGGGTCACGCAGGTTGCGTTCGCGGATACGCTCGTCGCGGCTGCGGAAGCGTGACCTTTCGTCGTCGTCGTAGCGATAGTCGTCTTGGCTCATGGGGGCCTCCTGTCGGAATGGGTTTGGCGCGAAAAAATTGCAGCCTCCGTGTCAACTTTTGCTTCAGTTCAGCCAGCGGCACATCGGTGTGCCGGGCTCGCCGATGCGTGGCACCGGGATGCCCGGCTCGTGCGGGTCGATGGCTGGCATGTCCGGATCGCGCGGCCGCGGCGCGCGCACCGGGTCGCCGGGGTCGTAGGGCTGGGGCGGGGTGGGATCGGGCGGCAGCGACGCGGGGTCGCCGACCGGCTTGGACGGCACCATGCCGCCGAACGGCGGCATGCGCGGCACGCGGATCGGATTGACCAGCGGAGGGCAGGGCAGGAATACGTGCATGGGATACCCCGTGAGGGAGGAACATCCCCTGCCATACAAGCCATGTGCCAATCCCCGCGCGCGGGCCCCGGCGAGCCCGGCCTTACGCGCAGGCGTGGCAGGTTTTACCGGCCCCGGCAGTTTTTACAGGCGGGCGCCTGCCTGCCTGGACAGCCGCAAGGCGGGCTTCAGCCCACCGCCGATGTCCGGACGGATGGCGGTGGGCTGAAGCCCACCCTACGGGGAGCTTGCCTGCTTCAGCGGACCGGGGAGCAGGGCGCGCATGCGCTGGACCAGCGCATCGAACTCGAAGGGCTTGGTGAGCAGGTCGGTGTTGGCGTCGGGAGTCCAGTCCTCGGGCATCGTTTCGGCGTAGCCGGTCACGAAAAGCACCTTCATGTCGGGACGGTGGTTCCGCCCGACCTCGACCATCTGCAACCCGGTCAACCCGGGCAGGCCGATGTCCGAGACGACCAGGTCGATGTGCTCGACCGAGTCGATGATGGCCAGGCCTGCATGGCCGTCGCGCGCTTCCAGCACCCGGTAGTGCAGTTCGCGCAGCTTGCCGGCGAGGAGGTCGCGCACCACATCCTCGTCCTCCACCAGCAGGATGGTCTCGCCGGCGGCGGGCTCCCAGCGCGTGCCGCCGGCCCGGCCGTCCAGCGCGCGCACGCTGCGGCGCTCGCCGCTGGGCAAGTAGATCGACACGGTGGTGCCGTGGCCGGGCTCGCTATCCAGTTCGATGGCGCCGCGCGACTGGTTGACGAAGCCGTGGATCATCGACAGCCCCAGCCCGGTGCCGCGGCCCTTGGGCTTGGTGGTGAAGAAGGGATCGAAGGCGCGCGCACGCACTTCGGGGGTCATGCCCACGCCGGTATCGCTCACCTGCAACAGCAACGTGGGCGCATCGCGCAGGCTGTGCGGCCGGCGCAGCGGTCCTTCGCCCGGCGGCACCGAGCCGGTGCGGATCGTCAGCCGACCGCCAGCGGGCATCGCGTCGCGTGCGTTGATGGCGAGGTTGAGGATCGCGCTCTCCAGCAGGTTCGGATCGCACAGCACCGGTACCAGCGCCGGCGCCAGCTCGAGCTCCAGTTCGATGCGCTCACCGAGGGTGGCCGGCAGCAGTTCGGCGATCTGCGCGACCAGGTCGTTGAGGTTCACGCTCTTGGGTGCCAGCGGCTGGCGCCGCGCGAAGGCGAGCAGGCGGTGGGTCAGCGTGGCGGCGCGTTTGGCCGAGTCCAGCGCGTTGCCGAGGAAACGGTCCACGTCCTGGCGGCCTGCAGCCAGGCGCATTTCGACCACCTCCAGCGAGCCGATGATGCCCTGCAGCAGGTTGTTGAAGTCGTGTGCCATGCCGCCGGTGAGCTGGCCCAGCGCCTCGATCTTCTGTGACTGGAACAGCTGCGCGCGGGTTTCCTCCAGGCGCCGTTCGGCCTCCACGCGGGCGGTGATGTCGCGGGTGATCTTGGCAAAGCCCAGCAGCTGGCCGTCGCTGTCGCGGATCGCGTCGATCGCGATCTCGGCCATGAAGCGCGAGCCGTCCTTGCGGACCTGCCAGTCCACCACGTCGTAGCGGCCACTCTCGCTGGCGACGGTCATCGCCGTCTGCGCCACCAGCGGATTGACGAAGAACCGCGCCAGCGGATGGCCGATGATCTCCGCGGCGGTGTAGCCCTTGATGCGTTCGGCGCCGGCGTTCCAGTCGGTGACCAGGCCGTCGGGATCGAGCATGCAGATGGCGTAGTCGGTCACGCCGTCGACGAACAGGCGGAAGCGCCGCTCCACCTCGCGCAACCGCTGTTCGGTCATGCGCCGCTCGGTGATGTCGCGGGTGACCATGGCGAAGCCGAGCAGGTGGCCCTGCTCGTCGCGTACCGCGTCGCAGACCATGTGCGCCCAGAAGCGGCTGCCGTCGCGGCGCAGCCGCTCGGCTTCCTCCTGGAAGCGGCCGTGCGCCGCGGCCATGTGCAGGATCAGCTCCGGCCTGCCGCCGGCGCGTTCTTCCTCGGTATGCAGCAATGCGAAGGCGCGGCCGAGGATGTCGGCGGCGCGATGGCCGTGGATCTGTTCGGCACCGGCGTTCCAGCTGCGTATGCGGCCCTGTGGATCGACCATGAAGATGGCGTAGTCCAGGATGGACTGCACCAGCAACTGGTAGGAATTGGGACCGCTCGTATCCACCCCACCGTCCTTGCACAGCAAGCACCGCGTCACGGCCGTCCACGACGGTGTCATCGGTATTCGTTCCCCGGACAAATTGGGTTTGCAGCCGCAGCGCGACCGCGTTCCGGTTGGCCGGCCTCGACCGAACCTACATCATGTGGTCAGTGAGATAAACCGGGATACGGCGGCCGGCCCCCGTCGGCGACGGCGCATGCGCGGGCGTTCTTGGCACGCGCATCGGCGATCGCCGCCAGCAGCGCCTTGCGGTCGTACGGCTTGGGCAGGAAGGTGGCAGTCGGGCCCAGCCGCTCGCTGGACGCCTCCGGATCGCCGGAGATCACCACGACGGCTGCGTTCGATCCACGCCGGCGCAGTTCCTCGGTCATGCTGATGCCGTCCTGGCCGCCGCCGATGTTGACGTCAGTGACGATCACGTCGATTTCCGGTTGCTCGTCCATCAGGCGGATGCCGGTGCTGGCGTCGCGCGCGGAGAGGACCTGGTAGCCGGCCGCATCGAGGAGCAGCGCCATGACTTCACGCGTGTCCGAATCGTCCTCCACCAGCAATACAAGGTTGTCCTTCGCCATGACACCTCCCAATCACGCACCCGCGGCCCGAACCGTGAATCGTGACCATACACAAGTGACGGAAGCGTGCAGGCTAAAGCATTGCTGCGTCAACTATTTAAGCATGTGATCTTGCGTTTGTGGTTCACAAACGTCCACTGCCCGTGCAACGGCCGGCCGCCAGCCCGGCACCTGGTGCCGGATGAGTTCGCAAGGCATTGATGCGAAACGCAAAATGTTGCGACGCAGGACCACCGCATCTTCACCCGGATGACGCCGCTCTTTCACTGTCACCTGCTTAGGCTGTCTTTTCCAGCGAGGGTGGGAGTGGCAGACGTGAAATACGATCCGGCACGCCGGGGTTTCCTCAGGCTCGTCGGCGTGACGGTGCCGGCCGGCATGGTGTTGTGCGCCTGCGGCGGCAGCGGCACCGATGCGCACGGCGGCACTGCCAACGCCTTCTTCGCGCCCGGGGAAATGGACTTCATCCAGGCCGCCACGGCGCGGCTGATTCCCACCGATGCGCTGGGGCCGGGAGGCGACAAGGCGGGCATTCCCACCTTTCTCGACCTGCAACTGGCCGGTCCTTACGGGCGCGCCGAGCGCTGGTACATGCAGGGACCCTGGCCGCGCGGCATCGACAGCCAGGGTTACCAGTTGCGCTTCACGCCCGCCCAGCTGTACCGCCAGGCCATCGCCGGGATCGACAAGCATTGCCGCGCGCAGTACCAGCAGCCTTTCGCCAGGCTCGGCGCCGACCAGCAGGATGAAGTACTGCACGCGCTCGAGGGCGGCAAGGTCGATTTGGGCGACGTGCCTTCCGAGACCTTCTTCAACCTGCTCTGGCAGAACACCCAGGAAGGCTTCCTCGCCGACCCGGTCTACGGCGGCAACCGTGACTTCGCCGGCTGGAAGCTGATCGGTTTCCCGGGCCCCCGCTACAACTACGTGCGCGAGATCGGCGAGTACGGCAAGCCCTACCAGCAGCCCTGCGTCAGCCTCATAGGCCGCGCGCCGGAGGCGGCGCTGGCGCACGCCGGAGGGGCCTCCTGATGGCGCGGCGGATGCCGCCCGTGGACGTGGTGCTGGTCGGCTTCGGCTGGACCGCTTCGATCATCGCGCAGGAGCTGACCGACGCAGGCGTGCAGGTACTCGCGCTCGAGCGCGGCGCCTGGCGCGACACCGTCCCCGACTTCGCCACCGACCACATCCAGGACGAACTGCGCTACGCGGTGCGCAAGCAGATCTTCGAATCGCCCGAGCGCGAGACGCTGACCTTTCGCAACAACGCAAGCCAGACCGCGCTGCCGATGCGCCATCTCGGTTCCTTCCTGCCGGCGGCGGGCGTCGGCGGCGCCGGCGTGCACTGGAACGGCCAGTGCTGGCGCTTCCTGCCGCAGGACTTCCAGATCCGGACCCACACCGAGCAGCGCTACGGCAAGGATTTCATTCCCGCCGACATGAACCTGCAGGACTGGGGCGTTACCTACGAGGAGCTGGAGCCGCACTACGACCGCTTCGAATACCTCTGCGGCGTCTCCGGCCAGGCCGGCAACGTGGGCGGCCAGCTGGTGGCCGGTGGCAATCCGTTCGAGGGCCCGCGCCAGCGCGGCTACCCGCTGCCGCCACTGGAGCGCAGCGCCTCCACCGTGCTCTTCGACAAGGCTGCGCGCGAGGTCGGTTTCAAGCCGTTCCCGTGCCCGGCCGCCAATACCTCGCGCCCCTACCGCAATCCGCTGGGCGTGCAGATGGGGCAATGCACGTACTGCGGCTACTGCGAGTGGTTCGGCTGCGGCAACTACTCCAAGGCCAGCCCGCAGACGACCATCCTCCCCGTGCTGCTGCGCAAGGACAACTTCCACTTCCGCACCCACTGCAACGTCACCCGCGTCAACACCGATTCCACGGGCAAGCGCGCCACCGGAGTGACCTACGTCGACGTCGACGGCAACCAGATCGAGCAGCCGGCCCAGATGGTGGTGCTGTGCGCGTTCGCCCAGCACAACGTGCACCTGCTGCTGCTCTCGAAGATCGGCCAGCCCTACGACCCGGTCTCGAACACCGGAGTGGTCGGGCGCAACTACGCCTACCAGATCACTTCCTCGGTCGACGTCTTCCAGAAGGAGCGGTTGAACCCGTTCATGGGCGCCGGCGCGCTTGGCCAGGCGATCGACGAGTTCAACGGTGACAACTTCGACCATGGTCCGCACGGCTTCATCGGCGGCGGCTACATCGCGCTGTGGAACACCGGCGGCCGGCCGATCCTGCAGCACCACCTGCCGCAGAACGCGCCCAAGTGGGGCGCCGGCTGGAAGAAGGCGATGCAGGAGAACTACCTGACCGCCTGCTCCATCGCCACCCACGGCAGCGTGATGAGCTACCGCTCCAGTTACCTGGACCTGGACCCGACCTGGCGCGACGTCTACGGCAACCCGCTGCTGCGCCTGACCTTCGACTTCCAGCCCAACGAGCTGACGATGTCCGGCTTCCTCACCGACAAGGCCGCGCAGATCGGCCGCGCGATTCCCGGCGCCACCATCCACGAGAAGAAGCGCCAGGGTCCCTACTCGATCGTCCCCTACCAGACCACCCACAACACCGGCGGCGCGGTGATGGGCGACGATCCGAAGACCTCGGTGGTCAACCGCTACCTGCAGAGCTGGGACGTGCCGAACCTGTGGGTCATGGGCGCGAGCGTGTTCCCGCAGAACGCCGGCTACAACCCGACCGGCACGGTCGGCGCGCTGACCTTCTGGTCGGCCGAGGCAATGAAGCGCTACCTCAAGAACCCCGGCCCGCTGGTGACGGTATGAGCGCGGCCCTGCGCAAAGGCCTGGCGCTCCCGGCCCTGTTCCTGCTCGCCATGCTCTGTACCGCCTGCAGCCATGACCGCGACCCGGCCGCGCCCTCGGCCGTGAAGCTCGGCGAACGCATGAGTCCGGGTCCGTGGGGCGAGATCTCGCGCGGCCGCTACCTGGTGCGCGCGGGCGACTGCGAAGCCTGCCATACCGCTCCCGGCGGCCAGCCGTTCGCCGGCGACCGCGCCATCCCCACGCCGTTCGGCACCATCTATTCGAGCAACATCACGCCGGACCCGGAGACCGGCATCGGCCGCTGGACCGACCAGGACTTCTACCGCGCCATGCACGAGGGCATCGACCGCCAGGGCAACCCGCTCTATCCGGCCTTCCCCTATCCCTGGTACACCAGGCTGAGCCGCGACGACGTGCTGTCGATCAAGGCCTACCTGGACACGCTGACGCCCGTGCGCCACGTGCACCGGAAGAACGAACTGCCCTGGCCGCTCGACCAGCGCGGGCTGATGGCGGTGTGGAACGGCATGTACTTCGACGAGGGCACTTACCAGCCCGATCCGAAGCGCTCGGCGCAATGGAACCGTGGCGCCTACCTGGTCCAGGGGCCGGGACATTGCAGCGCCTGCCACGGCGACAGGAACTTCGCCGGTGCCACCGACATGGACGGCCCGCCCACCGGCGGTTACGCCGAGAACGCCTACGCTCCGAGCCTGGCGGGAGGCGTGCGTGACGGCCTGGGCAGTTGGACCGAACAGGACATCGTGCAGTACCTGGGCACCGGCCGTAACAGCCGCACCGCCGCCGCCGGGCCGATGGCCGAGGTGGTCGAGCAATCCACCCAGTACCTGAGCAAGCCGGACCTGGAAGCGATCGCCGTGTACCTCAAGAGCCTGCCGGCGCCGGAGGACACGTCGGTGGCCACGGTCGACAAGGACACCCTCGATCGCGGCGCCGCGCTCTACGTGGACAACTGCGAGGGCTGCCACCTGAAGCAGGGCCAGGGCGAGATCGGCGCATTCCCGCCGCTGCGGCAGAGTTCCGCCGTGCAGGCCGCGAGTGCCGACACGCTGATCGGCGTGATCCTCGACGGCGCGCACATTCCCAGGACGACCGCCGAGCCCACCGGCCTGGCGATGCAGGGCTTTGCCGACCACTTGAGCGATGCGCAGATCGCGGACCTGACGACCTACATCCGCAACGCCTGGGGCAACCGCGCGGAGGCGGTGGATGCCGACCACGTGGAAGACCTTCGCGAAGCGCTGCGCAAGTCGCCGTGATGCCGTGCCCCTCTGCCCTCCGGAGGAGGAGAGGGTCGGGACTCGACGGGGAGCTCCATGGCTCAGCTCCTTCTCCCCTCCGGGGAGATGGGCGGGGGACGGGGCGGGGGCTCGCGGGGGGCTTGCTTATGAGGTTCCCCGCAAGAGCGGCCCCTCATCTCAATCCTCTCCCCGGAGGGGCGAGGACGCGAAAGTGGCGCTTCGCGCCGCGCCACCAGATAAAAGCCGTGCCACCAGATAAAACCGGGCGCTTCACGCCACCCCTGCCATGGTTGCCGTCGAACGCTCGCCTTAAAGGACCCAACGAGAGGCGATGACCCAGATCTTCCATCCGCGCTTCGGCCTGTTCGTCAAGCTCGCCCTGCTGGCCGTGCTCGTGCTCGCGAGCGCCGCCGTACTGGCCTGGCGCGGACTGACCAACGAACCGCACCGCATCGGCGAGGCCGTGGAACAACCCGTCCCCTTCAGCCACAAGCACCACGTCGGCGACGACGGCATCGATTGCCGCTACTGCCACGACACGGTGGAGACCTCGGCCTTCGCCGGCATGCCGCCGATCTCCACCTGCATGACCTGCCACTCGCAGCTGTACACCGACCAGGCCGTGCTCAAGCCGGTGGTCGAAAGCTGGCAGCGCGGCGTGGCATTGCACTGGAAGCGCGTCCACCAGCTGCCCGACTTCGTCTACTTCAACCATTCGATCCACGTGGCCAAGGGCGTCGGCTGCGAAAGCTGCCACGGCCGCGTCGACCGCATGCCGCTGACCATGCGCACGAAGTCGCTGTCGATGGAGTGGTGCCTGGACTGCCACCGCGCGCCGCAGAAATATCTGCGCCCGCGCGAGCAGGAATTCGCGATGGGCTGGCAGGCCGAGGACCAGGAAAAACTCGGCCTGGCGCTGGTCAAGCGCTACCACATCGACACGCGCCGGCTGACGGACTGCTCGGTATGCCACCGATGAGCACCACGCCCACGCCCGCCGGAGATCCGGCATGACCGGGCCACTCGACGCCCTGCGCACGCGCTTGGCCGACGCCCGCGGCCCGCACTACTGGCGCGCACTGGAAGAACTGGTCGAGCAACCGGCCTGGCGCGCCCGCCTGAGCGAAGCCTTCCCGCAACTGTCCCGGCTGGAACCGGCGCTGGACCGCCGCGGCTTCCTCAAACTCCTCGGTGCCTCGCTGGCCCTGGCCGGACTGGGCGCCTGCAGCCGCCCACCGCAGGAAGAGATCGTGCCGTGGGTGCGCCGCCCCGACCAGTTGCCGCCGGCGCTGCCGCGCTTCTACGCCAGCACGCTGGCCTGCGCGGGCGACGTCGCCGGCGTGCTGGTGGAAACCCACCAGGGCCGGCCGACCAAGATCGAGGGCAACCCGGCCCACCCGATGAGCCTGGGCGCAACCACGCCTGCGATGCAGGCGGCGGTGCTGGAGCTGTGGGACCCCGATCGCTCGCAGGCGCCGGTCCATGAGGGCGTGGCATCGAGTTGGGATGCGTTCGGCGACCAGGCCCGCAAGCTCGCCGCGCGCTTCGGCCGCGACGGTCGCGGCCTGCATGTACTGAGCGGCCGGCTCGACTCGCCCACGCTCGCGGCACAGCGCGAGGCATGGCTCGCGCGCTTCCCCGGATCGCGCTGGCATGCATACGAGGCGGTCGACGACGACAATGCGCTGGCCGGCGCCCGGCTGGCCTTCGGCGAGCCGTTGCGCACGCGCTACCACTTCGACCGTGCGCAGGTGATCCTCTCGCTGGAGGCCGACTTCCTGGGCGCCATGCCCGGCACGCTGCGCCATGGGCGCGACTTCATCGGCGGCCGCGATCCGAGATCGGCGGCCTTCAACCGCCTCTACGTGATGGAAGCCTCGCCGTCGCTCACCGGCGCCAAGGCCGACCACCGCTGGGCACTGGCGTCGGCGCACGTCGGCATGGCGGCGCTGGAGCTGGGCGAGTTGCTCGGCGTACCGGGCGTGCACGCGACGCAGTCCAGTGGCCTCTCGACCCGCCGCCTGCGCGCGCTGGCGCAGGACCTGGACGCACAGCACGGACGCTCGCTGGTGCTCGCCGGGCGCACGCAGCCGCCGTGGGTGCACGCACTCGCGCACCTGCTCAACGAGGTGCTCGGCAATGTCGGACGTACGGTCGAGTGCTACGCGCCACCCGAACCGTGGGAGTCCTCGACGCGGGACCTGCGCGAACTGACCGAGGCGATGGCCGCCGGCCAGGTCGATACGCTGCTGATCCTCGATGGCAACCCGGCCTACGCCACGCCGGCCGACGCGCAGTTCGCCCAGCTGCTGGCCCACGTGCCGCACCCCATCCATCTGGGGCTCTATCGCGACGAGACCGCCCGCGCGTGCCAGTGGCACCTGCCGCGCTCGCATGCACTGGAAAGCTGGTCGGACCTGCGTGCCGCCGACGGCACCGCCAGCGCGGTACAACCGGTGATCGCGCCGCTGTACGACAGCCGCAGTACCCACGAACTGCTGGCCCTGTTCCTGGGCGACCTGCAAAGCCCGCGTGCCCGCGTGCAAAGCACCTGGCAGGCCGACGAGGCGGCGTGGCGCGCCATCCTGCAGAACGGCGTGATCCCGCACAGCGCACCGCCCGCGCAGCAGCCGCGCGTGGACCGCGGCTTCCTCGCGCAAGTGACGGCGCCGGCGGACGAGCCGGGCCTGGAGCTGCTGTTCGCCCCCGACGCGACCGTCTGGGATGGGCGCTACGCCAACAACGGCTGGCTGCAGGAGTGCCCCAAGCCCCTCACCACGCTGACCTGGAGCAACGTGGCGCTGGTCAGTCCCGAGCTCGCGCTCGCCCATGACCTGAAGAACGGCGACGCGCTGGAGCTGCGCATCGACGGACGCCACACGCAGGCGCCGGTGTGGGTGATGCCGGGTCAGGCCGCGCGCAGCGTCACGGTCTGCCTCGGCTACGGTCGCCGGCATGCCGGGCGCGTCGGCGGCCAGCTTGGCTTCGACGCCTATGCCCTGCGCAGCACGGAGGCACCGTGGCGCAGCGACGGCCTGCGCGTCAACCGCACCGGTGCGCACTACGCACTGGCCACCACCCAGCGCCACCACACCATGGAGGGGCGCGAGCCGGTGCGTGCCAGCACCCTCGATGCCTTCCGCGCCGACCCCGCCTTCGCGCAGGAACAGGCACAACCGCCGCCCAGCCTCTACCCCGACCGCCTGCACGGCGAGTACGCCTGGGGCATGAGCGTGGACCTGAACGCATGCATCGGCTGCGGCGCGTGCACCATCGCCTGCCAGGCGGAGAACAACATCCCGGTGGTGGGCGCGGAGGAAGTCGGCCGCGGCCGCGAGATGCACTGGATCCGCGTCGACCGCTACTACGAGGGCGACGTACGCGCCCCGCGCATCCACCACCAGCCGGTGCCGTGCATGCACTGCGAGCACGCGCCATGCGAGGTGGTCTGCCCGGTCGGCGCCACCGTGCACGATGCCGAAGGCCTCAACGTGCAGGTCTACAACCGCTGCGTGGGTACGCGCTTCTGCTCCAACAACTGTCCCTACAAGGTGCGCCGCTTCAATTTCCTGCAGTACAGCGACCTCACCACCGAAACGCTGAAGGCGCAGCGCAACCCGGATGTCACCGTGCGCAACCGCGGCGTCATGGAGAAATGCACCTACTGCATCCAGCGCATCCAGACCGCGCACATTGCCGCCGACAGCGAAGGCCGGCGCATCGCCGATGGCGAGGTGCTGACCGCCTGCCAGGCGGTGTGTCCGACCCGGGCGATCGTCTTCGGCGACCAGCAGGACCCTTCGAGCGCGGTCAGCCGGCAGAAGGCCTCGCCGCGAAACTACGCCCTGCTGGAGGAACTCAACACCCGCCCGCGCACCACGTATCTGGCCGCGATCCGCAATCCGCACCCGGCGCTGGAGGACGACACATGAACGCGATGCGTGTCGCCGCCGGCCTGCTCCCCACCTGCGTCGGGCCCGCGCCCCCTCCCCGACGGGCAGAGGGCGCGGTATCGGAACGCATGGGAGCAACGGCATGAGCGTGCCGTTGCTCGCCCCGCGCGAAACCGACGCGTCGATCACCGACAAGGTGAGCGCCATCGTGCTCGAGCGCCCGACCGGCCGGTTGTGGATGGTCGCCTTTGCGCTGTCCTTCGTCCTCACCGCCTGGCTCGGCGCCGGCATCGTCTGGCTGCTCGCCAGGGGCGTGGGCATCTGGGGGCTGGACATCCCGGTGGCGTGGGCCTTCGCCATCGCCGACTACGTCTGGTGGATCGCCATCGGCATGGCCGGCACCTTCATCTCCGGCGGCCTTTACCTGGCGCGGCAGGGCTGGCGCAACGCGCTCAACCGCTATGCCGAGGCGATGACGGTGTTCGCCGTGTCGGTGTCGGGCATCTTCCCGATCCTGCACCTGGGAAGGCCATGGTTCTTCTACTGGCTCGCCCCCTACCCGGACCGCATGGGCGTCTGGCCGCAGTGGCGCAGTTCCCTGTTCTGGGACTTCTCGGCGATCGTCGCCTACCTGATCGTCTCGGTGCTGTACTTCTATGTCGGGCTGATCCCGGACCTCGCCTCGCTGCGCGACCGCGCCACCAGCCGAGGCAAGCAGCTCTTCTACGGCCTGCTCGCCGCCGGCTGGCGCGGCGAGGCACGCCACTGGCAACGCTTCGAGACACTCAACCTGCTGCTGGCGGCGATGGCCGTGCCGCTGGTGTTCTCGGTGCACTCGATGGTGGCGCTGGACTTCTCCGAAGGCCTGCTGCCGGGCTGGCATTCGACCATCTTCCCGCCGTTCTTCGTGGCCGGCGCGCTGTTCTCCGGCTTCGGCATGGTGCTGGTGCTGGGCATCCCGCTGCGGCACTACTTCGGGCTGGGCGACTTCATCACCGAAAGGCACATCACCAACCTCGCCAAGCTGATGCTGGCCGCGGGCCTGTTTGTCGACTACAGCTACGCCTCGGAGCTGTTCAACGCGTTCTACAGCGGCGACCGCTACGAGATCGCGCACGCCATGCAGGAGCTGACCGGCGCCTACGCCTGGGTGTACTGGACGATCATCGGCTGCAACGTGGTGGCGATCCAGGCGATCTGGTTCGAGCGCGTGCGGCGCAGCCACGCGGCGCTGTTCGTGATCGCGCTGCTGGTGCTCGTCGGCATGTGGTTCGAGCGCTTCGAGCTCATCGTCAGCAGCCTGTACCACGACTTCCTGCCCTCGAGCTGGGGCATGTTCTACCCGACGGTCTGGGACATCGCCTTCCTGGCCGGCTCGATCGGCCTGTTCTTCCTGCTGTTCCTGCTGTTCGTGCGGCTGCTGCCACTGCTGCCGATGTTCGAGCTGCGCAAGCTGCGTGCGCGGCTCGGAAGGGAGGGGGCATGAGCGCGTTGCACGAACAGGGCTGGCTGGCCCGTTTCGAGGATGCCGGCACGCTGCTGATGGCGGTACGCGAGCTGCGCGGCCGCGGCTATACGCAACTGGAAGCCTATACGCCGTATCCGGTCGAGGGCCTGGCCCCGGCGCTGGGGCCGATGCGCAACCGCATCCCGTTGCTGGTGCTGCTCGGCGGGCTGGCCGGCGGGTTCGGCACGCTGTTCCTGGAGTGGTACGCGTCGGTGATCGACTATCCGGTCAATGTCGGCGGACGACCGAACGCAAGCTGGCCTGCCTTCATTCCCGCCGCGCTGGAGATGACCATCCTGTTCGCCGCGGTGTTCGGCATCGCCGGCATGTTCTTCGCCAACGGTCTGCCGCGGCTCAACCATCCGCTGTTCGACGTGCCGGGCTTCGACGCGGCCAGCCGCGATGGCTTCTTCCTGTGGCTGCGCGCGGACGATCCGTGCTTCGATGCGGCGCTGGCCCGCGACGACCTCGCGCGGCTGGCACCGGTGGCGATCGACCGGGTGGGCCCATGAAGCCGCGCCTGCCGCCGCTGTGCACAAGCGCGCCCGGTGCGCGACCGGATCTCGCGGTGGGGGCACGGCGGTCGCGCTCCGGGTGCGCTCCGGCAAGGTATCGGTACCTGTTCGTGCTCGCCGCGTTGCTCTCGGTCACCGGCTGCGAACAGGCCATGCACGACATGTATTCCCAGCCCAAGTACAAGCCGCTGGAGCCCAGCCCGCTGTTCGCCGACGGCAACAGCGCGCGCACGCCGCCACCGGGCAGCGTGCCGATGGCGCAGGGCGCCGCGGCCGACACGGCCAGCGGTCGCCGCGGGCACATGACGCTGCCGCCCGACCCGGGCCCGGCACTGCCGCTGGATGCCCAGGGCCGCAGCCTCGCGCGGGCCGACGTGGGCGAGCGCCGCTACGCCAATCCGTTGCCGGTCACACTCGGCTTGCTCCGGCGCGGACAGGAGCGCTTCGACATCTACTGCGCGCCGTGCCACGGACTGAGCGGCAACGGCGCCGGGATGATCGCCCGGCGCGGCTTCCCGGCGCCGCCGAGCTACCACACGGACCGCCTGCGCAACGCGCCGGACAGCCACTTCTACCAGGTGATCAGCGACGGCTACGGGGTGATGTACCCGTATGCCGACCGCATCAGTCCGCACGACCGCTGGGCGATCGTCGCCTACATCCGCGCGCTGCAGCTCTCCCAGCACGCGCCACGCGACCGGCTGACGCCCCGGGACCTGGCACGCCTGCCGGCGGAGGCGCGCCGATGAGCCGGTGGTGGCCCACGGTTTCGCGTGGCGAAGGCATCGCCGCGGTGGTGGGCCTGCTCGCGCTGGCCGGATGCCTGCTGCTGGGGCTCCAGGCGCCGCGCGAGGTGCTGCTGTCCTACCTGTTCGCCTGGCTGTTCTGGCTTGGCCCGGCGTTGGGCAGCGTGGGCCTGCTGCTGATCCACGCGCTGACCGGCGGTGACTGGGGCCTCGCCCTGCGCCCCGCGTTGCTGGCAGGCAGCCGGCGCCTGCCGTTGATGGCCGCGCTGCTGGTGCCGGTGCTGATCGGCGTGGCGGTGCTGTTCCCCTGGGCCGGCGCGCAGGCGGCCGACCCCGACCTCGACCGCCAGCGCTGGTGGCTCAACGTGCCGTTCTTCGTCGCGCGCGCGGTGATCGCGTTCGCCCTGTGGCTGTGGCTGGCGCATGGCATCCGCCGCTGGCTGGCCACGCCCGCGGCCGGGCGGTTCGCTGCCGGCGGCCTGATCCTCTTCGTCCTGACCGTGTCGGTGGCGGCGATCGACTGGGTCGTGTCGCTGGTGCCGCGCTGGCACTCGACCACTTTCGGCATCCTGGTCGGCACCGCACAGCTGCTTGCCGCGGCCGGGCTGGCGGTGTGGGTCAGCGTGGCCCGCCGCGACGCCGCCGCCTCGCCCTGGGCGTCCAGGCGGCTGAACGACCTGGGCAGCATCCTGATGGTGCTGGTGCTGGCCTGGGGCTACCTCGCCTTCATGGACTACCTGACCGTCTGGATCGCGGACCTGCCGTCCGAAACGGTGTGGTACCTGCCACGGGTGAAGACGCCCTGGCGCTGGCTGGGGGCGTTCCTGGTGCTGTTCCACCTGGCGCTGCCGTTCGCCGTGCTGCTCTCGCGGCAGGCCAA
Source organism: Frateuria soli (assembly GCF_021117385.1). GTDB lineage: Bacteria > Pseudomonadota > Gammaproteobacteria > Xanthomonadales > Rhodanobacteraceae > Frateuria_A > Frateuria_A soli. Next base: position 3,378,223 of record NZ_CP088252.1, read on the forward strand.
GCAGCGCGTGGCGTGGCTGGCCGGCGTGGCGCTGTGGCTGTTCGTCGCGCAGATCGGCTATGTCGCCTGGCTGGTGCTGCCGGGCCTGCGCGAGCACGCACTGGCCTGGAGCGACCCGTTGGCGTGGATCGGCATCGGCGGCCTGTGGTGGCTGGGCTACGGCGCGCAGCGGCGCGCGGCACGGGAGGTCGGAGCATGAGCCGCCAGCCCGATTCGCACGAGTCCTACGCCGTGGCAGCCGGCGTGCTGCACTGGGCCGCGGCGATCCTGGCGCTCAGCCTGCTGGCGATCGTGCTGCTGGTGTACGTCTGGGCACGACCGCTGTTGACCGCGGGCGGGCAGCCGGCACGACCGATCCCGCCGCAGCCGCGGCTGCAGCCCGACCCGTCCGCCGACATCGCGGCCGAGCGCGCACTGCAGCGTTCGCGCCTCGAGGGCTACCAGTGGGTGGACCCGGCGCATACGGTCGCGCGGATTCCGATCACGCGGGCCATGGCGCTGGTCGCCGCGGGACAGGGTGCGCCGGCGCCGGCCTCCTCCACGGAGCGTCCGCAATGAGGGCGGCCCGCCGCCGCTGCGCGCCCTGGCACCCGCACTGCCCGGTCGTGCCTGGCGGTCGCGCACGCGGTGCGCTCCTGCGGGTGGCGTGGTTGTTCATCCTGTGGATGCCGGCGGTGTGGGCCACGCGGGCACCGCCACCGCCGCCGGACCTCGCCCAGCGGGCCGGTTTCGACCAGCGCCTGGGCGCCCGCGTCCCGCTCGATGCGCGTTTCCTCGACGCCGATGGCAAGCCCACCGACCTGCGCGCGCTGGCCCACGGCAAGCCGCTGCTGCTTGCGCTGGGCTACTACCGCTGCCCCAACCTCTGCGACGTGGTGCTCAACGGGATGGCGCATTCACTGGATGGGCTCGACCTCCAGCCCGGCCGCGACTTCGAGGTGGTCTTCGTCAGCATCGACCCGTCCGAAACGCCGGCGGATGCACGCCACACGCAGGCCATGCTGGCGCGCAGCCACCCGCAGGCCGACGTGCCGCGCTGGCATTTCCTCAGCGGCGACCCGGCCGCGATCGGCGCCCTGGCCAGAGCCGTGGGCTTTCGCTACTTCTACGACGAAAGGCTGCATCAGTACGCGCACGCCGCCGGCCTGGTGGCAATCACGCCGGGCGGCAAGGTCGCGCAATATTTCTTCGGCGTGTCCTGGCCGCCGACATCGCTGCGGCTGGCGCTGGTGGACGCCTCGCACGGCGGGCTCGGCAGCATGATCGACCGGCTGGTGCTGCTGTGCTGCGGCTACGACCCCACCACCGGCCGCTACAGCCTGGCGATCGGGCGCACCATGCAGGTACTTGGGGTGGCGTTCGTGCTGGCGCTGGCCGGCTGGCTGGCCTGGCTCAAGGCGAGGGCGCGCGCATGATGCTGCCGCAAGCCTCCTCGCTCGCACCGAACGTCGACCACCTGTTCGACACGCTGCTGGCGCTGTGCGCGCTGGTGGTCATCGGCGTGTTCACGGTGATGATCGTGTTCTGCGTGAAGTACCGCAGGGGCACGGACGCCATACGCACGCCGGCGCACCGGCACATGGGCGTGGAACTGACCTGGACGCTCGTTCCCTTCTTCCTGTTCATGGGCATCTTCGGCTGGAGCGTGCACCTGTGGATCAAGCTGCGCACGCCGCCGAAGGACGCCCAGCCGGTCTACGTGGTCGCCAAGCAGTGGATGTGGAAGGTGCAGCACCCGGGCGGCCAGCGCGAGATCGACCAGCTGCACGTGCCGGTGGGCCAGCCGATCCGGCTGGTGATGACCTCGCAGGACGTGATCCACAGCTTCTACGTGCCGGCCTTCCGCGTGAAGCAGGACGTGCTGCCGGACCGCTACACGCAGCTGTGGTTCACCGCTACCCGGGCGGGCACCTACGACCTTTTCTGCGCCGAGTTCTGCGGCACCGACCATTCGCGCATGCGCGGGCGGGTGGTGGCGATGGCCCCGGCCGCCTACGCGCGCTGGCTGCACGCGCACCAGGGCACCGGCCTCGCCGCACAGGGCGCGGACCTGTTTCGCCAGCTCGGCTGCAGCGGCTGCCACGACCCGCGCTCGGGCGTGCATGCGCCGCACCTCTACGACCTCTACGGTCGCACCGTCCCGCTGGCCGACGGCTCGCAGGTGCTGGCCGACGAGCGCTACCTGCACGACTCGATCCTGCTGCCGAAGAAGCAGGTGGCCGCCGGCTACGCGCCGATCATGCCCAGCTTCGAAGGCCGCATCGGTGAAGAGGACGTACTGGCCCTGGTGGCCTACCTGAAGACCCGCACCCACGCGGCGGAGGACACCGATGAGCACCGCTGAGCCGGCGCGGCCGCGCAGTTACCTGGAGGAAGGCTTCGGCCTGCGCTCGTGGCTCACGACCCACGACCACAAGCGCATCGGCGTGCTGTACGGCCTGGGCATCACCTTCTTCTTCTTCCTCGGCGGCCTGGCCGCCGCGCTGATCCGCTGGGAACTGGTCACGCCCGCCGGCGACCTGCTCAGCGCGGAGACCTACAACAAGGCGTTCACCTTCCACGGCGTGGTGATGGTGTGGTTCTTCCTGATCCCCTCCATCCCCGCGACGCTGGGCAACTTCCTGCTGCCGCTGATGATCGGCGCGCGCGACGTCGCCTTCCCGCGGCTCAACCTGTTCAGCTGGTACCTGTACATGCTGGGCGGGCTGTTCACCCTGGCCTGCCTGCTGCTGGGCGGTGTGGACACCGGCTGGACCTTCTACACGCCGTTCTCGACGATGTTCTCCAACTCGCACGTGCTGATGGCGGTGGTCGGCGTCTTCATCGTCGGGTTCTCCTCGATCTTCACCGGGCTGAACTTCATCGTCACGGTGCACACCATGCGCGCGCCGGGCATGACCTGGATGCGCCTGCCGCTGTTCGTGTGGGCGATGTACGCGGTGGCGCTGGTGATGATCCTGGCGACGCCGGTGCTGGCGATGACGCTGGCGCTGATCGGGCTGGAGCGGCTGTTCGGCGTGGGCATCTTCGACCCGGCGCTGGGCGGCGACCCGGTGCTGTTCCAGCACTTCTTCTGGTTCTACTCGCACCCGGCCGTGTACATCATGATCCTGCCGGCGATGGGGCTGGTCAGCGAGTTGATCACCAACGGCGCGCGACGGCGCATCTTCGGCTACAAGTTCATGGTCTACGCGATCGTCGGCATCGCCGTGGTCGGTTTCCTGGTGTGGGGCCACCACATGTTCGTGGCCGGGCAGTCGATGTACGCGAGCATCGTGTTCTCGATCCTGTCCTTCATCATCGCGGTGCCCTCGGCGATCAAGGTCTTCAACTGGACCGCCACGCTGTACAAGGGCGACATCGGCTTCGACGCTCCGATGCTCTATGCGCTGGGCTTCGTCGGCCTGTTCATGCTGGGCGGGCTGACCGGCCTGTTCCTGGCCGCCGCCGCGCTGGACGTGAACCTCACCGACACCTACTTCGTGGTGGCGCACTTCCACTACATCATGGTCGGCGGAGCGGTGATGGCGTACCTGGGCGGCATCCACTACTGGTGGCCGAAGATCACCGGGCGCCTGTACTCCGAGGCCTGGGCGCGCTTTGCCGCGATCCTGATGTTCTTCGGCTTCAACCTCACCTTCTTCCCGCAGTACATCCTGGGCTACGAGGGCATGCCGCGGCGCTATCACGAGTACCTGCCGCAGTACCAGGTGTGGAACGTGCTGTCTTCGGCCGGCGCGACGATCCTGGGCGTGGCCTACCTGCTGCCGCTGGTCTACCTCGCCTGGTCGCTGCGTCACGGCGCGCGTGCCGGCCCCAACCCGTGGGACGCGACCGGGCTGGAGTGGCAGACCTCCTCGCCGCCGCCGCCGCACAACTTCGAGCAGGTCCCCCAGGTCACCGAAGGCCCTTACGCCTACCGCCGATGAACGCCCGAATCCATCCCGTGCCCGAGCAGTTCGACGACCCCGTGCAGCAGCGCGAGGCCGCGACGCTGGGCATGTGGGCGTTCCTGGCCACCGAGATCCTGTTCTTCGGCGTGCTGTTCGCCGGCTACACACTGTGCCGCGTGCGCTTCCCCGAGGCCTTCGCCGAAGCCAGCCGGCACACCGACATGCTGCTGGGCACGATCGAAACCGCGGTGCTGCTGACCAGCAGCTGCGCCGTGGCGTTGTCCGTGCGCGAGGTACAACTGGGCGGCCGGCGGCTGGCCACCGCGCTGCTGGGTGCCACCGCGCTGCTGGGCGTGAGCTTCCTGGTCATGCACGGGTTCGAGTACTACGCCGAGTACCAGGAAGGACTGATCCCGCGCATCCACTACACCCAGCACGGCGTGTACGCGCACGGCATGGAGATCTTCTACTGCCTGTACTACTTCATCACCGGCTTCCACAGCATCCACGTCACCATCGGCGTGGTGCTGATGGCGGTGATGGGCTGGCGCACCTGGCATGGCGCCTTCGACCAGGACTACCACACGCCGCTGGAACTGACCGCGCTGTACTGGCACCTGGTCGACATCGTGTGGATCTTCGTCTACCCGGTGATCTACCTGGTCGGGAGGGCCGGATGAACGCGCGCCCGCAACGCAGCCACCGCAGCGGCCCGAAACCACCCTCGCTGGGCAGCAACCTGTGGACGCTGGTGTCCCTGCTGGTGTTGCTGGGTTTGAGCGCCGGCAGCGCGCTGCTCAAGCTCGGGCCATTCAACACGGTGGCCAACCTCGGCATCGCGGCGATCAAGGCGCTGCTGGTGCTGACCATCTTCATGCGCCTGAAAGCCGACAACGCGCTGCTGCGGATCGTCGCCAGCGCCGGATTCGCGTGGCTGGCGGTGATGATCGCGCTGGGCCTGGCCGACGTGCTGACGCGCACGCCGCTGCCGGCTCCCTGGTGAGGGAGCGTGGCATGGCTTCTGCTTCCGTACGCGCAGGGGCGATTCATTGGCATGTGGCACCATTGCGGCAGGCATCGTGACGCCCGCCTCCGGGACTGGTCCGGCCTTCATTTCGCCCATGAGCATGCCACCCGAGATCCTGTCACTCCCGCCACTTCCCGCGTTCGGCGGTTTCCGCGAGGCGGCCCAGGCCTGCCTGTCGATGCTGCGCGAGCGCACCGGCGTAGGCGCCTGGTATTTCACCCGCGTCGACGGCGAGGACTGGCTGTTGCTGGCCGCCTCAGACGATTGCTACGGCCTGCGCAGCGGTGACGCGTTGGGGTGGGCGGACTCGATCTGCTCGCGCATGGTCCGTGGTGGGCCCTGCGTAGTGGCGGACGTCAGCGCCCATCCGCCGTACGCCGCCGCGCCTATCGTGAGCCGCGGCATCGCCGCTTACCTTGGCGTTCCCGTGCAACTGGACCATGACGCGATCGGCACGCTGTGCGGTATTGATCCGCAGCCGGCGTCGGTCGATGTCGAACACTGGCTGCCGATGGTGCAGCTGTGCGCGCAGATGCTCGCCACGCTGTGGCGCCACGATGTCGATCTCAAGGAAACCCGCCGCCGTGCCGAGCGTGCCGAACTGGAGGCGATGACCGACGCGATGACCGGGACCTTCAACCGCCGCGGCTGGCGCGAGCTGCTTGCGCTGGAGGAGCAGCGCTGCCGCGACGAACACACCACCGCCGGCGTGGTGGTGGTCGACCTGGACCGCCTCAAGCAGACCAACGACAGCCAGGGCCACGACGCCGGTGACCAGCTCATCCAGTGCGCTGCGCGCGAGCTGTCGCGCACGGTGCGGGCCTCGGACGTGGTCGCGCGGCTCGGCGGCGACGAGTTCGTGGTGCTGATCCTCGATGTCGGGCCCACCGAGCTGGCCCGCCATGCCGCCCGCATCGAACAGGCCCTGCGCACCGCCGGCGTCGCCGCCACGCTCGGCTACAGCTGGCGCGGCCCCGACCGCGACCTGGGCGAGGCCTACCGCGAGGCGGACCTGCTGATGCTCGACGCCAAGCGTGCGCGACAACGCGACGCACGCTGAGCTCCACCGGCCGGTTGCACCGGCCCGACGCCGCCGTATGCGCGCGGGATCGAGCACCGCCTGGGCAGGACCGGCCCGATAGCCGGTCCGGGTCTCGGTTCAGGCGATCGCCTGGTCGATCGCCGTGACCAGCTCCTCGACCCGGAACGGCTTGCGCAACAGCACCGCCTTGCCATCGGTGGCCGCATCCACCGCCGCGGTGTCGGCGAAGCCGCTGGCGAACAGCAGCGGCAGCGACGGCCAGCGCTCGGCCACCCGACGGGCCAGCTCGGCGCCGTTCATGCCAGGCATGGCGAAGTCGATCACTGCCACGTCGGGCAGCTCGGCGGCCAGCGCCTCGAGTGCGGAGGGTCCGTCGTTCGCCTCGCGCACGCCGTACCCGTGGGCCTCCAGCGCGCTTGCCAGCATCTGGCGCAGGTGCGGGTCGTCGTCGACCAGCAACACCCGGGCGACACGGACATCGCCGGGGACCGGTGCCGGCGCTGCTATCGTGGCAGCGGCAACCGGTAGCCGGTCGGTGCAGGGCAGGAATACCCGGACCGTCGTGCCGGCCCCGAGCGCACTCTCGATGCGCACCGTGCCACCGGCCTGGCGCGCGCTGCCGTAGATCTGCGCCAGGCCCAGCCCGGTTCCCTTGCCCACCGGCTTGGTGGTGAAGAATGGCTCCATTGCACGCCGCAGCGTCGTCTCGTCCATGCCGGTCCCGCTGTCGCGCACTGTGAGCTCGACGTAGCGGCCATCGCCCATCTCAGGGTCCCCGGCGATGTGGCGAACCCTGGTGCCGATGCTCACCACCCCGCCATCGGGCATGGCGTCACGCGCGTTGATGGCCAGATTCAGCACCATCATTTCCAGCTGGGTGGGGTCGGCCATCACCGGGGCGGGCGCGGGGCTCGGCTGCAACTGCAGCTGGATGGCCGGTCCCAGCGTGCGGGCCAGCAGTTCCTGCATGGCGGCGATCACGACACAGACCAGCAGCGGTTGCAGCTGGATGCGCTGGGTACGTGAAAACGCCAGCAGCTGGGCAGTCAGTTTGGCGCCGCGTTCGGCCGCCTGCAGCCCAGCCTGGGCAAACCGCTGCACCCGAGCCGGCTCGGCCGGCCGCCCCTGAATCAGGTCGAAGGCGCCGACCACCGCGCCCAGCACGTTATTGAAATCGTGTGCCAGGCCGGCCACCAGTTGCCCGACCGCCTCCATCTTCTGGCTCTGCAGCAGCGCTTCCTGGGCTTCGCGAAGCTGCCGCGTGCGGGCCTCGACCCGCGCTTCCAGCGTCGCGTTCAGCTCGCGCAGCTGTGCCAGGGCCATGGCGCGTTCGATGACCAGCCGGGTCCGTTCGGCGATCTCCTCCACGAAGGCGATCTCGTCCGGATGCCAGCTGCGCGGCGTACGCTGGTTCATGTAGACGATGCCGCGCAGTTGCCTGTCGCGCACGAACGGCACCACCAGGATGGCGCGCGTGTCGACGTCCCGCGCGGTCTGGTGGGTGCGCGCCTCGTCGCTGAGGGCTGCCCGCAACAGGTCGTCGATGGCGACCGTCCGGCCGGCCTGCAGCATCGCGACGATCTTCACGCCGAAATCGGCGGCCGGGTAGCGGCCCATCAGCGCAGGCACGCTGCCATCGGTCCAGCACACCCCGTACTGGAAGCTGTCGTCGGCTGGATCCAGTTCGCCGTAACCGGCACGGCTGACGCCGAAATGCACGCCCATCAGCGCCGCCACCTCCTGCAGCGCCTCGGCGGTGTCGCTTTCGCGCAGCACGTCCGCGATCTTCAGTCGCAGTGCGGCGCGCGCCTCGCGTCGCGCCAGTGCCTGCAGCAGCCGCTCGACCCTGGCCGCGCCCAGCGCCATGATCAGGATCAGTACGGTGATCGCGCTGATCACTACCGCCAGGTTGGTCTGGCCGATGCTGGCGCGGGCGGTGGCCATGTCCACGGTCGGCGCGGCGGTGAACACCGCTGCGCGCATGCCGGCATAGTGCATCCCGGCGATCGCCGTGCCCATCGCGGCGGCGGCCACCAAGCGATGCGCGAGCCGCTGGTCGCGGGCGGCCAGCCACACCGCGGCGGTCGCGGCGCCGATCGCGACGAGCATCGAGACGGCCACCCAGAAACGCTCGTAGCTGAGCGAGGCAGGCATGCGCATCGCCGCCATGCCCAGGTAGTGCATCGCCAGCACGCCCGAACCCATCAGCAGGCCGGCCCAGGCGACCTGGCCGAGGGAGACCTCGTCCCATCGCATGATCGCAAAGCCCGCCCCGGTGAACACCACCGCGATGAGCAGCGACAGCAGGGTCAGTGACGGGCTGTAGCTCATCTCCATGCCCGGCACGCTGAAGGCAAGCATCGCCACGAAGTGCATCGACCAGATACCGCCACCCAGGGCAATGGCGGCCGAGGCGACCCAGATGCGGCGAATCGCGCCGGAGGAGGCCCGCACCCGACTGCCTAGGCTGAGCGCCGTGAACGAGGCAAACGCCGCGATCAGGAGCGACAGCATGACCAGATAGCCGTCGTGGGTGCCGGTCAGGATCATCGTCTGCATGCGCCGGTAACCGGGTGTCCGGGGCCGCCGATGCAGCGACATGACGCCCGCGGCAACCGCGCGACGGCGACCGGTAATGGCGCCATCGCGCCGAAAGGCCCGGGCGTGATTGCCCGTGGCAGAATCATGCGGGTCACAGCGTTTCCTCAGGCCTCGTCCAGGCCTTGCATGCAGGCAGTGGCATCATGCCCACCCTGCCGCCCGTGACGGACGACCGCCGGCGCACTGTCAGGCGCCGGCGCCGTGGACCAGTTTATACAGGCCGCGGTCACGCGGGAGCCGCCGTGGTCGCGCTTGGCGGCCCGTGTTCAGCGGCCGTGCGGTGGCTGGCGATGATGGTGGGCCCACCAGGACTCGAACCTGGAACCAAGGGATTATGAGTCCCCTGCTCTAACCATTGAGCTATAGGCCCGACAGGGATATCCCTGCAGTGCGCAGGGCGGGGGTGCATGTTAACGGCAGCCCGGAGCTGCGCCAACGAGCCGGTGGTGGACAGGTCTTCGCGCCGCATCGCTGTCCAGCACGGACTGGCCGCCGGACCCTACCCTGCCGATGGCGAGTGCCGGAAACGACGACGCCCGCGCGGGGCGGGCGTCGTGGTGATGCGTGGGGTTTGCGCTTACTCGAGGTCGAGGAACGAGCGCAGCTGCTCCGAGCGGCTCGGGTGGCGCAGCTTGCGCAGCGCCTTGGCCTCGATCTGGCGGATGCGCTCGCGGGTGACGTCGAACTGCTTGCCGACTTCCTCGAGGGTGTGGTCGGTGTTCATGTCGATGCCGAAGCGCATGCGCAGCACCTTCGCTTCCCGCGGGGTGAGGCCGGCAAGCACGTCGCGCACGGTCTCCATCAGGCCGGTCTCGGTGGCCGACTCGATCGGCGAGGACGCATTGGTGTCCTCGATGAAGTCGCCCAGATGCGAGTCCTCGTCGTCGCCGATCGGGGTCTCCATCGAGATCGGCTCCTTGGCGATCTTGAGCACCTTGCGGATCTTGTCCTCGGGCATCTCCATCTCCTTGGCCAGCTCCTCCGGCGTCGGCTCGCGGCCGAACTGCTGGAGCATCTGGCGGGAGATGCGGTTCAACTTGTTGATCGTCTCGATCATGTGCACCGGGATGCGGATGGTGCGCGCCTGGTCGGCGATCGAACGGGTGATCGCCTGGCGGATCCACCAGGTGGCGTAGGTCGAGAACTTGTAGCCGCGGCGGTATTCGAACTTGTCGACCGCCTTCATCAGGCCGATGTTGCCCTCCTGGATCAGGTCCAGGAACTGCAGGCCGCGGTTGGTGTACTTCTTGGCGATGGAGATCACCAGGCGCAGGTTCGCCTCGACCATCTCCTTCTTGGCGCGGCGGGCCTTGGCCTCGCCGATCGACATGGCGCGGTTGATTTCCTTGATGTCGGTCAGCGGCAGGAACAGCTTCTTCTCGATCGCGGCGAGCTTGTCCTGCTCGGCGTCGATCGCTTCGCGGTGGTTCTTGACGTTGGGCGACCACTTCTGGCGCTTGCGCGAGAGCTCGGCGGCCCACTCGACGTTGCCCTCGTTGCTCGGGAACGTCTTGAGGAACTCGGCCTTCGGCATCTTCACCTGCTTGACGAAGATGTCCATCAGCACGCGCTCGTGGTGGCGGATGTCGCCCACCACTTCGCGCAGCTTGCGCACGAAGCTGTCGATCAGGGCGGACGGCAGCTTGAGCTTGAGGAACTCCTCGGCCATCTGGTCGCGCAGCTTGACGATCTTCTTGTCGGTGATGCCGGTCGCCTTCGGGGCGGCCTTCTGGAACTTGGCGTAGTAGTCGCGCAGCAGCTCCATGCGGCGCTTGACCTCTTCCGGATCGGGACCGGTCGGGCCGGCCTCCTCTTCCTCGGAGTCGTCGCCGTCGTCCTCGTCCTCGTCCTCGTCGGACTCGACGACCTCGCCGTTGGCAGCCGCTTCCTCGGCCTCGGCACGCGCTTCGTCGGCCAGCTGCTCCAGGTCGGCGAAGCCCGCCAGGATCTCGGACAGGCGGCGCTTGCCGTCCAGGTGCTGGTCGTATTCCTCCAGCAGCAGCTCGATGGTCAGCGGGAAGCTGGCCAGCGCCGTCTGGACCTGGGACAGGCCTTCCTCGATGCGCTTGGCGATGGCGATCTCGCCCTCGCGGGTGAGCAGCTCGACCGTGCCCATCTCGCGCATGTACATGCGCACCGGGTCGGTGGTGCGGCCGACCTCGGCGTCGACGGCCGAGAGCAGGGCGACCGCTTCCTCGGCGGCGGCCTCGTCGTCGTTGCCGGAGCCGGGGGCGTTGTCGGCCAGCGGGTCGGCATCCGGCGCGGCGTCGTGCACCTCGATGCCGACGCCCTTGAGTACCGCCATGATGTCTTCGATCTGCTCCGGGTCGACGATGTCGTCGGGCAGGTGATCGTTGATCTCCGCGTAGGTCAGGTAGCCCTGTTCCAGGCCCTTGGAGATGAGTGCCTTGATTTCGGACTGTTGCTCGGGAGCTTTGCTGTTCATACCTACCGCCGCGGATGCAGGAACCGATCAGTATAGCGATGTGGCGCTTTTTTGACCAGTTTTAAAGGGAAAGATTTCGCGTGGGCCACACGCAAAAATCGCGCCAGATCGACGTTTGCGTGGGACATCACCGGGTCGTGTGCCATCGAATGGGTGGGTTCCGGTCAGGGCACTTCCAGCCAGAAGGTGACCGGGCCGTCGTTGACCAGCCTGACCTCCATGTGGGCGCCAAAGCGCCCGATTTCCACCCCTCCGGCGTGCGTGGCGCGAGCCAGCTCCACCAGCCGCTCGAACCAGCGCCGGCCATGCTCGGGCGGGGCGGCGCTGGTGAAGCTGGGGCGCATCCCCGAGCGGGTGTCCGCGGCCAGCGTGAACTGGCTGACCAGCAGCAGGCCGCCGCCGGTGTCGGCCAGCGAGCGGTTCATCCGCCCGGCCTCGTCGGCGAATACGCGGTAGCCCAGCAGCCTTTCGAGCATGCGTCTGGCCTGCGCCTCGCCGTCCGCCGGCTGAACGGCCACCAGCGCGAGCAGACCCGGGCCGATCGCGCCCACGGCCGCCCCCTCGACGTGGACGCTGGCGGAAAGCACACGCTGGATGAGGCTGATCATGGGAAGGCGGCAGGCGTCGGCAGGGCGTCCCTGCAAGAATAGGCAAAAACGGTGGAGCGTCCCGGCCCGGTGCTTAACGGCAGGGCAGGTGCTCCCTTTACCTTGCGCCGGAAGGCGCGGCAAGCGGCAGTCCTCCATGCGCCCCGACATCTACCTGCTCTACCTCCTGCTGCGCCTGTTCGGGTTGCTTCCACTGCGCCTGCTCCACGCCATGGGCGCGGGCCTGGGCCGGCTGTCGCTGTGGTCGCACGGACGCACCGCCCACGACACCACGGTCAACCTGTCGATCGCACGGCCGGGGCTGGACCGGGCAGCGCATGCCGCGCTGCTGCGCCAGGTGATGGCCGAGGGCGGCAAGTCGGTCACCGAGATCGTCAAGGTCTGGGGCGCGGGGCCGGAAAGGATGCTGGGGCTGGTGCGCGAGGTGCGCGGCGGCGAGCTGCTGGACGCCGCAATGGCCAAGGGCAAGGGCGTGATCATCGCCGCGCCGCACCTGGGCTGCTGGGAGTTGCTCAATTACTGGCTGTGCAGCCGCATGCCGATGGCGATCCTGTACCGGCCGCCACGGCTGGCCGCGATCGAGCCGCTGCTTCGCCGCGTACGCGGCGCGCTGGCTCCCGAGCAGGTGCGAGCCGAGGGCGCGGGCGTGCGCACGCTGTACAAGCGCCTGGCCGCGGGCGGCGCGATCGGCATCCTGCCCGACCAGAAGCCGCGCGCCGGCGAGGGCGAAGCGGCGCCGTTCTATGGTCGCGAGGCGCTGACGATGGTGCTGTTGCCCCGCCTGGCGGCGCGCACCGGCGCGACCGTGCTGTTCGCCTTCGCCGAGCGGTTGCCGCACGGAGGAGGCTTCCGCATCCATCTGTTGCCAGCGCCCGACGGCCTGGACGATGGCGATCCGCAGCGTGCCTGCGCGGCGCTCAACCGCGGCGTGGAAGCCTGCGTTGAGCGGGCGTTCGTGCAGTACCAGTGGCATTACCGGCGCTGGTCGGGGCACGGGTTGCCCAATCCGTACAGGCGCGGCTGAGCGGAAGCGGCCCGCGGACGGATGGCGGATGTGCGAAGGATGCGCTTGCATCGCGAAAGCGCCCCAGCCGCCTGCCGGCACCCCGCGCCCGCGGGAAGTGCCGGTACCCGGCCCACCAGCCCATGCACGTCCGAAGCCGGTGGCTGAAGGCTCATCCGAGCCGGCGCAGGAAGACGGTCATCTCCTTCTCGGCCTGCTTGTCGCCGCGTTGATGGGCGGCGGCGATGCCCTGGCGCCAGGCCTCGGCGGCGCCGCGGCGGTCATCCATGGCCAGGCAGGCCTTGCCGAGCAGTTTCCACGCGGCCGAGTACGCCGGGTCGAAGGCCAGGGCCCGGCGCAGTTCCTCGACGGCCTCGGTCGCCTGGCCTTCGCCGAACAAGGCGTTGCCCAGCGAGAAGCGCAACAGCGCACCGTCGCGCGGACCGCCGCACTGCGCACGCAGGCCGGCGATCAGGGCGCTCGTCACGGGAACTGCCGCGGGCGCGCGTCGGGATTGAAGATGCGCGGCGGTTGCGCCGGCTCCGGCGGGCGGTGGCCGGCACGAAGGTCGGCCAGGGACGTGGCCGGCCAGATCACCACCCAGGAGGAGCGGAACGGCTGCGCGAGCAGCGGATAACGCAGCGCGGCGGCATCCAGCTTGTCCGGATGGGTCACGATCAGCCCATCGGGATGCGTGCGCGCGAAGTCGGCGATGGCCTCGTCCCCGTGCAGTTCGATGATCGGATGATCAAGCCGGCCGGCGAAGTGGAACTGGCCCTCGTAGACCCCGGTATAGCCGATCGCGCGGTTCTGCGCGTCGGCCGCGCCCAGCAGCCGGGTCGCTGGCGCCAGGTCGTAGCGTGGCCACAGGGTCAGCGTGAACAGCGTACTGATCGCCAGCGTGCCCAGCAGGCCGGCAACCGCCAGCCGGCGCATCTCGCCGCGACCGCGCAACAGCAGCAGCGCGCCCAGCAGCAGGAACACCACGGCGAAGAAGCGGCTGTAGCCGGCGGTGGTGTCGAACCACTCGCCATGCAGCCGCCCGCTCCCCACCAGCCAGGGCAGCATGAACAGGAACACGCCGAAGAGGATGCCGCCCAGCGCCAGCGGCCAGGTGCCCAGCCAGCCGTTATAGGCCAGCGCGGGACGCCGCTCGCGCAGCAGCGCGATCGCGCCGGCCAGCAGCAGTACCGCCCCGGCGAACTCCGGCAGCGGGTAGTAAAGCTGCTTGCCGCTGATCAGCGAGAAGGTGACGAACACCGGCACCACCCAGCACAGCGCGAAGCGCATGCCGGCGTCCAGCGGACGGCGCAGCGAGGCGAGCGCCACCCACGCGCGCGGCCAGCCGCTGAACGGAAACATCAGCACCGGCAGCGCGAGCACGTACCACCACAGCGGACGCGCATGATCGAACGCGTTCACCACGCGGCCGGCCGTCTGGGTGAAGAACAGCCGCTGCCGGTAGGCTTCGCCGCCAGTGAACCCGGCCGGCAACGCCCACGCCAGCAGTATGGCGAAACCGAGCAGGAAGCCGAGCAGACCGCGGCCGTACCAGCGGGCGCGATGCTGGTTGGCCCAGTCGTTCCAGAGTGGCCCAAGCAGCCATGGGAACACCACGTGCAGCGCCATCACCGGCCCCTTGGTCAGCAGCCCCAGGCCCAGGCAGAGGCCGAACAGCCACCAGCGTGGTTCGTCGCGCGCGGGCGTGCGGGTCAGGCAAAGCAGCGCGGCCAGCGCCCATACCGCCAGCAGCACGTCGTACATGATCTGCAGGCCGAACAGGAAGGCGTAACCCAGCGCCAGCAGCATCCAGGGCGCCGCGCGCGTCACCCACGGACGATCCGGGAACAGCCGCCGCGCCAGTGCCGCGACCAGTACCAGCTGGCTGCCGCCGAAGATCACCTCCAGCACGCGCGGCCACACGTCGCTCACGCCGAAGGCGAACCAGCCGGCGTGGATCATCCAGAACAACAGCGGTGCCTTCTCGCTGTAGGGCGCGCCGTTGTTGAAGGGCACCAGCCAGTGGCCGTGGTTCCACATCTCCCAGGCCACCGCCAGCGTGCGGGTCGAATACAGCGGCATCGGCCCGTGCGAGAAGATCGCCAGCAGCGCCGCCATTGCCCACAACGGCAGCCAGGGCCAGAGGGCGCGCAGGTGTTCGGTTCGGCTGTAGGCGTTGGGCGGCACGGGCAGGCTCACGATGGGGAGAGGCCATTCTAGCGGCACGCCGCCATCGCGGCCGTCGGCTATCGGGGCAGGCGCGCCGGTCCCCAGTAGCCGATGCGTCGACGCAGCTTGAACTTGCGCCAGAGATTGAGCGGTTTGCGCCTGCGGTTGCGCCCGCCTGCGGCGACGAAGCCGTCGATCGCGGCGAGCACGCGCTCGCTCGCGTGGCCGTCGCGATAGGGGTGGATCGCGTCCGCATAGGCGCGAATCGCGGCCATCAGCTCGGGCGGCCGTGCCAACGCCCGCTCGATGGCCGGTTCGAACTGCGCGGCATCGTCGATATCGATCAGCTGCGGCCCTGGCCGACGGTTCCTGAACGTCACCACCGGCTTGCCGGTCAGCAGGAATTCGTTGAGCGCCGAGGAGGTGTCCGAGCACATCATGTCGACCTGCGGGAACAGCTCCAGGATGTTGTCGTTCTCGGCAAAGGTGAGGAACTCGTTCTCCAGCGCCTTGTACCTGGCGACGGTCTCCGGGCTCATCTTGGGATGGAAGGTGACGATCCAACGCCAGCGGCCATCGCGCGACAGTCGCCTGACCTCCTCGTACAAGGTTTCGGCCGCGCTCCAGGAGGGCGAGAAAGTGGAATGGTAGAGAATCACCGGTGGCTGGCGCACCGGCGGCAATGGACCGGCGATTTCCCTGAGGAAGGGATCGAGCTTGGGCCAGCCGGTCTCCGCGACGCTGAAATGGCCCAACTGGTCCGCCAGCGCCTGGAACTGCGCCGTGTCGCGCGGGCCGGTGGTGCAATACAGGTCGAAGAAGCCGCGTATGTAGATGTGCCGCGGCTTGCCCGCATCGAACCCGTGGAAGACCTCCACCTTCACGCCCGGGAAGAAGTGCGGCAGGTGGTTGCCGGGCGTCAGCACGGCGACCGGATTCCAGCGGCGGACCTCCTCCACGCTCAACAGCCGTTCGTCCGCGCCCAGGTCCTGCGCGCCGGGGCCGTCGAAGAACCAGGCCGCCTCGTCGCCGCGCGCGCGGATGGCCGCCTGCAGGGGGCGCAGGATCGCCAGCGCGTAGCGCTCGGAACCGTAGAGCAGGTAGTGGCGCTTGGAGGATGTCTGCATGGGGGTATCACGGTCTCGGGTGGGCGGTCAGCGGTCCAGGCCGTGGCGCCTGAGCGCCGCGCCCGCGCGCTCGACCGAGGCGCGGTTGTGCACCATCTCGTAGTAGCGCATGCGCTTGTACAGCGCGTAGCTCGCCGCGGTCTGCGCGATCATGAAGCCGCGCCAGCCATCGAGGAAGGCGAGCCGGAACAGGTAGTCCTTGGCGAAGGCGAGCAGGTAGACGAATGGCGCCTGCCACATGCGCGCCGGCTTGCCCTTGTCCAGCCAGTCGCGGCACTTGAGCTCGGCGTAGCGCAGCACCTTGAGCTGCTTGTGCACGAGCGTGGGGTTGTTGGCGTGCTCGAAGGACGCGTCGAAGGTGGGTGCGCTGCCTTCGAAGCGCAGCGATTCGTGCACCCGCGCATCGGTCCAGCGCGCGCGGTCGCGGTGGTACAGGCGCGCCATCTTCTCGCCCACCGCGGGACGGTACCAGCGCATCGGCCGGCCCATGTAGACGGTGCGCCGGCGCAGCCAGGCCGCCGGCGTGGGCCCGGCCATCAGCGCGGGCAGCCGGCGTTCCAGCTCGGCGGCCAGTGCCGGCGACAGCCATTCGTCGGCGTCCAGTACCAGGATCCAGTCATGCGCGCACTGCCCGCTGGCGAAATTGCGCTGCGGCCCGAACCCCAGCCAGTCCTGGTGCACCACGCGCGCACCGTGCCCCTGCGCGATGGCCACGGTGTCGTCGTCGCTGCCCGAATCGATCACCAGCTTCTCCGCCGCGAACGGCACGCTGTCCAGGCAGCGCGCGATGTTCTCGGCCTCGTTGTGGGTGATGACGACGAGGGTGAGAGGCAGGGTGACCATGCCGGTATTCTAGGGTGCGGTCGGCGCTTCGCGCAGTGGCCGGTTCGCCAGATAGCCCACGCGAACGGCCAGCCCGAGCACCAGGAAAAAGAAGAACGACTGCGACATCACGCGATAGAACACGCTCTCGCCCAGCGCGCACAGCAAGTACAGCAAGGCGATCGCCAGGCCGGCGGTGGCGGTCGCGGCAACCGCGTCGTCGTCGTCGCGCATCCAACGGGTGAAATAGCGCAGGGCCAGCACGAACACGGCCAGCACCGCCAACAGCAGGGGCAGGCCACCGGTTGCCAGCGCGCGCAGGTATTCGTTGTGCGGCTGGTTGTAGCGGGCGATCGACGCGTCACTGCGGCCGGCGGCGATCTCGGCCTGCGCGTAGCGCGCATACTGGTCCACGCCGACGCCCGCCAGCGGATGCTCGCCGAAGGCGCGCAGCGCAGTGCGCCACATCTCCAGGCGCTCGCCGACCGAGCCGTCGGGGTCACCCTGGTCGAAGCCGGCGACCTCCTGCTGGATGGTGGTGAAGCGGCCCAGCATGGCGCCGTGCAGCGTGGCGGTAGCGATCGCGCCACCCAGGCAGACCACGCCGCCGAGCGCCAGGCACCAGCGCCAGCGGCGGGTGCGGCGCGCCTGGACCAGGAGCACCAGCAGGAACGCCGGCACGAAGGCCAGCAACGGACCGCGGCTCTGCGTCAGCAGCGCGCCATACATGCCGAAGGCCATGCCGGCGCCATGCAGCCACCAGCGCCAGCTGCCCGCCCGGGCGCGCAGCCACTGCACCAGCGCCATCAGCGCCAGTCCGAGCAACAGCGTGGCGCATTCGATCGCGCTCGAGTCGCCCCCGTTGAGCCCATAGGCGCGTTCCACGCCCAGCCAGTAATGCTGCACCAGGCACACCGCGCCCAGCACGATGGCGGTCAGGCTGAAGCCGGACCACACCACCGGCATGCACAGCGGCCGTGCGAACACCGCCGCCACCACCACGTACAGCAGCACGTGGGCGGTATGGTCCAGCGGTCGCCAGCCCAGCCCGTGCCAGAGCACGTTGACCGTCTCCAGTGCGATCAGCAGCACCGCGGCGACCACCACCGTGGCGGCGGCGCGATAGGCTTGGCGCACCGGCGCGCGCCAGAGCAGGCCCAGGCCACAGAGGAACAGCAATGCGGCCGGCAGCGCCTTGACGTCCGGTTCCACCGAAAAGGACAGCGGCATCAGCGCTACCAGCGCCGAGAGGGTCCAGTCAGGCCATGCATGCCAGGTGGCGGGTACGCGTTCCTGGTGGACCTGCATCACGTCGCGGCTGCGCGCGCTCATTCGGGCACCCTGGCGTCGGCCGCCTCGGCGGAAGCATCGGGCACACAGCCGGGGATCACCGCATCGGCCTTGAACAGCCACCACTCACGGCGGTTGGCGTGGCCCAGGTCGATGGCGCGGTCGCGGCGCACGCACGCGCCCATGGCCGGCTCCTGCACGAACAGCCAGCGGTGCGCCGGATCGGCCGCCTGCCAGGCGACCGCGTCGGCGTACTGCCGCGTCCACGGCCGGGTGAAACCGAAGTCCTTTGCCGGGCGGTCGAGCATGAGCAGGTTCTGTTCCTTCCATGCGACCAGGCCGACCTCGTCGCCCGGCGTCATCTGCGCACGCACCTTGGCCATCAGGCCGGCGGCGGAACTCGAATCGTTGAGCCGCGGCGCGATGCCGAGGCTCCAGCCCAGCCACAGCGCGGCCATGCCGCCGCACACCGCCCATGCGGCGCCGCGCAGGCGCAGCACGGCGACCAGCGCCAGCTGGGTTGCGCCGATCGCGGCCAGCCAGCCGAACAGGGCCTGCGCGCCATCGTCGAAGCCGCGCCGGGCGGCCCACTGCGTGGCGAACGGCGGATGCGCGATGAGCGCATACACACCTGCCACCAGCAGCAGCGTGCCCAGCAGCCCGATGAAGGCCAGCCCCGCCGCGCGCAGCCAGCGTGTCTGCAGCAGCTCGCCGACCCAGGGCGCGCTGGCCAGCGCGACCATCGGCAGCGCCGGCAGGATGTAGACGTCGCGCTTGCCCGCCGGAATGGAAAAGAACACCAGCACCAGCGCAACCCAGGCCAGCGGCAGCATCAGCCGCGCGTCCTTCGCCTTCAGCGCGCGCCACCAGCGCGGCAGCGTGCCCGGATAGGTCAGCGACAGCGGCAACCAGCTGAACAGCACGATCGGCAGGTAGTAGAGCGGCGAGTGGATGTGACCCCACGAGTTGGCGTAGCGGTCGGCCGTCTGGTGAAACAGGATGTCGCGCACGTAGGCGGCGTACGCCGGGTTCTCCGTATGCGCGCGGGCCGCCAGCAGCATCGGCACCAGCCACAGCGCGATCGCCGCCAGCACGGCGAGCAGGCCCAGCCACCAGCGCATGGCCTGGCCGCGGCCCATCCGGGCCACGCCGTTCCAGCCGCGGCGCACCGCGAACACGTAGGGAACCAGCAGCAGCAGCGGCAGGAAGCCTACGCCCTTGGTGATCACGCCCAGCCCCGCACAGAAGCAGCCCAGCCAGTACGCCCGCCAGTCGGGCCCCAGCAGCATGTGCCGCAGCAGGCCCCAATTGCCGGCGGTGATCAGGAACATCACCAGTGGATCGATCTGCGCGCGCTTGACCTGGTAGACGAACTGGAACGCCAGCAGCAGGCCGGCGGCCGCGTAGAGGCCTGTCTGCCGGTTCCACAGCCGCCGGCCGAGGTCGTAGACCAGGGCCAGGCTGCCGAGCGCGGCCAACAGCGAGGGCAGCAGGAAGGCGATCCGCCAGTTGCGCACGATTTCGAAGCTGGCCGCCTCGGTCCACATCAGCACGGGCGGCTTGTCGGCATAGAGCTCGCTGCCCCGGTGCGGGAACAGCCAGTCGCCGCCTTCGACCATCTGCTTGGCGGCCAGCGTGAAGCGCGGCTCGTCCGAAGGCCAGGGGTCACGCATGCCGATGCCGGCGCCGATCACCACCAGGGCGATCAGCATCAACAGCCAGAAGCGGCGGCGGTCGTGTGGCGAGGCGTGGGCAAGGGGCATGCGGCGATCCGTGCGGAACAGCAGACGTTGTAACCGGGCTGGGCTTACCTGGCGCTGAGCCGCTACTGCTTTTCGAGCACGGCATAGTACATGCCGTCCAGGTCGCCATCGCCGGGCAGGATCTGCCAGCCGACCGCGGCGGGCTGGCCCACCGCCAGGGTGACCGGCAGCGAGCGTGCGTCGGCCGCATGGGCGAGCAGGGTCTGTATCGCCACCTCGTTCTCTGCGCGCAGCAGCGAACAGGTGGCATAGACCAGCTTGCCGCCCGGCCTGAGCAACGGCCAGAGCGCAGCGAGGATGCGCTGCTGCAGTGCGGCCAGCGTGGGGATGTCGCTCTCGCGACGATGCAGCCGCACGTCGGGTCGGCGTCGGAGCACGCCGGTGGCCGAGCAGGGTGCGTCGATGAGGATGCGGTCGTAGGGCTGCCCGTCCCACCAGGCGGACGGCTCGGCGGCATCGCCCGCAACGAGGTTCGCGTGCAGGCCGAGGCGGTCGAGGTTCTGGCCGATCCGACGCAGGCGGGAAGGGTCCGAATCCAGTGCGGTCAGGGCCAGGTCGGTGCGTTCGAGCAGGTGGCAGGCCTTGCCGCCAGGCGCGGCGCAGGCATCGAGCACGCGCTGGCCCGGTCGGGCGTCGAGCAGGTCGGCGGCGACCTGGGCGGCACCGTCCTGCACCGCGAACAGGCCCTCGGCGAAGCCCGGCAGGCGGGTGACATCGCCGCTGTGCGGCAACACGATCGCATCGTCGAGCCAGGGATGCGCCTGGGCCGCCTGGCCGCCCGCGTGCAGGCGTTCGAGCAGCGCCTCGCGCGTCGTGCGGTGACGGTTGGCGCGCAGCATCAACGGCGGTTCGATGTTGTCGGCGGCAAGCACCGCGTCGGACCGGGCCGGCCAGTCGCGGGCGATCGCCGCGGCCAGCCAGGCCGGATGCGCGTGACGGGTCGCCGGCGCCGCATCGAGCACGGCCAGCAGGTCCGTTCGTTCGCGCTGCCAGCGGCGCAGCACGGCGTTCACGAGTCCGGCCAGACGCGGGCGCTTCAGCGCACGGGTGGCCTCGACGGTGGCGGCGACCGCGGCGTAATCCTGCAGCTGGAGGACCTCCAGCTGCACCAGCCCCAGCACCAGCAGGGCATGGACCTGCGGCTCCTTGCGGCGCAGCGGTTGCTCGAGCAGACGGTCGAGCGCCGGGTCGAAGCGCAGCCACCAGCGCGCACCTTCGCTGAGCAGGGCCATCAGCAGGGCACGGTCACGCGGGTCGGCGAGCTTGGGCGCGTGGCGTTCCATCGCCTCGCGCAGCGAGGTGCCGCGCAGGGCGATCTCGGCCAGTGCGATGGCGGCCAGGGCGCGGGTATCGGTCATGGCCACCAGCTCGCTCCTCGCCAACTGCCGTCGCGGGAGACGGGCTCGCCCACAACGCTCAAGGAACCGCCACTTCTGCTCCCTCTCCCCGTCGGGGAGAGGGTTGGGGTGAGGGGCTGGGGCTCGCCCGAAACGTTTCCGGCCCAAGCGCCGCGCCTCGTCTGTCGCGCAAAGGCTCGCCACGCGCTGGCTGCGCATCTGCGCAAGCCTTGGTCCCTCAGCCCAGCCCTCTCCCCGACGGGGAGAGGGAGCAACCGCGCGTTCACTTGGAAGCCCCCCGCAGTTCCGGGCGGGCGTTGAGGTAGTCGGCCGCACTGATGCGCTTGCCACCGGGGCGCTGCACCGCGGTCACGCGTAGCGCACCCTCGCCGCAGGCCAGGTCGATCCCGTCGCGGCTGACGGCGACCACCTGGCCGGGCGCCGCGCCATGCTGGCGCTCGATGGCGCGCGCGGCCCAGATCCGCACGCTCTCGCCGGCGATTGCACCCTCGGCGACCGGCCAAGGATCGAATGCGCGCACGGTGCGTTCCAGTTCGATCGCCGGCCGCGTGAAGTCCAGCTTCGCCTCGGCCTTGTCCAGCTTGTGCGCGTACGTCACGCCGTCATCCGGCTGGCACGTGGCGTCCAGTACCTCGCCGGCCAGCGTGCGGCGCAGGCCTTCGGCGAGCACTTCGGCCCCCAGCATCGACAGCCGGTCGTGCAGCGTGCCGCCGGTGTCGTCCGGACCGATCGGCGTGCGCTTTTCCAGCAACACCGGGCCGGTGTCCAGGCCCGCTTCCATGCGCATCAGGTCGACGCCGCTCTCGGCATCGCCGGCGAGGATGGCGCGCTGGATGGGGGCCGCGCCGCGCCAGCGCGGCAGCAGGCTGGCATGCACGTTCCAGCAACCCAGGGTCGGGATCGCCAGCACCTTGCGCGGAAGGATCAGCCCATAGGCGACCACCACCATCAGGTCCGGCGCGTAGGCGGCCAGCGTGGCCTGGGCCTCGGCCGACTTCAGCGTCTCGGGCTGTTCGACGGGCAGGCCGGCGTCCAGCGCCGCCTGCTTGACCGGACTGGGCGCGAGCTTGCGGCCGCGGCCGGCAGGGCGATCGGGCTGGGTGTAGACGGCCACCACCTGCGCGCCGCTGGCGAGGCAGGCTTCCAGGCAGGGGACGGAAAACTCCGGCGTGCCGGCGAAGACGACCCTCAAGCGCTGGCCGCCTGCTTGCGCTGCTTCTCCATGCGCTTGAGCAGCATGTTGCGCTTCAGCGGCGAGAGATAGTCGACGAACACCTTGCCGGCCAGGTGGTCCAGCTCGTGCTGGATGCACACCGCCAGCGGACCCTCGGCCTCGACCGTGATCTCCTTGCCGTCCGCGTCCTGCGCCTTGACCGTGACCTTCAGCGCACGGGTGACGTCGGCATAGATGCCGGGAAAGGACAGGCAACCTTCCTGGTACACCTGGCTGCCTTCCTTGCCCACGATCTGCGCATTGATCAGCGCCAGCGGCTGGTTGCGTTCGTCGCTCATGTCGGCCACCAGCACGCGTTTGTGCACGTTGACCTGGGTCGCGGCCAGGCCCACGCCGTTGGCGGCGTACATGGTCTGGAACATGTCGGCGACGAACTGCTTCAGCTCGGCGTCGAACGCGGTCACCGGCGCGGCCTGGGTGCGCAGGCGCGGGTCGGGAAATTCAAGGATCGAAAGTACGGACATGTGAGATACCTCGGGCGCCGTCGAAGATGCGGGCGAATCGGCGTAACCGAAGCCCCGGCGCAAACTAGAATGGGCCTCATTGTACGGCGGCAAGCTCCCGTGCGGCAGGCGATTTTGCCAACTGCTCCCGGTTGCGGGCCTTCACCTTTCGGTTACACTCGCCCGAGCCTCGGGGGTAGGGGAATCTGAGCATATGATCAAGAAGTCCATCGGGCTGCTGGCCGGCATGCTGGTCACCGTGGCCGTGTACGCCGCCGGTGCCCAGTTGCGCGCCGATCACCCCGATACCTACACCGTGCGCCGCGGCGACACGCTGTGGGACATTTCGGCCAAATTCCTTTCCAAGCCGTGGCTGTGGCCGGAGATCTGGCAGGCCAACCCGCAGGTGCGCAATCCGCACCTGATCTACCCGGGCGACGTGCTCAACCTGTCCTTCATCAACGGGCCGCGGCTCAAGCTCGAGCCGAGCGCGCACCGCGAGGCCGAGGCCGTGCCGGCGATCCCGCTGGACGAGCTGCGCCTGTTCCTCAAGGACATGCGCGTGATGGACGCCGACGAGGTCAAGTCCTCGCCCTACGTCGTAGGTTTCGAGGAAGCGCGCCTGCGCGGCGCGGTCGGCCAGAACCTGTACGTGCGCGGCCTGAAGGCCGAGCCCGGCCAGCGCTTCGCGATCGTGCGCCCGACCCACACCTTCCGCAGCTTTGCCGCCGGCGACGGCGACAACACCACGGAAGAGGTCGTCGGCCACACCCTCGACAACGACGTGTCGATGATGAAGACGCCGTGGGAAGAGGATTTCCGCGACGACGGCCACTACGGCAAGGGCGAGTCGCTGGGCGTGGAAGTCAGCGTGATCGGCACCGCCGAAGTGCTGCGCGGAGGCGACCCCTCCACCATGCTGCTGCTCGACGCCACCCAGGAAATCCGCAGCGGCGACCGCGTGCTGCCGCTGGATGGCCCGGCCTACGATCCCTACTACTACCCGCACGCCCCGCAGTCGATCCCGGACAACGCCCGCGTGATCGCGTTCGCCGATGCCATGGACGCGGCCGGCCGACGCCAGGTGGTCGCGCTGTCGATCGGTGCGAAGGACGGCGTGGACAACGGCCAGACCTTCGCCCTGTTCCAGCCCGGCCAGACCATCCACGACGACGTCGCCAGCAGCAGCTGGAGCCGTGGCAGTGGCGAGCATGTGACGCTGCCGGACGAGTTCGTCGGCCACGTGATGGTGTTCCGCACCTTTGACCGCGTGAGCTACGGTCTGGTGATGGACGGCCTGCGGCCGGTGCATCGCGGCGATCGCCTGGTGATGCCCGACTAACCACCGCTTCGGGGTTATCCGACACGACGGCGTGGCCTCGGCCGCGCCGTTTTTCGTCGGGGCCGACCTACACTGGCCGGATGAGTGACACGGATGCACTTCGTGCCTGGCTGACCCTGTTGCGCACCCCCGGCCTGGGCCTGGCCGCACTGCGCGAGCGCCTGGCGGCGACCGGCGACATCGAGATCGTGCTGGCCGAATTGCGGCGCGTGCCGGCGAGCCTTGGCGACGCCGCCGGGGCCTGGCTCAAACGTCCGGACGAGGCGCGCCTGGCGGCGGACCTGGCCTGGCTCGCGATGCCCGGCCATCGCCTGCTCTGCTGCACCGATGCCGACTTCCCTCCGCTGCTCGGGCATATCCCGCAGCCGCCGGCGGCACTGTTCGTCGCCGGCGATTCGTCGCTGCTGCTGCATCCTCAGGTGGCCATCGTCGGCGCGCGTGGCGCCACCGCTGGTGGCCTGGCACATGCGCGCCGCTTCGCCACGGCCCTCGCCCAGGGCGGCTTCGTGATCACCAGCGGCATGGCCGATGGCGTCGATGGCGCCGCCCACGCCGCTGCGCTGGCGACCCATGCGCCCACGATCGCCGTAGTCGGCACCGGCCCCGACCGCGTCTACCCGCGCAAGCACCAGGCACTGGCGCAGGCGATTGCGGCCCGTGGTGCCGTGGTCAGCGAGTTTCCGCCCGGCACGGCACCGCGGGCGGACCACTTCCCCCGCCGCAACCGCCTGATCGCCGGGTTGTCGCTGGGCACGCTGGTGATCGAGGCGGGCTTGAAGTCCGGTTCGCTGATCACCGCGCGGCTGGCCGGCGAACAGGGTCGCGAGGTCTTCGCCCTGCCCGGCTCGGTGGACAACCCGCTGGCGCGCGGCTGCCACCGGCTGATCCGGGAGGGGGTGCGTCTGGTGGAGGAGCCGGCCGAGCTGATCGAGGCGCTGGCGCCGGCGGCGCGCGCACTGGGCATGGCGCTGGCTGCGCGGCTGGCCGACGGTCCGGTGCCGAAGACGCCGGTGCCCGGAACGCCCGCCACGCCGCCGGCCGACCCGGCACACGGCCGCCTGCGCGAGGCACTGGGCCACGATCCGGCCACGCTGGACGAGCTGTCGACCCGCACCGGCCTGGCGCCGGCCGCATTGTCCTCCATGTTGCTGATGCTGGAGCTGGAGGGCCAGGTGGAAAGCCTGCCCGGCAACCGCTACCAGTGCGTGCCCTGACCGGCAGGCGCCGCCCGCGCCACCGGCCATCGACGGCGAAAACCGCGCCGCATCGCGGTTTCACGCGATCCGGCTTGACAGTTCCGGCGAGCGCATGGCTCAACTAATAAAGAGTGTGCCCGCCAGACCGGCGGCACGGACGTTTCCGGAACCCCCCGCCCCATGGCCAAAAACCTCCTCATCGTCGAATCGCCCGCCAAGGCCAAGACGATCAACAAATACCTCGGCAACGACTTCCAGGTGCTTGCCTCCTACGGCCACGTGCGCGACCTGAAGCCCAAGGAGGGCGCGGTGGATCCGGACAACGGCTTCGCCATGAAGTACGAAGTCATCGAGCGCAACGAAAAGCACGTCGACGCCATTGCCAGGGCAGCCAAGGCCGCCGACGACATCTACCTGGCGACCGACTTGGATCGCGAAGGCGAGGCGATCTCCTGGCACATCAGCGAGATCCTCAAGGAGCGCGGCCTGACCGAAGGCAAGCGCATGCACCGGGTGGTGTTCTCCGAGATCACGCCCAAGGCGATCAAGGCGGCGGTCGCCTCGCCGCGCGACCTTTCGCACGACATGGTCGACGCACAGCAGGCGCGCCGCGCGCTGGACTACCTGGTCGGTTTCAACCTTTCGCCGGTGCTGTGGCGCAAGGTGCAGCGCGGGCTGTCTGCCGGCCGCGTGCAGAGCCCGGCGCTGCGCATGATCGTCGAGCGCGAGGAGGAGATCGAAGCCTTCGTCGCCCGCGAGTACTGGACGGTCGAGGCGAAGCTCAAGCATGCCGAGGGCGACTTCGGCGCCCGGCTGACCCGGCTCAACGGCAAGAAGTTCGAGCAGTTCGACCTCACCAACGAGGCCGATGCGATGGCCGCGCGCGGCGCGCTGAAGGACGCCGCGCACGGCCGGCTGACCGTCAGCGAGGTCACCTCGAAGGAACGCAAGCGCCGTCCGGCGGCGCCGTTCACCACCTCGACCCTGCAGCAGGAAGCCGCGCGCAAGCTCGGCTTCTCCACCAGCCGCACGATGAAGGTCGCCCAGGGCCTCTACGAGGGCGTCAGCCTCGGCAGCGAGGGCAACGTCGGCCTGATCACCTACATGCGTACCGACTCCACGGCGCTGTCCAGCGAGGCGACCGACGAGCTGCGCGCGCTGATCGCCCGCGATTTCGGGCGCGAGGCGTTGCCCGACGGCGTGCAGGTCTACCGCACCAAGTCCAAGAACGCGCAGGAAGCGCACGAGGCGATCCGCCCGACCTCGGCCATGCGCACGCCGCGCCAGGTCGCCGCCTTCCTCAACGACGAGCAGCGCAAGCTGTACGAGCTGGTCTGGAAGCGTACGGTCGCCTGCCAGATGATCCACGCCACCCTCAACACCGTGTCGGTGGACTTCGAACTGCCGCATGCCGCCGGTGGCCCGGCCGCGTTCCGCGCCACCGGTACCACCGTGGTCGACCCCGGCTTCCTCGCCGTGTACGAGGAAGGCCGCGACCAGAAGAGCGCCGAGGACGATGAGGAAGGCCGTCGCCTGCCGCGACTGGCCAAGGGCGAGCAGGTGGCGCTGGCCGACATCCTGGCCGACCAGCACTTCACCGAACCGCCGCCGCGCTACTCGGAGGCCAGCCTGGTCAAGGCGCTGGAGGAATACGGGATCGGCCGCCCGTCCACCTACGCAAGCATCATCCAGGTGCTGCAGAACCGCGAGTACGTGTTCCTGGAGAACCGCCGCTTCAAGCCGACCGACGTCGGTCGCGCCGTGGGCAAGTTCCTCACCCAGCACTTCAACAAGTACGTCGATTACGACTTCACCGCGAAGCTCGAGGACGAACTGGACGCGGTCAGCCGCGGCGAGGAAGCCTGGGTGCCGCTGATGGAGCGCTTCTGGCAACCGTTCAAGACCCAGGTCGAGGAGAAGACCGAGTCGGTCGACCGCAGCGAGGCGACCGGCGCGCGCGAACTGGGCATCGATCCCAAGAGCGGCAAGCCGGTCTCGGTGCGGCTGGGCCGTTACGGGCCGTACGCGCAGATCGGCGACAAGGACACCGACGAGAAGCTGCAGTTCGCCTCCCTGCGCCCCGGTCAGAGCATGCACACCCTCACGCTCGAGGAGGCGATGGAGCTGTTCAAGCTGCCGCGCCAGCTCGGCACGACCGAAACGGGCGAGGAGGTGAGCGTGGGCATCGGCCGCTTCGGTCCGTTCGTGAAGCAGGGCAGCACCTATGCCTCGCTCAAGGCCGAGGACGATCCGTACACCATCGAGCTGCCGCGCGCGCTGCAGATCGTGCGCGAGAAGCTGGAGATGCTGGCCAACCGCGTCATCGCCGACTTCGGCAACGGCGTGCAGGTGCTCAACGGCCGCTACGGTCCGTACATCACCGATGGCGAGAAGAACGCACGCATTCCCAAGGACATCGAACCGAAGGACCTGACCGAGGCGCAGTGCCTGGAACTGCTGGCCGCCGCGCCGGCCAAGAAGGGCCGCTTCGCGCGCAAGACCACGGCCAGGCAGGCCGACGCGAAGAAGGCGCCGGCTGCGAAGAAGGCCGCGGCCACCAAGGCCACCGCGAAGAAGACGGCCACCAAGAAGACGGCAACCAAGAAGACGACAGCCAAGAAGACGACAGCCAAGAAGACGGCCACCAAGAAAGCGGCCACGAAGAAGGCGGCGGCAAAGCAGAGCGCCGGATCCTGACGATGACCCGCCGCTTCAGCCTGGCCGAATGCGATGCCGCGGCCGCGCTGATGCGCCGTGGCGGCGTGCTGGCTTACCCGACCGAGGCTGTCTATGGCCTTGGCTGCGATCCGCGCGACCAGGCCGCGTTCGAGCGCCTGTTCGCCCTCAAGCAGCGTCCACCCACCCAGGGCGTGCTGCTGATCGCGGCCGATTTCGCCCAGGTCGAGCCTTACATCGACCTGGGCCGTGTGCCGGCCGGGGTGCTGGCACAGGTGAAGGCCAGCTGGCCCGGCCCGAACACCTGGATCTTCCCGCGCACCGCCGAAGTGCCGGCCTGGGTCGCCGGCGCGCACGCGGGTATCGCGCTGCGGGTGACCGCCCATGGGCCGGCCGCCGCACTGTGCCGCGCATGGGGCGGTGCGCTGGTGTCGACCAGCGCCAACCCGCACGGCTCGCCGCCGGCACGCAGCGCGCAGCAGGTGGTGGACTACTTCGGCGACGCGCTGGACGGCGTGCTCGACGCCCCGCTGGGCGGCCAGGAGCGCCCTACCGTGATCCGCGATGCCCTCACCGGCGCTATCATCCGCCCCTGAGCGTCCAGGGGGGCGCCGAGGGCTGCGGACCGGCCCGTGGCGGGACAGCAGCACGCGCGTGCTTCACGCCGGCTTGCAACGGCCGGTCGCCATGCTGTGTGCGTCTGGCGCATGGCGAACTGGGAGATAAGCGGCTTGGCCATCGTTTACGACACTTTCCAGCGCGAGGCGCCGCAGCGCCTGGCGCTGCTGCATGCGGACACGCCCGCGCGCGTGCTGGCCTGGCGCGACGGCGCACCGGTGAGCGCCGCCCAGTTCCTGGGCCACGTGCGCCAGGTGGCGGCCACGCTGCCCTGCGCCGGCGCCGCAGTGAACCTGTGCGAAGACCGCTACGCCTTCCTGGTGGCCTTCTGCGCCATCGTGCTGCGGGGCCAGACCAACCTGCTGCCCTCCTCGCGCGCGCCGCAGGCGGTCGACGAGGTGATGGCCGCGCATCCGGGCTGCTACGCACTGGGCGAGCAGGCGCTCGATCCGGCGCCCACCGGCTACCACCGGCTACCGGCGCTGTCGGCGGCGCCGCTGGACGGCGAGGTCGAGAGCTGGCCGCAGATCCCGGCGGACCAGGTGGTGGCGATCGGCTACACCTCCGGTTCCACCGGCGTGCCCACTGCCAATTTCAAGACCTGGCGCAGCTTCCACGCGAGCAACGCGGGCAATCTCTCGATGCTGCGGTCGGCGGTCGGCGATCGCTTCGGAGTGATTGCCACGGTGCCACCGCAGCACATGTACGGTATGGAGATGAGCGTGCTGTTGCCGCTGCTGGGCGGCGTCGGCGTGCACGCGGGGCGGCCATTCTTCCCGGCCGACGTCGCCTCGGCGCTGGCCGGGGTGCCGGAGCCGCGCGTGCTTGTCACCACCCCGGTCCACCTGCGCGCGCTGGTCGAATCGGGTATCGCGCTGCCACCGCTGGCGGCGATGGTGTCGGCCACCGCGCCGATGCCCACCGAACTGGCGCAGGCGGCCGAAGAGCGCTTCGGTGCACCGTTGCTGGAAGTGTTCGGCTCCACCGAAACCTGCGTATTCGCCAGCCGCCGCACCACGCGTGAAGCGGATTGGGCGCTCTATCCGGACGTCCACCTGCACCCGCAGCCCGACGGTACCCAGGTCGTCGCGCCTCAGCTGGAGGCGGCGCGGCTGCTGGCCGACATCGTCAGCCTGTCCGCCGACGGCCGTACCTTCCGCCTGCGCGGACGCCAGGCGGACATGCTGGAAATCGCCGGCAAGCGCGCTTCGCTCGGCGATCTCACCCGTCGCCTGCTGGCCATACCGGGCGTGGAGGACGGGGTGGTGTTCCAGCTCGACGGCGGCGACGCGCTCGGCGTGCATCGCATCGCCGCCCTGGCGGTGGCGCCGGGGCTGGACGAACACGCGATCCTCGACGCGCTGCGCCGGGCGATCGACCCGGTATTCCTGCCGCGCCCGCTGCTGAAGGTCGCCGTGCTGCCGCGCAACGAGACCGGCAAGCTGCCGCGCGCCGCGCTGCTCGAGCTGCTCGCACGCCACCACGCGCACGCATAGGTCCGGTTCCGGGCCAGCCTCCGCGCCGCACGACGGGTGAGGCACGCCCCGGTTTTTCGGAAGGCCCGCGTCGGCACCGCTACAATGCGCGCCTGCGCCGCGGGGCGCATCCTTACGTTCCGGAGAGCGCATGAAGGTTCTGGTGATCGGCAGCGGCGGGCGCGAGCACGCGCTGGCGTGGAAGCTCAAGCAGTCGCCGCGGGTCAGCGAGGTGATTGTCGCTCCGGGCAACGCCGGCACCGCGCGCGAGCGTGGCGTGCGCAATGCCGAGGTGGCGATGCACGACCTCGACGGGCTGCTCAAGCTGGCCAAGGCCGAGAAGGTGGAACTCACCCTGGTCGGTCCCGAGGTACCGCTGGTCGCCGGCGTGGTCGACCGGTTCCGCGCCGCGGGGCTGCGCATCTTCGGGCCGCGCGCGATCGCCGCGCAGCTGGAGGGTTCCAAGGCCTTCGCCAAGGACTTCCTGCTCCGGCACAACATCCCGACCGCGCGCTACGCGGTGTTCAACGAGCTCAACGCCGCGATCGCCTACGTGCGCCAGCACGGTGCGCCGATCGTGATCAAGGCCGACGGCCTGGCCGCCGGCAAGGGCGTGGTGGTGGCACTGACCCTGGCCGATGCCGAGCAGGCTCTGCACGACATGCTGGGCGGCCATGCGTTCGGCAACGCCTCGGCACGGGTGGTGGTCGAGGAGTTCCTCGATGGCGAGGAAGCCAGCTACATCGTGATGAGCGACGGTAGCCACGCGCTGCCCATGGCCTCCAGCCAGGATCACAAGCGCCGCGACGAGGGCGACCTGGGACCCAACACCGGTGGCATGGGCGCCTACTCGCCGGCACCGGTGGTCACGCCCGCGGTCGAGCAGCGCATCCTCAAGGAAGTGATCGAGCCGACCCTGCGCGGGATGGCTGCCGAGGGCGCGCCGTTCATCGGCTTCCTCTACGCGGGACTGATGATCGACAAGGCCGGCGCGCCGAAGGTCATCGAGTTCAACGTGCGCTTCGGCGATCCGGAAACGCAGCCGATCATGTTGCGCCTGAAGTCCGACCTGGTCGAACTGATCGAGGCCGCGCTGGACGGCGAGCTGCACCACACCCGGGCGCAGTGGGACAGCCGCCCGTCGATCGGCGTCGTGGTCGCCGCCGAGGGTTACCCCGGCCGCGTGCGCAGCGGCGATCCGATCGGCGGCCTCGATGCCGTGTTCGATCCCACGGTGAAGGTGTTCCACGCCGGGACGAAGCTCGACGAGCAGGGGCACGCGGCCACTGCCGGCGGCCGCGTGCTGACCGTCTGTGCGCTGGGCAACGACCTCGCCGCCGCGCGCGAACACGCCTACGAGGCGGTATCCAAGATCCATTTCAACGGCGCGTTCTGTCGCCGCGACATCGCGCACCGGGCGCTGCGGCGGGGGAGCTGATCAACGCGGCCGCGCGCCGCCACCGTGCGTTGCCCCGGCAAAACGCCCGCCGCCCGGCGCTGCCGGGCGGCGGGGTCCGTTCAGACGGCCGCCCGACTGGCCGCGCCCGGTTCCGCACTGCGCGAGCTGCCCGCACGCACCACCATGTAGAGCATCAGCAGCATGCCCAGCAGCACGCCGATCGAGCCGATACCGAGCAGCGGCTCCAGCGTTTCCTCGCCGGCCTTGCCGCCGTAGAGCAGGAACAGGCCGGCCAGCAGCACGATGGCCGACAGCTGGTGCAGCACGAACTGGGTCATTGCCAGCGCCCGGCGCGGCGCGTCCAGCCACAGCCGGTGGATGACCCCGTAGACCAGCGAAAGCACGAAACCGACCAGCAGCACATGGGCGTGCGTCACCAGTTGCCCATGCTCGTGCGAGGCAGCCATGTATATGCCTAGCCCCATGCCGAGGGCGGCGTAGCACAGCGACCAGACCAGATATCTCCGGCTCATGTCCATCGTGTTCCCCTCTCAACGCAGGCGCCAGGTAGGCGGGCGCCGTGAGCGCCGCGGAAGGCCTCGCTGCCATGCGTCTCCAGCGGGCCCGCCCCCCGGCGGCACCTTCCGCGCGCTGAAGGTATGCCCATCGGTGCCGGCCCCGCAACGACGCGCTGGCCCGGAGCCGCTTTCACGCTAGGCTAGCGCCAGCTCCCCGCCCAGGACCCGCATGAGCCAATTCGCCCTGCTCGGCCAGCGCCGCTTCGCGCCGTTCTTCTGGACCCAGGCGCTGGGCGCGTTCAACGACAACGCCTTCCGCAACGCGATGGTGATGCTGGTGGCGTTCCAGATGGGCCTGGACGACAACAGCGTCTCGCTCTACACCAACCTGGCGCCGGCGCTGTTCATCCTGCCCTTCTTCCTGTTCTCGGCCACCGCCGGGCAGCTGGCGGAGAAGTACGAGAAGACGCGCATCATCCGCGCGGTGAAGCTGTTCGAGATCGGCGCGATGGCGTTGGCGGCGATCGGCTTCCACACGCACGACACGACGCTGCTGCTGGTGGTGCTGTTCCTGATGGGGCTGCACTCGACCACGTTCGGGCCGATCAAGTACGCGATCCTGCCGCAGGCGCTCCAGCCCGCCGAACTGGTTGGCGGCAACGGGCT
This sequence comes from Frateuria soli, assembly GCF_021117385.1. Taxonomy (GTDB): domain Bacteria; phylum Pseudomonadota; class Gammaproteobacteria; order Xanthomonadales; family Rhodanobacteraceae; genus Frateuria_A; species Frateuria_A soli. The sequence continues at coordinate 3,410,939 of NZ_CP088252.1, forward strand.
GGTCGAGATGGGCACGCAACTGGCCATGCTGATCGGCATGATCGCCGGCAACTCGCTGATGCTGGTGGCGGGCGCCGGCCCATGGCTGGCCTCGGCCGCGACGATCGCGGTGGCGGCGGTCGGCTATCTGGCCAGTCGACGCATCCCGCCGGCGCCGGCGACGGCGCCGGACCTGAAACTCGACTGGAACCCGATAAGCGAGACCGCACGCGTGCTGGGCATCGTGCGGCGCGACCGCGCGGTGTGGAACGCGGTGCTGGGAATCTCCTGGTTCTGGTTCTTCGGCACCGTGCTGATCGCGCAGTTGCCCAACTACACGCGCGAGACGCTGGGCGGCGACGGGTCGGTCAATACGCTCGTGCTGACCCTGTTCTCGATCGGCACCGGCCTGGGCGCGCTGCTGTGCGAGCGCATGTCCGGCAAGCGGGTGGAGATCGGACTGGTGCCGCTTGGCGCGTTCGGCCTCACGGTGTTCGGGGTGGACCTCTACTTCGCGCGGCACGGCGCGGCGCTGGCGCAGGGACTGGACTGGCTGGCCTTCCTGCGCGCCGCGGGCAGCTGGCGCGTGGCGCTGGACCTCACCCTGATCGGCGTGTTCGCCGGCTTCTACGTGGTGCCACTGTTCGCGTTCGTGCAGGCACGCGCGCCGCGCGAGCAGCTCTCGCGCGTGATTGCGGGCAACAACATCGTCAACGCGCTGCTGATCGTGCTGGCGGCGGGCTTCGGCCTGGGGCTCGGTGCGCTCGGGTTCGACGCGGTCGAGACCTTCCTCGGTGCGGCGCTGCTCAATGTGCTGGTGGCGGCGTACATCTTCACGCTGGTGCCCGAGTTCCCGATGCGCTTCGTCACCTGGGTGCTGGTGAACACGCTCTACCGGGTGCGCGTGGAGGGCATGCGCCACGTGCCGGAGGAGGGGCCGGCGCTGCTGGTGTGCAACCACGTGAGCTTCATGGACCCGCTGCTGCTGATGGCGAACCTGCGCCGTCCCGCGCGCTTCGTCATGTACTACCGGATCTTCGACATCCCGCTGCTGCGTTTCGTCTTCCGCACCGCCAAGGCCATTCCAATCGCCGGCCAGAAGGAAGACCCCGCCGTGCTGGCGGCGGCCTACGAGGCCATCGACCAGGCGCTCGCCGCCGGCGAAGTGGTGTGCATCTTTCCCGAGGGCGGACTCACCCGTGACGGCAGTGTCGGGCCGTTTCGGCCGGGCGTGCTGCGCATCCTCGAACGGCGCCAGGTGCCGGTGGTGCCGATGGCCCTGCGCGGCCTCTGGGGCAGCGTGTGGAGCCGGCGCGACACGCGGCTGGGACGGGCGCGCCTGCCGCGACGTTTCCGCGCGCGGGTGGAGCTGGTGGTCGATGCGCCGGTGATGCCGGAACGGCTGCGACTGGATGCGCTCGAAGCGCGCGTGCGCGAACTTCGCGGCACGCTGGCCTAGGGTTCTTCTCGTCGCGGCAACCCTTTGGCGGGCAATGCTCCTCCGCGTGTGGCGGCAGGCAGCCACGGCCCGCCGGCGGGCTCGCGGGAGTGGTCAGGTGAGCCAGCCGCCAAGCACGACCAGCGCGACGACACTGAGCCACGCCAGCAGCGCGCGCAGGAACGCGCTGCGCATGCGGCGCAGCTCCACCAGCGGATCGCTGCGCTCCTCGGCGTAGCCGTCGCCCGCCTCGATCTCCACCTCGATGTCGGCGCAGGCCGCCGTCGCGAGAAAACCGGGGCCCTCGGTGTACCAGCTGGTTGGCGATGCGTGCAGGCGCCAGCGGTGCCAGGCGGACATCACCGCGTCCCAGTGGCCGACCAGGGCCAGGGTGAACACCAGCAACTGTGCGGGCAGCCAGTCCAGCGCATTGGCGACATAGCGCGCGTGGCTGCGGCTGGCGGCATCGAGCGCCAGCGTGTCGTCGCGGCCCAGCGTCTGCGCCAGCCGGTAGAGCAAGGCGCCGGCCGGGCCCAGCACGAAGAACCAGAACAGCACCCCGAAGCGGCGCCGCAACGCGGCGAGCGCCACCGCCTCGCCCAGCGCGTGCGCCCTCCAGGCGACCTGCCCGCCCGGCTCGGCCAGGCGCTGCGCGGCCGCCTCGCGGGCGACCGCATCGGGTGCATGCAGGATCGCTTCCAGATCCGCCTCGAAGGCGTGCGGTCCGAGTCCGTAGAGCAGGACCACCACGGCGAACGCCAACTGCAGGAAGCCGCCCAGCGCCAGGTGGCCGAGCAGTTCGGCCAGCAGCAGGCAGAGCACGGCCGGCACCACCAGCGTCAGCAGCACGCGTCCCCGGCCGGCGGTATCGTCCAGCTGCCTCACCCAGCCGCGGAACACGCGATCGCCGCGCCACTGGCTCAACTGCGGCAACAGGTGCAGCAGGCCGAGGGCGATGAGGGCGGCGAGCAGGCTGAGGGCCATCGGGAAACTCCTTCGAATGCCCGGTCATTCTAGGGCAAGCGCCTCCGATCACCTGCAGCAGCGCCTTGGGACGTCACCGCCAGGCGCAAGGCACCGCCGTCGCGCCGAGGACGCCCCTACCGGCTGACGAGGCTGTCGAGTTCGAGCTCCGCGCGCTCGCGCAGCCAGTGCGCCAGCAACTGGTAGGACACCGACAGTCGCGTGGGCGTGGCGAAGCTGCCATCGGCCAGGCCTTCCACGATCTGCGCGGGCGTGAACCAACGCGCTTCCTCCAGCTCGCCGTCGCGCAGGTCGATCGACGGGTCGAGCGCCTGGGCGAGGAAGCCGACCATCAGCGACGCGGGCAGCGGCCATGGCTGCGAGGAGTGGTACTGCACCTCGCCCACCCGCACGCCGGCCTCCTCGGCCACCTCGCGGCGCACGGCGTCCTCCAGCGATTCGCCCGGTTCGACGAAGCCGGCAAGCGCCGACCAGCGACCCTCCGGCCAGCTCGCCTGGCGCCCGAGCAGGCAGGCGCCCTCGTACTCGACGATGGCGATGATCGCCGCGTCGGTGCGCGGAAAGTGGAGCCGGCCGCAGGCCGCACTGGTACAACGCAGGCGATGACCGGCGGCGACCCGCTCCAGTGGCGCGCCGCAGCCGCTGCAGAAGCGCGTCTCGCGCTGCCAGTGCGCCAGGCCCTTGGCATAGGCGAACAGTCCCGCCTCCGCGGCGGGCAGGCGCAGGCCGGCTTCGCGCAGGCCGATGCGGCGGGCGGCGAGGCGGTCCTCGAGTGCTTCGGCCAGGCGCGCCTCGTCCAGCGCGATCAGGAAATGGGGGCAGCCTTCGGCGATGCCGAGCAGACTGGCCGGCACGTCGGCGAACAGCTCGCGGCGCTCGGCTTCGCCCAGCCAGCGCAGGCGCTCGGCCTCGCGCCGCAGGTAGCTCTCGCCGGAAGGATCCAGCACCAGGTAGCGCGCCTGCGTACAGCAGGATTGCTCGGCGATCCACGCCTCGTGGTCGCGGTGCTCGGCCATGCGATCGAGCACCAGGCTCAGGCCCGCGAAAATGTTGGTGACGGGCACGGCCATGCGGCTCAGGTGGAGAACGAGGAACCGCAGCCGCAGGTGGTCTTGGCGTTGGGGTTGCGGATCACGAACTGCGCTCCGGAAAGGCTTTCCGCGTAGTCGATCTCGGCCCCGGCGAGGTACTGCAGCGACAGCGGATCGACCAGCAGGGTGACCCCCTCGCGATCGAGCGCGAAGTCGTCCTCGGCCCGGGCTTCGTCGAAGGTGAAGCCGTACTGGAAGCCCGAGCAGCCGCCACCGGAGATGTAGACGCGCAGCTTCAGCGCGGGATTGCCTTCTTCGACGATCAGTTCGTGCACCTTGCGCGCGGCGGCTTCGGTGAAAACCAGCGGCGCGTTGGCCTGGCGGTAGTCGGGGATCGAAACGAGGGTTTCCATGGGACCGATGTGCGGTTGCGGGGGCGTGATCTCAAGGATAACGCCTGCGGGTGTCGGCTTCCTGATTGCCCGATGTCAGGCCGGCACGGCCTCGTCCAGTTCGGCGTCCGGCTGCGCCGGCGAGGGCAGTTCCCGCGCCACCGGTTCGACGCGGTGACTCATGCGTCCGTTCACCTGCGCGCCGCCGGCCATCTCCAGCGTGCGGTAGTGCACGTCGCCGGTGATGCGCGCCAGCGGGGCCAGTTCCAGCCGTTCCCCGGCATGGATGTCGCCCTGCACGGAGCCGTTGACGATCACATGCGGCACGTGGATGTCGCCCTGCACCTGGCCGTACTCGCTTACCGTGAACACGGCATCCTCGCCCTCGGCAAGCACGGCGCCCTCGATGCGGCCGTCCAGGTGCAGCGCCCCGCTGAAACGCAGGTCGCCGCGGATCACCGTGCCCCGGGCGACAAGGCTGGTGTCGTTGCTGCCGTCGGCGCGGTCAGTGCGGCGTCGGTTGAACATGGTCAGTTTCCCCCTTCGATCGTGGTGAGGTTGCCGGACAAGGCGTCGTTCCATGCCACGGCACGGTCGACGGCGTCGCCGTCCTCGGGTTTGACACGGATGCGCAGCCGCGTCGGCTTGAAATCGGCCGGCAACATGAACGTGGCATGCAGCTGCTGGAAATAGCGGAAGCGGAAGGGCAGGCCGTCCTGCTGCGCGGCGTCGCCCAGTTGCGACCAGTCCAGCGCCACCACCTTGTCGCCGCGCACGCCTTCGACGCTGAGCGTGACGCTGCCGCTGACGTCGCTGCCGCGCTTGGCGTTCTGGGTCAGGCTGAGCGCCAGGTTCCAGGCATGCGAGCCGCTCACCGGGCGCAGCTGCACTTCCTGCACCTTGAGGCCCTCGCGCTGGGCATTGCCGCCGACCAGGCGCGAGTAGAAGCCAAGGTCCGCACGCAGCCCGTTGATTTCCTCATCGCGCTCGGTGAGCGTGCCGCGAAGCGCCTTGGTCGCGATGTCGGTGACCTGTTGCGCGCGCCTGAGGTTGGCGATCTGCTGCTTGAGCTGTTCGTTCTGCGCGGCCAGCTCCCTCGCTTCGCGATGGTCGACTGCCGCTGGCGTGGTGCGCCAGGCCAGCACGCCCACCACGGCCCCGGTCAGCAGCAGGCTGGCCAGCCAGGCGGCACCCAGCCACAACCGGCGGCGGCGGCGCTGGCTGGCGTCGTCGTGCGGGCGCACGACGAAGCGCGGGGGCGGGCGTGAAGCCATGTGGAAATCCGGCACTGCTGGGGTGACCGGTATAGCCGCAGCGTGACGAGAGCGTCAAGGAACGGCCGCACGCTTTGTGCGGCCGGTTCCTGCAAGGGATGGGGGCGACCGGTCAGCTGCCCATCTTGCTCTGCAGGTAGCGCTCGGCGCCGATGTCCTTGACCAGGTTGAGCTGGGTCTCGAGCCAGTCGATGTGCTCTTCCTCGTCGTGCAGGATGGTCTTGAACAGGTCGCGGCTGATGTAGTCGGCGATGCCTTCGCTGTGCGCGATCGCCGCGCGCAGGTCGATGGCGGCGGCGAGCTCGAGGTCGAGATCGCCCTGGATGCACTCGAGCACGTTCTCGCCGATGCGAAGCTTGCCAAGGTGCTGCAGATTCGGCAGGCCGTCGAGGAACAGGATGCGCTCGATCAGACGATCGGCATGCTTCATCTCCTCGATCGATTCCTTGTACTCGTGCTCGGCCAGCTCGCCGTAGGCCCAGTCCTTGAACATGCGGTAATGCAGGAAGTACTGGTTGATCGCGGTCAGCTCGTTGTAGAGCACCTTGTTGAGGTACTCGATGACCTTGGCGTCGCCTTTCATGGGAAGTCTCCGGTGCGGGGCCGACCGGTGACTATACGGACTTGGCCGCCCGCGGGGAGAAACGCGAATGGTTGCGGTTCGGGGTCCGCGTGCGGCGGGTCAGGCGGTGACCAGCGGCAACGGGAACGCCACCTGCGCCAGCGCGGCGTCCAGCGTGGCACGCGCCTCGGGCTCGCAGCAGCCGCAGCAGTCCGAGCAGCCGGTGCGCGCCTGCAATTCGTCGAACGTGCGCACGCCATCGGCGACGGCGCGGCGGATGTCGCCGTCGGTCACGGCGTTGCAGAGGCAGATGTACATGCCGCGCATTCCAGCGCGAATGCGAATGATTGTCAAACAGGTTCCGCCCGGCGTTCAGGCAACCGCGCGGTTGCCCGGCCGGGCGCCTTCGGTGCTGCGAGGCTGGGCGCCCAGCTGGACACTCAGCAGCTCCTCCACCAATGGTGCGAAGTGGCGCAGCGCCCGTTCGTAGACCTGCCGCTTGAAGCTGACCACGTGCACCGCCGGATACCAGAAATCGACCCAGCGCCAGATGTCGAATTCCGGCTTGTCGCAGGCGTCGAGCCTGAGCGCGTCCTCGCCGCCGACCAGGCGCAACAGGAACCAGACCTGCTTCTGGCCGATGCAGGTCGGGCGCTGGTGGTGGCGTACGTAACGGTTGGGCAGGCGATAGCGCAACCAGCCGCGGGTGCTGGCGACGACCTCGACGTGTTCGGGAAGCAGTCCGGTTTCCTCGGCCAGTTCGCGGTACATGGCCTCCAGCGGCGTCTCGTCGCTGCGCATGCCGCCCTGCGGGAACTGCCAGCCATCGTGGTTGACCCGGCGGGCCCAGAACAGGCGGCCTTCCCCATTCAGCAGCACGATGCCTACGTTCGGGCGATAACCATCCGCGTCGATCATGTCGCCTCCTCGAGCCCGCGTGCCGCGCCTGCAGCGGCCTTAAGCCGGGCTCCAACCTTAGCGCGCGCCGCGCTGGAAAGCGAAGAGGCTTGAACCGGTCCGGGCCCCCGATTACACTGCCGGGCTCCGTTGGCGCACGGCGCCGGCGACGCCCCATGGCTATGTAGCTCAGCCGGTTAGAGCACAGCACTCATAATGCTGGGGTCGGTGGTTCGAGTCCACCCATAGCCACCACGCGCCTGCGGCGCGGTGTTTTCCTCCCGTTCTCTCCTGTTCGTCGCCCGGGCCTGGCCGGGAGCGGAATACAATCGTCCGCCATGCATATCCATAAAGTCTTCCAGATCGAAGCGGCCCACCGGCTGCCCAACGTGCCGGCCGGGCACAAGTGTGCGCGGCTGCACGGGCATTCGTTCCGCATCGAGATCCACGTGGAAGGCGAGCCGGACCCGGCGATGGGCTGGCTGATGGACTTCGCTGACGTCAAGGCTGCGTTCGCGCCACTGTTCGAGCAGCTGGATCACCACTATCTCAACGAGATCGAGGGGCTGGAGAACCCGACCAGCGAAATGCTGGCGCGCTGGATCTTCCGGCGCCTGGAGCCGCGGCTGCCTGGCCTGGCTCGCGTCGTGGTGCACGAGACCTGTACGTCCGGCGCCACCTGCGGACGGGACAGCTTCTGATCTGACGCACTGCGCCATCGAGTGATACGGGATGTGGGAGAACGTAACAGCACGTCTTGTTGCACTGCACAAAATATCTTGCTAGGCTTGTTCCATTCCCACACTCCCGCGAGGGACAAGCCATGACCAAGCCGTTCGATTTCGAAGTATTTGCCTACGCCCGGCAGTTCGCCGATAACGCCTTCAAGGCGCAGGCGCTGGTGCTGCAGGGTTTGGGGCAGGCCGCTGGCCTGCAGCTGGGTGCGTTGGAGCAGCAGTCGCGCTCCGCGACCGATTTTCTGCTCGCCGCCGGCGACGCGCGCGACCCCGAGGCGCTTCGCGGCCTGTGGGACAAGGGCGTGGCGCTGGGTCGCGTGCAGGCCGAGCAGGCAGTTGCGCTGACCCAGAGCCTTGCGGCCGTGGGCCGTCAGACCGCCGAGTCGCTCGGCGCGCTGGTGCAGCCACTCGCCGCCGCCAACGACGCGGTTGCCGCGACCGCCGCCGGCGGGCGCAAGGCAGCTGCCCGATAAGGGCTTCTGCCCGCGTCCCCATCCCTCCCCGCCGGGACGCATTCCCAGGGCCGGACTTGCTGTCCGGCCCTTTTTTTGTCCGCCTCCATCAAGAACCTGCGCCGCATCCAAAGTGAACGCGAGCGCCGGTACGACAGGATGTCGCGTACTTGCGGCTTGTCCCTGCAAAAGGCCGGCTGATATACTTTTGCGGATTGGATCGTGGCCCGCAGCTGCAAGGGTGACGCCTGGTGCGAAGCCGCGCGGGAACACACGTGCTCAACAGTATTGCCTCCGGTCGTCGCCTGGTCCTGCGCATCGTGATGTGGCAGGTCGTCGTGGCGGCGCTGGTCGGTCTCGTCTTCCTGATGCAGGGGCGCCGCGAAGCCTTGGCGGCCCTTGCAGGCGCCCTGGTTGTGGCGCTGGGCAACGCGCTGCTTGGCGCGCGGGCCTTCGCCGGGATGCACGGGGCGGGCATGGCGCTGGGGCGTCTGCTGGTGGGCATGATCCTCAAGTGGATCGCGGTCATCGGAGGGATGGGCGTGATCCTGATCAAACTGAAACTGCCGCCGCTGGCCGCCATTACGGGGCTGGCGGCTGCTTACGCGGTTCATCTGCTGGCGTTTCGATTCAAGGGTTGACACATGGCAAGCGAGCCGCAGGGCGGTCTTACCGAATACATCTCCCACCACCTCAAGCACCTGACTCCGCACACGAGTCCGGAAGGCTTCTGGGCGGTGCACATCGACTCGGTCACCGTGTCGCTGGTGCTCGGTCTGCTGTTCTGCCTCTGGTTCTGGCTCAAGGCCCGCAAGGCGACCGCGGGCGTGCCGGGCAAGGGCCAGGCGTTTGTCGAGATCGTGCTCGAGTTCGTCGACGGCCAGGTCAAGGACGTGTTCCATGGCGACCGTCGCATCCTTGGTCCGTTGGCGCTGACGGTGTTCGTCTGGGTGTTCCTGATGAACGCGATGGACCTGCTGCCGGTCGACCTGTTGCCCTGGATCACCGAAAAGTTCGGCATCGGCCACTTCCGTGCCGTGCCCACCGCCGACATCAACATGACCTTCGCGATGTCGCTGACGGTGCTGCTGCTGATCATCTTCTACAGCTTCAAGGCCAAGGGCTTCAGCGGCTACATGCACGAGATGTTCACCGCGCCGTTCGGCAAGCACCCGCTGCTGTGGATCCCCAATTTCGCGCTGAACCTGGTCGAGCTGCTCTCCAAGCCGGTGAGCCTGGCGATGCGACTGTTCGGCAACATGTACGCCGGCGAGCTCGTGTTCATGCTGATTGCCGGGCTGTTCACCGCCGGCAGCTGGGCGCTGTATGGCATGGGCATCATCGGCTACACCGTGTGGGGCATCTTCCACATCCTGATCATTTCGATCCAGGCCTTCATCTTCATGGTGCTGACCGTCGTGTACATCTCGATGGCTCACGATCACCACTGATTTGCTGTCCGTCTTTTCGAACAACGTCCAACCGAAACACATAAGCTTTTCTTTCTGAGGAGATCGTCGTGGAAGCTATCGTTCAAATCGCGCAAATCCAGGGTTTCACCGCCATCGCGCTGGGCCTCATCATCGGCCTGGGCGCCCTTGGCGCCTGTATCGGTATCGGCGTCATGGGTTCGAAGTTCCTGGAAGCCGCTGCCCGCCAGCCGGAACTGGTGCCGCTGCTGCAGGGCCGCATGTTCCTGCTCGCCGGCCTGATCGACGCGGCGTTCCTGATCGGCGTGGCGCTGGCGATGTACTTCGCGGTGGCCAACCCGCTGCTGTCGGCCCTGAACGCCGCCGGCTAAGCCGTCCGACGGCGCCCCGGGCGCCGTTCCCCTACGGGCGTCGCACCGGCGCCCGTAACCGTACCACCCCGCATTTACAGGTAACGCAGCGATGGATTTCAACGCGACCTTGATCGGCGAAATGATCGCCTTCGCGATCCTGATCTGGTTCACCGTCCAGTTCATCTGGCCGCACATCAACAAGGCCATCGAAGAGCGCCAGCTCAAGATCGCCGAGGGTCTGGACGCCGCCGAGCGCGCCCGCGCCGAGCTGCGCGATGCCGACAGCAAGGTCGCCGCCGAGATCAAGGTGGCGCGCCAGCAGGCGGCGGAGATCATCGACCGCGCCCAGCAGCAGGCCAACCAGATCCTGGACAAGGCCCGTGCCGACGCGATCACCGAGATCAACCGCCTGAAGGCCAGCGCGCAGGACGACATCGCCTCGATGGCCCAGCGTGCCCGCGAGGAGTTGCGCGAGAAGGTCGGCGCGCTCGCCGTACAGGGCGCCGCCAAGATCGTGCAGCGCGAGATCGATCCGGCCGCGCACAAGGCGTTGCTCGACCAGCTCGCGGCCGAGGTCTAGAAACCATGGCCCAGGCAATCACCCTCGCCCGTCCGTACGCGCGCGCCGCTTTCGAGCTGGCGCACGAGGCCGGCACGCTCGGCGAATGGTCGCAGGCGTTCGCCTTCGCCGCTTCGGTGGCGAAGGACCCGCGCGTGGCCGCGCTGGTCGGCGACCCGCGCGTGCAGCCGGCGCAGCTGGTGGCGCTGCACTTGCCGCAGGGCATGGGCACGGATACCGCCTTCGCGCAGTTCCTCAAGACGCTGGCCGAACAGCGGCGCCTGGCGCTGCTGCCGGAAGTGGCCGAGCTGTACGAGGAACACAAGCGCGAGGCCGGCTCGCAGCTGAAGGTCAAGGTGACCAGCGCGATGGCGCTGGATGCCGCCCAGGCCGAGCAGTTGAAGACCTCCCTCAAGCGCCGCTTCAAGCGCGAGATCGAGCTGGAGACCCGGGTCGACCCCGCGCTGCTCGGCGGCGTGGTGATCGATACCGGCAACGAGGTGATCGACGGCTCCGCGCGCGGTCGCCTGCAGCGCCTGGCCTCTGCGCTGGCAAGTTGATTCAAGCGCGGCTTGCGGGCCGCGAGGCAGCGCCGGTCAGCCGGCGCTGAGTAAACATCGAAGAGCACGCCGGCCATGGGGTCGGACGCTTGAAAAAGCATTCCCAAATTCAGGAAAGCGACCATGTCCAGCACCACTCTGAACCCGTCCGAGATCAGCGAACTGATCAAGAGCCGCATCGAGCAGTTCAAGCTCGGCGCTGAGGCCCGCAACGAAGGCACCATCATCAGCGTGTCCGACGGCATCGTGCGCATCCACGGCCTGGCCGACGTGATGCAGGGCGAAATGATCGAACTGCCGGGCAACGCCTTCGCGCTCGCGCTGAACCTCGAGCGCGACTCGGTCGGCGCCGTGGTGCTCGGTGAATTCCAGCACCTGAAGGAAGGCGACACCGCCAAGACCACCGGCCGCATTCTCGAAGTGCCGGTCGGCCCTGAAATGCTCGGCCGCGTCGTCGACGCGCTGGGCAACCCGATCGACGGCAAGGGTCCGATCAATGCGAAGAAGACCTCGCCGATCGAGAAGGTCGCGCCGGGCGTGGTCTGGCGCAAGTCGGTCGACCAGCCGGTGCAGACCGGCTACAAGGCGATCGACTCGATGATCCCGATCGGCCGCGGCCAGCGCGAGCTGATCATCGGCGACCGCCAGACCGGCAAGACCGCGGTGGCGATCGACGCGATCATCAACCAGAAGGATTCGGGCATCTACAGCATCTACGTCGCGATCGGGCAGAAGCGCTCGTCGATCGCCAACGTGGTGCGCAAGCTCGAAGAGAACGGCGCGTTGGCCAACACCATCGTCGTCGTCGCCTCGGCCTCCGAATCGGCCGCGCTGCAGTACATCGCGCCGTATTCGGGCTGCGCCATGGGCGAGTACTTCCGCGATCGCGGCGAAGACGCGCTGATCGTGTACGACGACCTGTCCAAGCAGGCCGTGGCCTACCGCCAGATCTCGCTGCTGCTCAAGCGCCCGCCGGGCCGCGAAGCCTACCCGGGCGACGTGTTCTACCTGCACTCGCGCCTGCTCGAGCGCGCCGCGCGCGTCAACGAGGCCTACGTCGAGAAGGAGACCAACGGCGAGGTCAAGGGCAAGACCGGTTCGCTCACCGCGCTGCCGATCATCGAGACCCAGGCCGGCGACGTGTCCGCCTTCGTGCCCACCAACGTGATCTCGATCACCGACGGCCAGATCTTCCTGGAGACCGACCTGTTCAACGCCGGCATCCGTCCGGCCGTGAACGCCGGTATCTCGGTGTCGCGCGTGGGTGGCGCAGCGCAGACCAAGATCGTCAAGAAGCTCTCCGGCGGCGTGAAGCTGTCGCTGGCGCAGTTCCGCGAGCTGGCCGCGTTCGCGCAGTTCGCCTCGGACCTGGACCCGGCCACCCGCGCCCAGCTCGACCGCGGCCAGCGCGTGACCGAGCTGATGAAGCAGAAGCAGTACGCGCCGCTGTCGATCGCCGAGCTCGCGCTGTCGGTGTACGCCGCCGAGAAGGGCTACCTGGACGACCTGCCGGTCGCCAAGGTGCTGGATTTCGAGCGTGGCCTGCACGCCTTCTTCCATCAGAACCACGAGGAACTGATGAAGAAGATCGTCGCCACCGGCGACTGGAACGGCGAGATCGAGGGCGTCTTCAAGAGCGGCCTGGACGAGTACAAGAAGACGGGTAGTTGGTGAGGAAGCCGGGATTCGGGAGTCGGGATTCGTGATTCGGAAGAGCCTCGAACCCCAGCTTCTGCGAATCCCGAATCTCCAATCCCGAATCCCCGAGCGAGCATAGCGAGCGAGACACATGGCAAGCGGACGCGAAATCAAAACCAAGATCAAGAGCACGCAGAACATGCGCAAGGTGACGCGTGCGCTCGAGATGGTCTCGGCCTCGAAGATCCGCAAGGCGCAGGACCTGATGAAGGCCTCGCGTCCGTATGCGCGGATGATGCGCCGGGTGATCGCCCACGTGGCCCAGGCCAACACGGACTTCAAGCATCCGTTCCTGGTCGAGCGCGAGAACGTCGCGCGCGTGGCCTTCATCGTGATCTCCACCGACCGCGGCCTGTGCGGCGGCCTGAACTCCAACCTGTTCCGCCGCATCCTTCCCGCCGTGCGCGAGTGGCAGGACAAGGGCGTGCAGGTCGACGTGGTGGCGATCGGCCAGAAGGCGATCCAGTTCTTCCGCCGCATCAAGGGCGTCAACCTGGTCGGCAGCGTCAGCCACCTGGGCGAGCGGCCCAAGCTCGAGCAGCTGGTCGGCGTGATCAAGGTCGTGCTCGACGCCTACGCGGGCAACAACCTGGACCGCGTGTTCCTGGCCTACAACGACTTCGTCAACACCATGACGCAGAAGCCGATGGTCGACGCGCTGCTGCCGCTGCCGCTGGTGGCCGCCGAACTGGCCGCGCACCAGCAGGCCGGCGAGTCGGCGTACGCCGGCATCACGCTGGAGCAGACCCACGACTGGGATTACATCTATGAACCCGACGCCGCCGCGGTGCTCGAGCACGTGCTCGGCCGCTACGTGGAGTCGGTGGTGTACCAGGGCGTGCTGGAGAACCTCGCCAGCGAGCACGCCGCACGCATGGTCGCGATGAAGAGCGCCTCGGACAACGCCAACAAGGTCATCGCCGAACTGACCCTGAGCTACAACAAGGCGCGCCAGGCGGCGATCACGCAGGAAATTTCCGAAATCGTCGGCGGCGCGGCGGCGGTCTGATTCTCCCGGGAATGGTCAATAGCAAATAGGGAATCGAAAGAGCCGCGCGACGCGCTTTGACGATTTCCGATTCACGATTCCCCATTCCCGTACCCGAATACAAATTACGAGTGGAGCTACCACAAATGAGCCAGGGCAAAGTTGTTCAGATCATCGGCGCGGTCATCGACGTCGAGTTCGCGCGCGATCAGGTGCCGCAGGTGTACGACGCACTGAAGATCGACGGCATGGACATCACGCTGGAGGTCCAGCAGGTGCTGGGCGACGGCGTCGTCCGTACCATCGCACTGGGCTCCACCGAAGGCCTGCGTCGCGGCCTGGTCGCGCACAACACCGGCGAAGGCATCAAGGTGCCGGTCGGCAGCGCCACCCTCGGCCGCATCATGGACGTGCTGGGCAACCCGATCGACGAGGTTGGCCCGATCAACGCCGAGGACCACTGGGTCATCCACCGTGAGGCGCCGAGCTACGACGAGCAGGCCGCGGCCAATGAGCTGCTGGAAACCGGCATCAAGGTGATCGACCTGGTGTGCCCGTTCGCCAAGGGCGGCAAGGTCGGCCTGTTCGGCGGCGCCGGCGTGGGCAAGACGGTGAACATGCTGGAGCTGATCAACAACATCGCGACCCAGCACTCGGGCCTGTCGGTGTTCGCCGGCGTGGGCGAGCGTACCCGCGAGGGCAACGACTTCTACCACGAGATGCAGGACGCGGGCGTCGTGAAGCTCGACAACCTGCCCGAGTCGAAGGTGGCGATGGTCTACGGCCAGATGAACGAGCCGCCGGGCAACCGCCTGCGCGTGGCGCTGACCGGCCTGACCATGGCCGAGTACTTCCGCGACCAGAAGGATGCGTCCGGCAAGGGCAAGGACGTGCTGCTGTTCGTCGACAACATCTACCGCTACACCTTGGCCGGTACTGAGGTGTCCGCGCTGCTCGGCCGCATGCCGTCGGCGGTGGGCTACCAGCCGACCCTGGCCGAGGAAATGGGCGTGCTGCAGGAGCGCATCACCTCCACCAAGACCGGTTCGATCACCTCGATCCAGGCCGTGTACGTGCCTGCGGACGACCTGACCGACCCGTCGCCGGCGACCACCTTCGCGCATCTGGACGCGACCGTGGTGCTGTCGCGCAACATCGCCGCGCTCGGTATCTACCCGGCGGTGGATCCGCTGGATTCGACCAGCCGCCAGCTCGATCCGAACGTGATCGGCGCCGAGCACTACGACGTCGCCCGCCGCGTGCAGGGCACGCTGCAGCGCTACAAGGAACTCAAGGACATCATCGCGATCCTGGGCATGGACGAGCTGTCCGAGGAAGACAAGCAGGTCGTGTCGCGCGCGCGCAAGTGCGAGCGCTTCTTCAGCCAGCCGTTCCACGTGGCGGAAGTGTTCACCGGCGCGCCGGGCAAGTACGTGTCGCTGGCTGAGACCATCCGCGGCTTCAAGATGATCGTGGACGGCGACGTCGACCACCTGCCGGAGCAGGCGTTCTACATGGTCGGCGGCATCGACGAGGCGATCAAGAAGGGCGAGGAGATGTCGGCAAAGAATGCCGCTTAAGCGGCCGTCCGGGATTCGGCATTCGGGATTCGGGATTCGTAAAAGCGAAGCCCGCTCGGTCTGACGAATCCCAAATCCCGACACCCGAATCCCGTCGAGCAAAGCGAGACAACCCATGACCACCACCATCCGCGTCGAAGTCGTCAGCGCCGAAGCCGCGATCTACTCGGGCGAAGCCACGATGGTCGTCGCCACCGGCGACCAGGGCGAACTGGGCATCACGCCCCGCCACGCCCCGCTGATCACCCGCCTGAAGCCGGGCAAGGTCGTCGTGACCGAGGCCGGCGGCGAGAAGGTCGACATCTCGATCACCGGCGGCGGCATCCTGGAGGTGCAGCCGCACGCGGTCACCGTGCTGGCCGACACGGCCGTGCGCTCCGAGGAGATCGACGAGGCCGCCGCGCTGGCCGCCAAGAAGGAAGCCGAGGAAGCCCTGGCCAACCGCTCCGAGGACATCGACGTGGCCGAGGCACAGGCCAAGCTGGTCGCAGCGCTGACCCAGCTGCAGGCGCTCGAGCGCCTGCGCAGGAACCTCAAGCACTGACGGGCCGCCAGGGCCTGAAAGGAACTCCGGCCCTCGCGCCGGCGTTTTTTTTGTGCAGTCGGCTTGCTGTCCATCCCTCATCGAGGACCGGGTAGAAGGTTGGCGTGGGAGACCGCTCCGCGACGGGCGGTTTCCTGCGCGCCGGGCCCTCACGCGATCCTCTGGCGGGGGGAGGCGGGGAAGCACTGCCCGCGGTAGATTTGGTGCTTGCGGTCCCGCCCGCCAGGCTGTTCCGCGTCATCCAGGAAGGACCGAGCATGATCCGTGCGATCACCCTGCCCGCTGCCGCCGTCCTGCTGGCCGGCTGTGCCCACACCGCGCAGAAACCGTCGGCCGGGCCCGGCCTCGGCTCGGCCAGTTATCGCGTCGCGGACGATACCGGTCTGGCGCACTACGACCTTGCGATGGGACAGGTCGCCATGGGCGCCACGCTCGAGGCGCACCAGGCGCCCGTCTACCCCGAGGCCATGCTCGCCACATGCCCTGAGCGGGTCGAACTGCCGGCAAGGGTGATCGTCGGCATGCAAGGAAGCGTGGACGAAGTGCGGATGAGTCCGCCGCCGGCCCAGCAGGCCTTCGCCCAGGCAGTGCGGCAGGCCGTGCGGGGCTGGCGCTACACCCCGCTCACGATCACCCGCTGGGCCGCCAACGCGGACGGCACCAGCCATCCGGTGGACACCGAGGCCAAGCCCTTCAGCCTCGACTACGTGTTCACCTTCCGCTGCGAGCACGGCCATACCTCGGTGACCTCGGGCCCGGAGCAGGCCGCCCGCTGACAGCGTCACCTTGGACGCGACGCTTACACTCGCCCGCCTAGACTTCAAGGCGGACTGGGCTGCCAGGAGCGCGCATGAGACACGTTGCCCGCCGCACGCTGATCGTCGTGCTGGCCATCGTTGCGCTGCTGATGGTGGCGCGGCTGGCCCTGCCCTACGTGGTCAAGGATTACCTGAATCGCAGGATGGACCGCATGGGCGATTACCACGGGCACGTCGCCGACGTGGACATCCACCTCTGGCGCGGCGCCTACAGCCTGGGCGACCTTCGCATCGAAAAGGTCGACGGCAAGTTACCGGTCCCCTTCTTCTCCGCCGCCACCACCGACATCGCGATCAGCTGGCGCGCGCTCACCCACGGCACGGTCCGTGCCCGGGTCGACTTCGACCACGCCAGCCTCAACTTCGTCGACGGTGGGGACAAGGCGCCCAGCCAGGTAGGCACCGGCGTGGACTGGCGCCAGCAGCTCGAAGGACTGGTGCCGATCCGCCTGGACGAGGTGACCGTGCACCACAGCCAGGTGACCTTCCACAACTTCGTATCCCATCCCAAGGTGGACCTGAAGATGACCGACGTGGAGGCCACGGCGGTCAACCTGAGCAACGCCAATCGCAGCCATGGCAGCCGCGTGGCCGATTTCCACGCCACTGCGAAGGTGCTCGGCAACGCGCCGCTGATGGCGGATGCAAGCTTCGATCCGCTGGATCCGAAGCTGCTCGACTTCACCTTCGACCTGCGCATCAGGGACATCCAGCTCGAGCGCCTCAATGATCTTGCCCGCGCGTACGCCAAGCTCGACTTCGCCGGCGGCAGCGGCACCTTCGTGATGCAGTTGCAGGCACGCAACGGTGAACTCAACGGCTATGCCAAGCCGCTGCTGCACGACGTCAAGGTGTTCAGCTGGAAGCAGGACGTCGAGCAGGACGAGGAGAACCCGCTGCGGGTCGCCTGGGAGGCGGTCGCCAATGGCATCACCTGGCTGTTCAAGAACCACGAGAAGGACCAGTTCGCCACCCGGGTGCCGATCAGCGGACGCATCGACGACAAGGACCTCGGCGCCTGGCAGGCGGTGATCAACGTATTGCACAACGCGTTCGTGCAGGCCTATACGCCCAAGCTCGAAGACCTGGAGCCGGCGCCCGAGAAGAAGGACTGACCAGTCCGCTTCACGAACGCGCTGTTATCCTCGGCGGCCATCGAAAGCCTCCACTGGTACCCGCATGCCCGTTCCGCCCCTGCACGTCGTGATCCTCGCCGCCGGCGAGGGCAAGCGCATGAAATCCCGCAAGCCGAAGGTACTCATGCCGTTGGCGGGCAGGCCGCTGCTGGCGCACGTGCTGGACACCGCCCGGGCGCTGTCTCCGGACACGATCCACGTCGTCTATGGCCACGCCGGCGAACAGGTGCGAGCCGCCTTCGCCGCAGCCCCGGACATCGAATGGGTCGAACAGGCCGAACGCCTGGGCACCGGCCATGCCGTGGCGCAGGCGCTGGCCCATGTCCCCGACGGCGCCCGTGTGCTGGTGCTCTACGGCGACGTGCCGCTGCTGCGCGCCGAAACGCTGGCGCCGCTGCTGGCCGCCAGGCGCCTCGCGCTGCTGGCCATCGTGCTGGACAACCCCTGCGGCTACGGCCGCGTGCAGCGCGACGCCGAGGGTCGTGTCGCGGGGGTGGTGGAGGAGAAGGATGCCGACGCCGCGCAGCGCGCCATCCGCCTGGTCAACACCGGCATCCTCGCCGGCGAGGCTGCCGCGCTGCGCAGCTGGATCGGGCGGCTGGAGCGCAACAACGCGCAGGGCGAGTACTACCTCACCGACGTCTTTGCGATGGCCGCCGCCGAGGGCTGCCCCGCCGACTGCATCGAGTGCGCCGATCCGGTCGAGGCGGCCGGTGCCAACAACCCGCTGCAACTGACCGAACTGGAAGACCACCATCGCCGCCGCGCGACCGGCGAGCTGCTGCTGGCGGGCGTGCGCATGGCCGATCCGTTGCGGCTGGACGTGCGCGGCCAGGTGCAGGCCGGCATGGACGTGGAGCTGGATGTCGACGTGGTGCTGGAAGGCCGCGTGTCGCTCGGCGACGACGTGCGCGTGGGCCCGTTCGTGCGCCTCAAGGACGTGCAGCTGGCCGCCGGCACCGTGGTGCTGGCGCATTGTGACCTGGAGGGCGTGGTCACCCACGGCCCCTGCGCCATCGGCCCGTTCGCGCGCCTGCGCACGGGCACCGAGCTCGCCGCCGGCGTGCACATCGGCAACTTCGTCGAGACCAAGCAGGCCTACCTGGGCGAAGGCAGCAAGGCCAACCACCTCACCTACCTGGGCGATGCGCGCATTGGCGCGGGCGTCAACGTCGGCGCAGGCACCATCACCTGCAACTACGACGGCGCCAACAAGCACCTGACACGGATCGGGGACGGCGCCTTCATCGGTTCCAACAGCGCGCTGGTGGCGCCGGTGACGATCGGCGCCAACGCCACCATCGGTGCCGGTTCGGTGATCACCAAGGATGCGCCCGAGGGCGAACTCACGCTCGGACGCGGGCGGCAGCAGACCGTCCCGGGCTACAGGCGGCCCGTGAAGAAAACGAAACCGTAGGAAACGCACCTGCGCGCAACCGCAGGCTGGACGAGCCCGTCAGTCGTGCAGGGCCGGCGCCGGGCGGGACGCGATTCACCCCGGGCGCCTCGGGGGCGGCTGCCAGTGCACGAGCGCACCTGTGCGCGACGGCCACGCATGGTCGGGCCACGCGGTCGCGGACAGGCGCTTCCGCAACCGCGAACCGCATCTTCCGGTGAAGCCTCAGGCGTAACGCCAGCCGTCGATTTCCACCAGCAACTCCCTGCGGCAGATGTCGCCGTGCAGCAGCAGCACGGGCACGCCGGGCAGGCGGTGGGCGATGAACTCGCGCACCTGCGCAGCATCGGCGGGATGGCGCACGTAGGCCTTCAGCGGCGACTGGGTATCGAAGCCGGACGCCAGCCGCCCGTGCGCCAGCAGCGCCTCCAGATTGGTGAAGGTCTCCTCCAGCTGTGCCTGCAGGTCGTCCTGGTGCGCGGAGGCATGGCCAACCACCGCCGCGGTACCGGAAATGGCCAGCGCATCCCGTGCCGGCAGCAGCATCGCGCGTGCGAAGCTCGGCGGCGTGCGGCCGTACTGCCGGGGATAGCACCAGGCGCTGACCTGGCGCGGATTCTCGATCCGCTCGCCCGGCTGGTCGCAGGCCAGCAGGTAAACCTGCAGGCGCCCGCTGGGGCCGTGGTGACCGATCGCGGTGGCTGCCGGGAAGCCCTCGGCAAAAAAATCGCCCATGCCGGTGGCGCGACCCTCGCAGAAGAGCTTGTAACGCTCGGCGTCGCCCTCGCCCCGGTTGATCGCTTCCAGGTAATTCCAGATGCGCAGCACATGGCGCTCGGGGCGGCTCTCGACCAACCGGCGCAATGCCTCGTAGGCATGCGTGGCCGCCGGGCAGGGGCCGCCATGGTCGGCCTCGTCCACGTCCACTGCGGCGAACAGCCAGCCGCCGCCGGCCGCCCAGCGCACGTCGCCGTCGCGGCCGTGGGTCACCGCGGCATCCACTTGCCACAGCTCCAGCGAGGTGGGCGCATCGAAGCTTTCCAGCGCCACGCGGAACCAGCGCGGGTCCTCTTCCACCGGGTGGGCGTTGCCGAAACCGAACACCGCCAGCGTGCCGTCTTCGGCCAGCACGGTCGCCACGTCACCACTGCGGTAGGCGACCCGCGGCGCGCGGCGCGGCAGCGGTTCGGCCAGTGCGTTTTCACAACCCTGCATCATGCCTTGCAAACCCGGAGCAACAGGGTTGCTATGTTACACTCCGCGCCTGTTGCCGCCGGGGGGAGGCACGCATGGGGTACGGAAAAAAGCATGGCAGAACAGACCGCGGCCCAGCACGAGCTGGCCACCTTGATCGTACAAAGCCTGAACCTGGAATCGGTTGCGCCCGAGCAGATCGAACCGGATGCTCCGCTGTTCGGTGGCGACCTTGGCCTGGATTCGATCGACGCCCTGGAAATCGCGCTGGCAGTGTCCAAGCGCTACGGCTTCCAGCTGCGTTCGGACAATCCGGACAACAAGCGCATCTTCACCAGCCTGGCCACACTCTCGGCGCACGTCGAGCAGAATCGCGCTGCCTGAGCCGGCGCGCCGGCGTCCTCGTGACGCCCTCGCCCACCCATCGCGCGGATCATCGTTCTTTCCAACCCTGATGCACGCGCACGTCATGTCCGATCTCCGGCGCCCCGGTGGGCGCCCGCTACCGCTGTTGCTCGCCTACCCGTTGCTGGCCCTCGCCGGTGCGTTGCTGCACCGGCAGGTTCTGTCGCTGGCGGCGCTGTCGCTGCTGCTGGGCCTGCTGTGGTGGCCAGCGCTGCGCGAACGCCGCCCCGGCGCCTGGTTGCTGTGGCTGGGCCTGTCGGGCGTCATAGCCTGGCTCGCCGCGCGGGACCTGGCCTCGCTGCTGCTCGACGCGGTGCCGGTACTGTTGAACCTGCTGCTGGCCTGGATATTCGGGCGGACCCTGCGGGCCGGCCGGCAGCCGCTGGTGGCGCAATTCGTCGAGGCGATCGAAGGGCCGCAGCGGTTGCTCCTGCCGGGCGTCGCTCCGTACGCGCGCCGGCTTACCGCATTCTGGAGCGTCCTGCTGACCGGCCAGGCGCTGCTGCTGGGCACGCTGCTGACCTGCCAGGTCCCGGGCGGCCTGCTCGAACGCATGGGCGTGGTCCCGCCATGGCCGCTGCCGCAGGCATGGGTGCAGGGCTACGTGCACCTGGGGGCCTACCTGCTGATCGCGGTGGTGTTCGCGCTGGAGTACCTGTTCCGTCGCTGGCACCTTCGGCACTTGCCGCACCTGGGTCTGCATGATTTGTTGCACCGGCTGGCATTACGCTGGCCCCAGCTGATCCGCGGCAGGAACCGCGCGCCATGAGCATCGACAGCTATCACGCCACCTTTTCCTTTCCCGCCGGGCACCCGAGCCTGCCGGGCCATTTCCCCGGCCGCCCGCTGGTCGCCGGCGTGCTGTTGCTGGAGAAGGTCGCCGAGGCCCTGCGCGCCTGGCGCGGCCAGCGGCTGGCCTGCGTGCGCGAGGCCAAGTTCGTCGCGCCGCTCCAACCGGAAGAGTCCGCCGAACTGCAATTGACGCCGGCCGGCGCGCAGGTACGCTTCGAGCTTCGCCGCGACGGCATCCTGCTGGCCCGCGGCCTGGTCGAGGGAGCGGCGGACGCATGACCCATCACTGGCAGACCCGGCCCGAAGGCGGCGGACGCTTCGCGCTGTGGCTGATCCGCAACATCGCGCTGTACGGCGGGCGGCGGTTCGGGCGGCTGTTCCTGTACCCGATCACGCTGTACTTCTTCCTGCGCCGCGGTCCGGAGCGCGCGGCCTCGCGCGCGTACCTGTCCCGCGTGTTCGGCCGCCGCGCCTCGGCCTGGCAGGTGATGCGGCACATCCACTGCTTCGCCGCCACGATCATGGACCGGATCTTCCTGCTCGCGCACGGCGAGAAGAGCTTCGAGATCGAGACCGTCGGGCTGGAGCTGCTCGACGAGCGCCTGGCGCGCGGACACGGCGTGCTGCTGTTCGGCTCGCACCAGGGCAGCTTCGAAGCCCTGCGGGCGATCGGCGCGCGTCGCCCGCAAATGCCGCTGCGCGTGCTGCTGGACAAGCAGAAGACCCCGGCGATGACCGAACTGCTCGAGGCGCTGGCGCCGGAAGTGGGCGCCTGCGTGATCGATGCCTCGCAGGATGGCACCTCGATCACCCTGGCCATCGCCGAAGCGTGCCGGCAGGGCGCGCTGGTCGCGCTGCTGGCCGATCGCGGGCGCAGCCACGAGGCGTTGCGGCACGCGCCGTTCCTGGGCCAGCCCGCGCCGTTCCCGGTCGGCCCCTGGCTTCTGGCCCATTCGCTGAAGGTGCCGGTGGTGCTGTGCTTCGGGCTCTACCTGGGCGGCCGCCGCTACCGGCTGGTGTTCGAGCCGCTGGCCGAGCAGGTGGACATCCCGCGCCATGCCCGCGGTCCGGCACTGGACGCGCTCATCGCACGTTACGCCCAGCGGCTGGAGCATTACGTGCACGTGGCCCCCTACAACTGGTTCAATTTCTATGACTTCTGGCAGCAAGATCGGCGCGGCGCTGTGCATTCTGATCCTGGCCTGCTCGGCGAACGCCTCGGCACCTGATGCCACCGACACGCTGATCGGGCAGCTGGGCCACCCCGCGCCGGCGCGCACCGCGTTTGCCGAAGCGCGCTTCATGCAGGTACTGGACCGGCCGCTGGTGGTCTCCGGCGAGCTGGCCTGGCTGGGCGGCGATACGCTCGTGCGCCACGTCTCCAAGCCGCATGAGGAAACCGCGCGCATCGCCGACGGCAAGGTCACGCAGCAGCGCGAAGGCAAGGGCGAGCGCAGCTTCTCGCTGGAGCGCGCGCCGCAGCTGAAGGTGCTGGTCGACAGCTTCGTGGCGCTGCTCGGTGGCGACCCGCGCCGCCTGCGCCAGGCCTTCGCGATCGCCCGTCGCGGCGACGCCACGGGTGCCTGGACGCTGATCCTCACGCCGCGCGACCTGGAGGTCGCGCGCACGGTGGCCACCATCCGCATCGACGGCGAGGGCAAGGAGGCGCGCTGCATGTGGATGCAGGAAGCGGATGGCGATGTCGCCGTCGACCTGCTCGGGAGCCTGGCCGCGAAGATGCCGGCCGAGCCGACCCGCGAGGCGCTCGCCGCGCTCTGCAAGGGCGCCTGACATGCCGCTGCGCGCGCGCGTCGCGCTGCTGGCCGGATGGCTGCTCGTCCTTGCCCTGCTCGGGCTGTGGGTGGTGAAACACCTGCAGGTCAGTTCCGACCTGCGCAGCTTCATGCCCGCGCCGACCACGCCTGACCAGCGCCTGCTGATGGAGCAGGTGGGCGAGGGCCCCGGCTCGCGCCTGCTGCTTCTGGCGATCAGCGGCAGCGACGAGGCCACGCTGGCGAAGCTGAGCCAGGCACTCGCCAGCAAGCTCAAGGCCGATCCGCGTTACGCGCAGGTGCTCAACGGAAGCTTCGATCTCACCGCGCTCGATCCGGAGTTGCTGCCCTACCGCTACCTGCTCTCGCCCACGCTCGACTCGCATGCGTTCGATGCGGGCTTCCTCGCCGACGAGCTGCAACAGCGCCTGGACGAGCTCGGTTCGCCCGCGGCCAGCCTGTTCAAGGGCCTGTTGCCGCGCGATCCCTCGCTGGAGGTGCTCAAGCTCGCGCAGCGCTGGGCGCCGGCACGCTCGCCGCAGATCCGCGATGGCGTGTGGTTCTCGCCGCAGGGCGAGGCGCTGCTGCTGGTGCAGACCCACGCACCCGGTTTCGACCCGGACGCGCAGCAGGCGGCCATCGCCGGCATCGAACAGACGTTGCACGCATTGCCGGGCGGGCGCGACGCGAAGCTCGTCGTCTCGGGACCCGGCTACTTCAGCGTGGTCGCCAGCACGCAGACCCGCGAGCAGGCCGACTGGATCGGGCGGATCTCGACCATCGGCTTCATCGCCCTGCTGCTGCTGGCCTACCGCAGCATCGGTTCGCTGCTACTCGCCGCGCTGCCGGTCGCCAGCGGTGCGCTGGCCGGCATCGCCGCGCTGACCTTGATCTACCCGCAGGTGCACGGAATCACGCTGGCGTTCGGCTTCACCCTGCTCGGCGTGGCGCAGGAGTATCCGATCCGCGTACTGAGTCACCGCCGTGCCGGCGAAGATGCGCTGGCGAGCGTGCGCGACCTGTGGCCGCTGCTGCTCACCGCGATCGCCTCGGCGTGCATCGCCTACCTCGCTTTCTATGCCTCGGGCGTCAGCGGCCTGCAGCAGCTGGCCGTGTTCACCATCGTCGGCCTGCTCGCCGCCGGCTTCAGCACGCGCTACCTGCTTCCCTACCTGCTGCCGGCGCGCGTCCGCGACGTCGCCGCGCTACCGTGGCTCAAGCGCCTGCGCACGGCGGTCGACGCGCTGCCGCGCCCGCGCTGGATACCCTGGGCCGTGGCCGGACTGATCGTGGCGCTGCTCGCGCTGGGGCGCGGGCCCTTCTGGCAGAACGACCTGGCCGCGCTCACCCCGCTGCCCACCGATCTGCTGCTGCGCGACGCGCGCCTGCGCGCGGCACTGGGCGCGCCGGACGTGCGCTACCTGCTGGTGCTGGAGGCCGCCACGCCCGAGGCCGTGCTCGCGCTGTCCGAAAGACTCGAACCGGAGGTCGACGCGCTGGTCGCGGCCAAGGCGGTCGATGCGATCGAACTGCCCTCGCGCTACCTGCCCAGCGCGGCGACCCAGCGCGCGCGCCAGCAGAAGCTGCCGGACCGGGCGGCGCTTGAGCAATCCCTCGCCGAGGCCACCGACGGGCTGCCGTTCCGGCACGACTTGTTCGTGCCGTTCGTGGCCGACGTGCAAACCGCGCGCGGCCTCGAACCGCTCACGCCACAGGCGTTCGCGGCCAGTCCGCTGGGCCAGCGCCTGGCCGCGATGCTGGTCGAGCGCGACGGTCACTGGCTGGGCCTGGGCACGGTCAGCGGCGTGCACGATGCCGCCGCGCTGGCGGCGCTGGCCCGCGACAGCGGCGGGGCCGTGCGCATGCTGGACCTCAAGGGCGCGGCCGAATCGCTGGTGGTCGCCTACCGCACGCGCATCCTGCAGGCGCTCCTCGCCGCCACGATCCTGCTGGTGCTCACCATCAGCCTGGCCCTGCGCAGCCTGCGCCGAGCGTGGCACGTGCTCGCGCCGATGACCCTGGCGACCTTCCTGGTGCTGGCGGTCGAGCGCGTGGCGGGCGTGCAGGTCTCGTTGTTCCACCTGGTCGCGCTGATCCTGGCCGGCGGTCTGGGGCTGCACTACGCGCTGTTCTTCGAGCGCGACACCGGTGATCCCGCCGAGCAGCGGCGCACGCTGCATGCCACGCTGGTATGCGTGCTGTCCGCGCTGCTGGTGTTCGGCATGCTCGCCTGGGCCACCATCCCGGTGCTGCGCGCGATCGGCCTCACCGTGAGCCTGGGCGTGGCCTTCCACTTCTGCCTTTCGATCCTGATGGCGCCGCATGCGCAGGCCGGACATGCTGCCGAAGAGTGACTGGGCCAACCTGATCCCGCACGCCGGCGACATGTGCCTGCTCGATGCCGTGCTCCATTGGGACGTGGACACCATCCACGCCACCAGCGAGGGTCATGCCCAGGCCGGCAACCCGCTGCGCGGCGCGGAGGGCCTGCACGCGGTGCACCTGGCCGAGTACGGTGCGCAGGCGATGGCCGTGCACGGGGCCTTGCGCGCGCGGGCGCGCGGTATCGAAACGGCGCGCCCCGGCATGCTGGTGAGCCTGCGCGAGGTGCGCCTGGCGGTCGAGCATGTTCCGCCGCATGGACGCCTGGACGTCCATGCGCAGTGTCTCTATGCCGATGACGCCGGCGCGCAGTACGCCTTCCGCGTCGAGCACGGCGGCCAGCTTCTGGCCAGCGGTCGCGCCGCGGTGATCCATCCCGGAGGACCGATGCCATGAGCATGAACACCTCTTCCCGCCGCGCCCTGGTCACCGGCGGCAGCGGTGACCTCGGCGGCGCGATCTGCCGTGCGCTGGCGACGGCCGGCTACCAGGTGATCGTGCACGCCAACAGCTCGCCCGGACGCGCCGAAGCGCTGGCGGCGGCAATCCGCGAGGAAGGCGGGCAGGCCAGTGCGATCGCCTTCGACGTGACCGATGGCGCGGCCACGCAAGCCGCGCTGGAAAGCCTGCTGGCTGGCGGGCCGATCCATGCCGTGGTGAGCAATGCCGGCGTGCACGATGACGCGCCGATGGCCGGCATGCGTGCCGAACAGTGGCAGCGGGTCATCGACATCTCGCTCAACGGCTTCTTCCACGTCGTGCAGCCGCTGTTGCTGCCGATGGCGCGCACGCGTTTCGGCCGCGTGGTGGCGGTGGGCTCGGTGGCCGGACAGATCGGCAACCGCGGCCAGGCCAATTACGCCGCGGCCAAGGCCGGCCTGCACGGCGCGGTGAAGTCGCTGGCGCGCGAGATGGCCTCGCGCGGCATCACCGCCAATGTGGTGGCGCCCGGGGTGCTCGAGGGACGGATGACCGGCGAGACCTTCCCGCCCGAGCGCATCCGCGAGATGGTGCCGGCGCAGCGCGCCGGCAAGCCCGAGGAAGTCGCTGCGCTGGTGGCGTTCCTCTGCTCGGACGCCGCCGGCTACATCAACGGCCAGGTGATCGGGGTCAACGGCGGCATGGCCTGACGGCGCCGATAACCTCTCTTTCCCGCACCTTCGTCAGCGCGGAAGGTGTCGGCCGGTGGATGGGATGCCGTTCCTTCCGGACGGCATCCGATGGGCTTCCTGACGGCCGCCCCATCCGCTCTTCGGGCATCTTTCCCGTCGGCGGGGAAGGATCCGGTCGGTCAGCCCTGGACCAGCTGTGCCTTGCCGTCGCGGATCGCCTGTTCCAGCAACTGCTGCAACTGCTGAGCGGCCTTGTGGGAGATGTCCTGCTGGCGTTGCGCGAGCTTCTGCTGCTGCGCTTCGAACGCCGCCTGCTGCGATTCCAGCTCACGCTGCCTGGCGGCGATGTCCTTGCGCGCGCCGGCGTGCCGCTGCTCGAGCCGGGCCTGTCGCTGCTCGAGCGCACGCTGGCGCGCCTCGTGTGCCCGGACGGCAGCTGCGTCCGGGCCTGAGCCGACGGCCACCGCTTCGGCGGCGAGCTCGGCCGCCTCGCCGGCAAGTTCGGCCTGTTCGCTGGCGAAGGCGGCGTCGCGTTCGGCCAGTCCCGCCTGCAGGCCGGCCAGCCGTCCCTGTTGCCCGGCCAACCTGCCCTGCTCGCTCGCCATGTCGGTCACTGGCGCATAGATCGCCTTGGCCCGGGCGACCACGGCCGGATCGTGCACGACATAGGCCTTGCCCTCGTGGCGGAACCAGACCAGCGGGTCGTCACCGTGGCGCATCCGCTGTGCCGCGGACACGTCGGCGCGGGTGCCGCTGATGATCGTGGTGTCGCCATCGAAGATCGCCACGCCGCTGCGTGCGCCCGCATCGGCGGCGATGTGTACCTGGTTGCCGGAGCTGGCCAGGCTCGGCGGCAAGGGCGGCGGCGCGGGCGGAGCCGGTGGCGCCGGTGGGGCCGGAGGGGCCGGCGGGGGCGGCGGCGGGACGCGGACATGCGCTGCCCGGGTGGAAGGCGCCGCTTGCGCGGCGGGTGATGCGGGCGCCGCGGGTGCCGCCTGCGCGGCCGGGAGCGGCGTTGCGGCCTGTGCCGGGCTGGCGGGCGCCTTGGCGTTGCCGGCGGTGACCCGATAGGGCAGCACGCCGGCCACCGCGATCGCGACAAGCAGCAGCCAGCCGCGGCTGCGGCGGGACGTGGCCTCGATGTGCTGCAACATGGTCAGTCGCCTCTTGAGGTTGTGGAACGTGGGGGAAGCCCCGGCCAGGCCGGAGGGGAGCGGTGTGGCTACGCCCAGCCGCAGCAGCAGCCGGCCGTAGGCCTGTGGGGCGCCGCCGGTCGCGGCCAGCGCCTGGGCGTCGCAGGCGGCCTCGCGGCTGAGCGCGTATTCGCGCATCGCCCAGGCCACCAGCGGGTGGAAGAAGAACAGCCGTTGCGCCAGCGCGGGAACCCAGCCCAGCCACAGGTCGCCGCGGCGCAGATGCGCCAGTTCGTGCGCGATGGCCATCGCCGTTTCCTCGTCGGTGAGGCGCGCGTCGGCCGGGAACAAGACCAGCGGACGCCAGGCGCCGATCACCTGCGGCGAGCCGATGGTCGGCGAGAGTGCGAGCTGCGGCGCGCGGCGCAGACCCAGCCGGCCTGCCAGAGCCTGGCAGGCGCCCTGCCAGGCCGGTGGCGCCGGCTGCGCGCCCTGGCGCGCCCGTGCGGCATGCCAGCGCTGCCGCGCGACCAGCGCGATCTGCAGCGCCACGCCGGCGAGCCAGGCCGCGAGCAGCAGGCGAACCCATGGGAACGGCGGCTTCGGCAGGGGCGGGTCGAACGCCGGCACGGCCGAAACGGGCGTGGTGCGTGTTGCCATCGGCAGCATCGCGACCGGCGGCGCGGGCGTGACCGCGACCGGCGCGTCCGTGGACGCCGGCAGCCAGCGCAGCTGCAGCGGCGAGTGCCAGGCCAGGCCCAGTACCAGCTGCGCGCCGACCAGCCACCAGAGCATGCAGCGCACCGCGGCCGGCAGCCGCGGGAGCAGGCGGCAGGCCAGGGCGACCGCGCCGATCAGCAGGCACGCCTGTGCCGAAGTCCACAGCAGGCGGGCCGAAAGCGTGTCCAGCAAGGTGGCGAAGATGGGCATGGCTCAGGACTCCTTGCGCCGCGATTGCAACTGCGCCACCAGCGCCTCCAGCTCGGCCAGCTCGGCATCGCTCACTTCGGCGCGTTCAGACAGGTAGGCGACGA
Organism: Frateuria soli; assembly: GCF_021117385.1. Taxonomy (GTDB): domain Bacteria; phylum Pseudomonadota; class Gammaproteobacteria; order Xanthomonadales; family Rhodanobacteraceae; genus Frateuria_A; species Frateuria_A soli. The sequence continues at coordinate 3,439,571 of NZ_CP088252.1, forward strand.
ACGGCGAGACCGAGCCGCTCAGGGTCTTCTCCACGAAGCTGCCGACCGCGTGGCGCATGGCCTCGCCCGGCGCGGTGGCCGGGCTGTAACGGTAGATGCCGCCGGCCTGGCGGCGCTTGAGGTAACCCTTGCCGCGCAGGCGCGCCATCATGGTCAGCACGGTCGAGCGGGCCAGCCCGCGCGCCTCGCCGAAGCCGGCGGCAACCTCGCCGACCGAGGCGGGGGCGTGTTCGGCCAGGTAATGGAGCAGGGCGAGTTCCTGGTCACCGATGGACGGGCGGGGCATGGCGGCTTTCCTGACTACAGTTGTAGTCAAGCTAGCCATGACTACAGCTGTAGTCAATAGGCCGGTGGTCAGGCCTCCCCGCGGAAGGGCATTCGAGGAGGCCGGGATTGCAGTGGAGCATGGCGGAGCCGCCTGGCGCCCTCTCCCCTGCCGGGAGAGGGCCGGGGTGAGGGGCAAGGCTTGCGGGGACGCAGCGGCGGGGCAAAGCCTCCCCGTGCCAGACATGCCGGCCAATCCCCGTCCTCACCCCGAGCCTGCCCCCCGCAGGGGAGCGGGCCGATCTGTGGCGAAGGAACGCCCCGGGGGCTATGGCGCGGGGACGCGGGTCGCCCCGGTGAAGATCACCTGCCACCGCCCGTCGCGCTCGCGCCAGATGTCGGCGAACCGAAGGCGCACCTTGTAGGGCTTGCCCCCGCTGGTGCCCTCGAGCGTGACCACGCCGCCGAGCACGGCGCCTCCGGGCCAGTGGCGCACGACTTCGTCCTCCACCGTGAACGGCTTCATCGAGGTGCCCGGCGCGGTGTAGTCGTGGATGAAGGCGGCCTTGTCCTCGACCAGGCCGCGGCTGTTGAAGAGCACGTAGTCGTCGGCAAGCAGCCGTGCGAGCGCCGCACCGTTCCCCTGCATCTGTGCCCGGTCGAACTCGGCCACCGCCCGGGCGAGCGCCGGCGGCAACATGGGGTGGGGAGCGGTGGCGCGCGCGTCGTGCATCTGCACCGCGGCGACGAGGGAGAACAGGATGGCGGCGGTCTTCATGGCGTACTCCCGTGGGGACGTCGGCCAAGCTAGCGATCGCGAGGCCGCGTCGCTATCAAATACCTGCTCGCGCGCGTGGCCGTGCGCAGCCGCATCCGTGCCGCCGCGGGCGTCAGCCCGATGTGCCGGCGGAACGCCGCGCCGAAATGGCTGTGGTGGCTGAAGCCGAGCTCGCACGCCAGCGCGGCCAGGTCGCTCGCGCCGCCGGCAAGGCGTTCGAGCGCGAGCGCGAGGCGGATGCGCGTGCGGTAGTCCCCCAGGCTCAGGCCGAACGCACGGCGGAACACGCGCGCCAGGTGGAAGGGCGAACAGCCCACGCGCGCGGCCAGCGCTGCGAGGTCGGCGTCGTCGGCAGGATCGGCGAGCAGCAGCTCCCTCGCGCGTGTCGCCAGGCGTCGGGCGGGCGGCGACAGCGTGTCTTCGCACGGCGCCGCGCGATGCAGGATCGCGTGGCACAGCGAGCTGGCCGCTTCCTCCACCGCCAGGCGATCGGCGTCGCGGCGTGCCAGCGCGGCGTGCAGCGCACGATGGAGGTACTGGTCGGCGGGGCTCATCCCGCGCGCCGCATCGGCCGTGCCGCGCAGGCGGCGGCCGAACAACTCGTCCTCGTGCTCGGGCGCGACTTCGAAACAGCTGCAGGCATCGCCGCCCTCGAACGGGTGCGAGACGCGATAGCTGTCGCCGGCGCGATAGAGCAGCGCGGTGGCCGGATCGCCCAGGAAGGTCGCGCCACCCAGGTGGTAGCCGAAACCGCCGCGGCGCAGCAGCGCCAGATGCGTGCGCTCCTCGCCGCGCTCGCAACCGCAGCCACCGCGCGGATGGCGGCATTCGATGCCGGTGATCCGCAGCAGCGGGCTGTCGAACAGTACGGTGACGTCGGCCAGGCTCATCGGTTCCCCGCGCACGCAGGACGCGAGCCTCTCAGAACGCCATGTCGAACGCCACCTCCCCCTGCACGCCGACCTGGTAGGCCGACACGCGCCGCTCGAAGAAGTTGGTGACCTCCTGCACGTCCTGCAGGTCCATGAAGTCGAAAGGGTTGGTGGCACCGTACTGCTTCGGCAGCCCGAGCTGCGCCAGGCGCTGGTCGGCGCAATACTCCAGGTACTGGCGCATGTCCCTGACCGACAGGCCGGCCACGCCGCCGGAAAGCACGTCCTGCGCGAACAGGGTCTCGCAGGCGATGGCTTCCTCGAGCATCTGCCCGACCTGCATGCGCAGTTCGTCGTCGAACAGCTCCGGCTCCTCCGTGCGCACGGTGCGCACCACCTCGAACGCGAACGCCATGTGGCCCGACTCGTCGCGAAACACCCAGTTGGTGCCCGAGGCCAGGCCGTGCAGCAGCCCGCGCGAGCGCAGGTAGTAGACGTAGGCGAAGGCGGCGTAGAAGAACAGGCCCTCGATGCAGGCGGCGAAGCAGATCAGGTTGAGCAGGAACTGCCGGCGCTGCTCGCGTGTCTCGATGCGACGCAGGTGCTGGACCGAGTCGATCCACTTGAAGCAGAAGTCGCCCTTGGCGCGGATCGAGGGGATGCTCTCGATCGCGGCGAACGCCTTGTGCCGCTCGGCCGGGTCGGGGATGTAGCTGTCCAGCAGCGTCAGGTAGAACTGCACGTGCAGCGCTTCCTCGTAGAGCTGGCGCGAGAGGTACATGCGCGCCTCGGGCGCGTTGACGTGCTGGTAGAGGTTGAGCACCAGGTTGTTGGCCACGATGGTGTCGCCGGTGGCGAAGAAGGCGACCAGGCGCTGGATCAGGTGGCGCTCGGCCGGATTCATCCTGCCGTCGAGGTCGGCAAGGTCGGGCGCGAAGTCGACCTCGTCCACCGTCCAGGTGTTGCGGATGGCGGCGCGATACATTTCGTAGAACGCCGGGTAGCGCATCGGGCGCAGGGTGAGCGCGTAGCCGGGGTCGAGCAGTTGGCTGGTCATGGGTGCCTCGGTGTTTTCCTTCTCCCTCCGGGGGAAGGTGCCCTCGCAGGGGCGGATGAGGGTGCGGGGCATGCCGGGATCTCGGGGCGCGCGGCCCTTCGACTCCGGCGCTGCGCGCCTGTCAGGGTGAACGGATCGGGCTGGCGCCGGCGCGCCCTTGCAGGGGCGCACTCCGTGCGCGACCGGATCGCCAGATCGCGTGGTCCGTGGCAAGGGCCGACCCGTCGGCCCGATCCCTCTCCCGGTGGCAGAGAGGTTTCAAGGCCCGCGGTCGTAGTCGTCGTGGACGAACTTGCTGATGTAGGTGGCCAGGCCCTCGCCGGCCTGTGCGAGGATCTGCATGTTCCGCACGTGCCCGGCCCCGGCGCTCGCGGCGGAGTACAGGTAGTCCCTGCCGCTGGCGAACCGCACCCGGATCCAGTCCGGGCCGAGCTCGTAGGCGGCGACACCCGAATGGCCGTCCGGATTGCGATAAGGCTGCATGCGTGTCTCCGCTCACTGGCAGGCCTCGCAATACTCCGGATTCTCCAGTGAACAGGACACCGCCGTGCTCGCCTGTTGCGGGTCCGGCGCGTGGACCGTGGTCTTGGCGATCCTGGTCGCCGGCCGCGAGCGCAGGTAGTAGGTCGTCTTGATGCCCGCCTTCCACGCGTACATGTACATCGAGGAAAGCTGCCCGATGTTGGGGTTCTCCATGAACAGGTTCAGCGACTGGCTCTGGTCGATGTAGGCGCCGCGCGCGGCGGCGAGATCGATCAAGGCCTTCTGGGGCAGCTCCCACACGGTCCGGTAGACCTGGCGCAGGCGTTCGGGTATCGCCGCGATACCCTGGATGGAACCGTCGGCGAGCTTGATCGCATCGCGCACCTCGGTCGTCCACAGCCCCAGCGTCTTCAGCTCCTCGACCAGGTAGCGGTTGACCACCAGGAAGTCGCCCGACAGCGTCTCGCGCTTGAACAGGTTGGATACCTGCGGCTCGATGCACTCGTAACAGCCGGCGATCGAGGCAATGGTCGCGGTGGGCGCGATCGCGACCAGCAGCGAGTTGCGCAGGCCGCTGTCCCGGATGCGCTGGCGCAGGGCTTCCCAGCGCGCGGGCCCGCTGACCGAGGCCTGCGGCCAGTAGTCGAACTGCAGCTCGCCGCGCGCGGCACGGGTCTGGCCGAAGCCGGGGTGCGCGCCGGCCTGTCCGGCCAGCGTGCAGGACGCGTCCAGCGCATGGAAGTAGATCTCTTCGGCGATGCGGGTGGACAGTGCCAGCGCCTCGGGCGAATCGAACGGCAACCGCAACTGGAAGAACACGTCCTGCAGACCCATCACGCCCAGCCCCACGGGGCGCCACTTCTGGTTGGCGCGCCGGGCCGTGGCGATCGGGTAGAAGTTGAGGTCGATCACCCGGTCGAGCTGGCGCACCGCGGTGCGCACGGTGTCGGCGAGCTTGCCGAAGTCGAACGCGCCCTCGCTCACGTGGCGCGCCAGGTTGATCGAGCCGAGGTTGCATACCGCCGTCTCGTCCGTGCAGGTGACTTCCAGGATCTCCGTGCACAGGTTGGACAGGTGGATGACGTTGTCCGGCTCGGCCGTCTGGTTGCCGGTGGCGTTGCAGCGGTCCTTGAACGTCATCCAGCCGTTGCCGGTCTGCGCCAGCGTGCGGAGCATGCGTGCGTAAAGCTCGCGCGCCCTGATCGTCTTCACGGCGAGCCCCGCTGCCTCCGCCTCGAAGTAGGCGCGCTCGAAGGCCACGCCCCACAGGTCGACCAGCTGCGGCACGGCCTTCGGGTCGAACAGCGACCAGTCGGCATCGGCCTCGACGCGGCGCATGAACTCGTCGGGGATCCAGTTGGCGAGGTTGAGGTTGTGCGTGCGCCGCGCCTCGTCGCCGGTGTTGTCGCGCAGCTCCAGGAACTCCTCGACGTCGGCATGCCAGGGCTCGACGTACACGCAGCACGCGCCCTTGCGCTTGCCGCCCTGGTTGACCGCGGCTACCGAGGCGTCGAGCGTCTTCAGCCACGGCACCAGGCCGTTGGAGTGGCCGTTGGTACCGCGGATCAGCGAGCCGCGCGAGCGCACGCGGGTGAACGACAGGCCGATGCCACCGGCGAACTTGGACAGCTTGGCGACGTCCGCGTACCGGTCGTAGATCGCCTCCAGCGAATCGGCCGGCGAATCGAGCAGGAAGCACGAGGAGAGCTGCTCATGCGCGGTGCCGGCGTTGAACAGCGTGGGCGAACTGGGGATGTAGTCGAGCGCGCAGAACAGGCGATAGAGCTCCAGTGCCTCGCCCACGTCGTTGCCGCCGAGCGCGCAGCCGATACGCATGAAGAAGTGCTGCGGCGTCTCGATCACCTTGCGCGTCTGCGGATGGCGCAGCAGGTAGCGGTCGTACACCGTGCGCAGGCCGAAGTACTCGAAGCGGCGCGTGGCCAGCGGATCGATCGCATCGTTCAACTTGCGCGCGTGCGCGGCGACGAAATCGCGCAGGCGCGCGTTGAGCAGGCCCAGTTCTGCACCGCGCGCGATCGACTGCGAGAAGCTCTGGATCTCCTGCCCGCGCACTTCCTTGTCGATGTAGGCGCCGAGCAGGCGCGCGGCGAGCTGGCCGTACTCGGGTTCCTCGGCGGTGAGGGCGGCGGCGGTGCGGATCGAGAGCTGGTCCAGCTCCGCCGTACTGGCGCCGTCGTACAGGCCGCCGATGGTTTTCTGCGCCACTCGCAGCGGGTCGACCGCGTGCAGGCCGTCGGCATTGCGCATCACCGCGCGCACGATCTTGTTGACGTCCACGCTTTCGGTGGCGCCATTGCGCTTGGTCACGCGCATCTGTGCGGGGCTGTGCGGCGGGGTCAGGGCAAAGCGGTCGTCGGCACGCAACGCGGCCGTGCCTTCGTGCGAAGGGGTGTCGAGGGTGTCCATGCGGAGCTCCGGAAGGGAAGCCGCCGCGCCGGTACGGAGGAGAACGCACCGACGCGACGGTTCCGAAAACGTCAAACGCCTGCTCCCGCGCGCAGGGCCTGAGGGCTCGCTTCCGATGGACGGCACGCCCCACGCGGTCGCCGTAGCGCCCGCATGCAACGCGCCTCCCCTCGGAAGCGGCTACCCGCGCCGGGCTGCATCAGGGTCGGACGGGCGCGTCTCACCGGGCGCGACCGCCGGCCCGTGGGCCCGGCGTGTCGGCAGGTCTTCGGACTCGCGGACACCGGATCGCTCGATCCGACCTACTTGCCCTCGCTTCCCGGGCGCTGCGGCCCAGTGCATGTGAGGACGTTCGTTTCCGCTTACCGCTGCGGGGCAGTTCCGGATTCGCACCGGATTCCCTTTTCAGCCCGGCCGACAGTCGCGTCTGGACGGGCACCGACGCGCACAACATATCGTGCGTACCTGATCCGGTCAACCCAAGATGTGGTGGCGAGCGGCAAGGGCGCGCCCGGCATGGAGGACCGGGTCAGGCCGCGTCGGTGCGCAGGCAATGGCGCTCGTAGGCCGGGTACAGGCGTACTTCCTCGCGGGTCCAGCGCCGGTTGAGCAGGCCCATCAGGCGGCCGTAGTGGCGCGCGAAGGCCAGGTCGTCGCCGCCGTGCTGCCAGCTGTCGAAGAAGGCGAGGATCTCGCCAGACAGTTGCCGCATTTCGTCCGCGTAGGTCTGCGCCAGCGCCTGCGTGGCGTCGGTGCGATGCAGCGACGGATACAGCTCGGCATCTTCCTGGCGCAGGTGTTCGACGATCAGCGCGCGCGCCTGGCGCAGTCGTTCGCGACCGGCCTCCGAGCCGATGCCGAGCTGGCGGACTTCATCGAGCAGCCGGCGCATCTGCACGTGCTGGTCGCGCAAGAGATCAGTGAGTGGTTGCATTGGGGGGACTTCCGTTCGGGAGCCCGCAGTGTGTGCGGCGATGGCCGCGGGCGCACTGATGCACGTCAGCGCGAAGGCGTCGGCTCCGCATAAGGAACGCGCCGTCCCGCGCTCACTCCGGTGCCACGGTCCGCCGGCTAGTGTCGCGGGCATTCCGCCCTCAACGGAGCCGCGACATGGCCACCCGAAACGATCGCACGCCGGCACGCAAGCGTGGTGCCGTCGCCAAAGCCCGCAGCGTACAGGAGCGCATCGACGCGAAGGACGCGCGCAAGGCGCAGTCCAGCGCCTCCGGGCAAGCCGCCGCGAAGAAGAAGGCCAGGCAAACCAGCGCCCGACCCAAACCACGCCCGCCGCTGCCCAGGCAGCATCTGCGCAAGCCGGGCAAGGAGGCCCGGCTCGATCCGCGCCCGCAGTTCGAGGCGCCAGAATACCGCGGCAGCGGCAAGCTCGAAGACATGGCGGCGATCATCACCGGCGGCGATTCGGGCATCGGCCGCGCGGTGGCGGTGCTGTTCGCGCGCGAGGGCGCCGACGTCGCGGTGGTGTACCTGTCCGAGGACGAGGACGCCCGCGAGACCAGGCGCCACGTGGAGAAGGAGGGGCGTCGCTGCCTGCTGATCCGCGGCGACGTGAAGGATCCGCAGTTCTGCGAACGGGCGGTGCAACAGACGGTGGACGAGTTCGGCCGTCTGGACGTCCTGGTCAACAACGCGGCGTTCCAGGAACACGCCGATGCGCTGGAGGACATCACCGAGGAACATTTCGACCTCACCATGCGGACCAACATCTACGGCTATTTCCACATGGCCAGGGCTGCATTGCCGCACCTGCACGAGGGCAGCGCGATCATCAACACCGGCTCGGAGACGGGCCTGTTCGGCAACGCGCACCTGCTCGACTACTCGGCGACCAAGGGCGCGATCCACGCTTTCACCATGTCGCTGGCGAGCAACCTGGTCTCGCGCGGCATCCGCGTCAACGCGGTTGCGCCGGGGCCGGTGTGGACGCCGCTCAACCCGGCCGACAAACCGGCCGGGAAGGTGGCCAGGTTCGGCCAGCAGAATCCGTGGGGACGACCGGCGCAGCCCGAAGAGCTGTCGCCTGCGTACGTGTTCCTGGCCGCACCGAGCTGTTCGAGCTACATCAGTGGCGCGATCCTGCCCGTGATGGGCGGTTCGACGGGGTGAAGCCACGCACCCGTCGGACCCGCGACGGGTCGCGCACTGCGCGGGTTAGGCGTTTTACGGTCGGAAAAGGCAAGGCTGGCGAATGTCAGCGGGCCTTCTCGCAATGCGCCTCGTAGGCCGGATACAGCTGCCCTTCCTCGCGCCGGATGCGCTGCTGCAGCACCGCCAGCAACTGCCCAAGGCTGCGCGAGAAGGCCTGGGGGTCGGGGTCGCTACCGTGGTAGGCGTCGAAGAACGCCAGCAGCGCAGGGGTCAGTTGGCGCATTTCGACGGCGTAGCGGCGGGCCAGGCCGGTAGTCGACGGGTGCGCCTCGAGCGCCGGATAGAGCTGGCCGTCCTCCAGGTCCAGATGCGCGAGCATGGCCTGCCTCGCCTTCTGCAATCGCTCGCGGCCTTCGGGGCCGGCCATTCCCCGCCGTTGAAGGTCGTCGAACAGGACGTACAACTGCGCATGCTGCTCGCGCAGGGTATCGGTCAACGTCACAAGGCACCCCCGCCGTCGGCGTGGTGCCAGTCGGCCGGGCGTTCGAGCCAGGGCGGCACGGCGGCAGCGGACAGCGGGCGTGAAACGTGGAAGCCCTGGACCTCGTCGCAGGCCATCCGTCGCACGGTCTCGTAGATGCGGCGGTTCTCCACGCCTTCGACCACCACGCGGAAGCCCAGGTCGTGCGCCAGTGCGGCGGTCGAACGCACGATCGCCGCATCGTGCCGGCTGGCGTCCATCGCGCGCACGAAGGACTGGTCGATCTTCAGGCACGTCGCCGGCATCTGCCGCAACGAGGCCAGGTTGCTGTAGCCGGTGCCGAAGTCGTCGATGGCGATGCCCGCGCCCAGCTCGCGTACGGCGTCCAGATGGCGGCGGGTGGCGTCGTTGTGCGCCAGCAGGGTGCTTTCGGTGAACTCCAGTTCCAGCACGCGTGGGTCCACGCCGTGGCGGTCCGCCACGCCTTCCAGTCGCGTGACCAGGTCCGCGTCGAAATCCGCGTTGGAAATGTTGAGCGACAGGCCGATGTCCAGGCCGTCGCGGCGCCAGGCGGCCAGCTGCGCGACGCCGTTGTCGAGCACCCAGCCGGTCAGCGAGCGCATCAGGCCCGCGCGCTCGGCCAGCGGCACGAACTGGCTCGGCGGCACCTCGCCCAGGGTCGGATGGCGCCAGCGTGCAAGCGCTTCCACCGCCACGCAGCGGCCATCGCTCAGGCTGACGCGCGGCTGGTACTGCAGATAGAGCTCGGTGCGCTCGGTCAGGGCGGCGGCCAGTTCGGTGACCAGGAAGAACTCCTGCCGATGGCGCTCGTCCTGGCTGCGTTCGTACAGCGCCCAGCCGCGCGGGCTGCGCTGGGCCGCGTAGGAGGCGCTCATCACCCGGCGCAGCGGGTCGGCACCGTCGACCTGGCGCACGTCGAGGTCGAGCAGGCCGACGCCCGGCTGCAGCGTGAGCGGGATGTCCAGGCAATCGAACGGCGCGCGCAGGCGGGCCACGAGCGTATCGAGCTGGGGCGTCGTCAGTGGCTTGCCGCCATCGGGCAGCACGGCCGCGAAACGGGTCACGCCGACCTGGTAGAGGTGCGTCTGCGGCGGCATCCAGTCCAGCACGCGCGCGGCCACGGCGCGCATCAGTTCGTCCGCGTAGGGGAAGCCCATCGCGCGCACGAAGGCGTTGAAACGTTCCACCGGCGCCACCTCGATGGCGATCAGCCAGGCGCGTTGCGCGCCGTTCTTCTGGCGGTTGCGCAAGTCCTCGAAGAAGGCGCTGCGATGCGGCAGCTGGGTGACCGGGTCGGTCCGGCCGAGATAGCCGCCCAGCACCACGCCGGCGCCGGCCAGCCGCGCGGCATCGCGCAGCGCGTCCAGGCCGGCCGCGTCCAGGCCGTTGCGTGGGGCGTGGTCCATGACACACAGCGCGCCGACGTGGCGGCCGCTCAGGGTGAACACCGGTTCGCAGGCAAAGAAGCGCAGGGTGGCCGGCGAGGGGCCGGTCAGCGGTGGCGTGTCGCGGAAGCGCGCGTCGGCCGCGATGTCGGGCAGCACCTGGCCGGCGCCGCGGCGTGCGGCCTCCAGGTAGAGCGGGTGCAACGCGTGGGTGTCGCCGGTTCCGGCGTCGCGGCTGTACCAGTAGGCGCTGCCGCTATCGAGGACCAGCCCGACCATGGCGACATCGAGCGAGGCAGCGGCCAGCCGAGCCACGGCGTCGAAGCCCGGCACGGTGTACTGGTCGGCGGCGGCCTGCCGGGCGGTTTCCCCGGCGGGCGCGGGCTCCCCGTCCACGAGCGTCACGCCCAGCGTGTGCTCCACGGTCGTATGCATGGCGTTGACCCTCCGGCCGACCTGGCAGGAACCGCTTTCGATCCTTTCGCCAGAGTACTTGGGCCGCGCCGGCAGCCGCAATGCGAAAAAAGGAGGGTGCGCAGACGTGCGGAGATGGAGCGAGCTCTTGCAGCAGCGGCTCAGTCGGGACGGTGCGGCAGCGCCAGGTAGTCCTCGCTCTGCATCTCGATCAACCGCGATTCGGTGCGGCTGAACTCGGCGCGGTGGCGTTCGCCGTCGTACAGCTCGGTGATCGGCGCGGCGGCCGAGAGCACCAGCTTGACGGCACGGTCGTAGAACTCGTCCACCATCAGCAGGAAGCGCCGCGCGGCGTCCTCGCTGTAGATGGAAAACTGCGGCACGTTGGAGAGGATCACGGTGGGTACCTGCCGCGCCAGCGCGATGTAGTCGGCCACCGCGCGCGGGCCCTCGCACAGCGCCTCGAAGTCGAACCACAGCACGCCCGCCGCCTGCCGGCGCGCCGGGATGGGGCGCCCGTTGATCTCCAGCGTGACGTCCTCGCGCGCTTCACCCTGTGCCTGGCTGGCGAAGATGCGCGCCAGTGCACGCTCGGCCTCGGCGCCCGGCGGGGTCAGGTAGACCGGCGCCTGGGCCAGCGCGCGCAGGCGCCAGTCGCGGGGCGAAGCCATCTCCACGACGCGGCAGTGTTGTTCGATCAGCGCGATGGCCGGCAGGAAGCGGGCACGCTGCAGGCCATCGCGGTAGAGATTCTTCGGCGGCGTGTTGGAGGTGGTGACCAGCGCCACGCCGCGGCGGAACAGCGCATCGAGCAGGTTGGCCAGGATCATCGCATCGCCGATGTCGTTGACCAGGAACTCGTCCAGGCAGAGCACGCGACAGCGTCCGGCCAGGCCTTCGGCGACGTCCTCCAGCGGATCGGCGCGCTCGCCCAGTTCGCGCAGGTGCGCGTGCACCTCGCCCATGAAGCGGTGGTAATGCCGCCGCAATGCCACGCCGTGCGGCAGGCTGGCGGCGAACAGGTCCATCAGGAAGGTCTTGCCGCGGCCGACGCTGCCCCACAGGTACAGGCCCGGCACCGGTGCGCGCCCGTCCTCGCCGAACAGCGATTTGAGCCGGCCGAACAGGCCCCCGTTCTCCGGCGGCGTGCACAGCGCTGCGTGCATGCGGTCGAAATCCGGCAGCACGGCCAGCTGCGCGGGGTCGGCTTCCCAGCGATGGGCGGCGACGCCTTCGTGGTAACGGGCGGAGGGGGTGAGGTCGGTCATGTGGCGGGGGCAGCCGGGGCCTGCGTGGATCGCGCCCTCTCCTGCCTGCAGGGGAGGGCGCGTGAGCCGGTCATGCCGTCCGCCGCGGTGGCAGCCACGGCTGCACGGCATGCTTGACCGCCCCGCGCAGGTCCATCAGCCGGCGATGGAAGAAGTGGCTGGTCTCGGGCATGCGCACCACTTCGGGCTCGACCGGCAGACTCTCGATCCAGTCGAACACCGCCTGCGGCTCGACCACTTCGTCGGCCTCGCCCTGCACGATCAGCCAGGGACATCGCGGCGGCTCGATGTCGGTCAGCGCGAAGCGTCCGGCCGGCGGCGCGATGCTGACCAGCGCGGCCGCACCCAGGCGCACCGCGTTGCGGATGGTGACGTAGCTGCCGAAGGAGAACCCGGCCAGCCACAGCACGTCGCCCGGGCGCACGCGACGCACCCAGGCGACCACCGCGGCCAGGTCCTCGCCTTCACCGTTGCCCTCGTCGTAGCTGCCTTCGGAGGCGCCGGTACCGCGGAAGTTGAAGCGCACCGTGTCCAGCCCCGACTCGCGCAGGCTGCGCTCGACCATCGTCACCACCTTGTTGTGCATGGTGCCGCCCTGCACGGGATTGGGATGGCAGATCACCGCCACGCCGCGGCGGGCGTCGGCGGGCTCGGCGACGTTGCCGATCGCCTCCAGCTTGCCGGCCGGGCCGTCGAGCGCGAAGCTCGCCTCTTCGACGGGAAACGAGGCCGGATTGTCGGGAATGGTGGTGGGCGTCATGCGCGCAATGATAACCGTGGCGGCCGTGCACCGGCCGTGGTGCCGGGGAATGGCATGAACCATCTTGCACACGCGCTGCTGGCCGGCGCCGACGAAGGGCGGATCCTTGGCGGGGTGCTGGGCGACTTCGTGCGCGGCACGCCCGATCCGGCGCTGCCTTCCGGCGTGCGCGAGGGGATCGCGCTGCATCGGGCGATCGACGGCTTCACCGATCGCCACCCCGAGGTGGTGGCGGCGCGAGCGCTGTTCGAGCCGCCATACCGACGCTACGCCGGCATCGCCCTGGACATGTGGTTCGACCATCTGCTGGCGCGCGATTTCGCCCGCTGGTCGACGCTGCCGTTGCCGGCCTTCTCGACCGGCCTGCGCGGGCTGCTGGACCGGCAGGACGCGCTCTTGCCGTCGACCGCGCGACGTTTCGCGCACTACATGCAGGCCAACGACCTGCCCGCCGCGTATGCCGAGCCCGAGGTGCTGGAGCGCGCGCTCGCCGGCATCGGGCAACGCCTGCGGCGCGACAACCCGCTGGGGCGGATGCTGCCGGTCCTGCAGGACATGGAGGCACCGCTGCAGGCGCGCTTCGACGCGTTCTTCCCCGACCTGCAACGCTTCGCCACCCACTGGGACCCCACCGCTCCCCGGTAGGAGCCCACTCATGGGCGATGCTTTTCCGGCGATCCGGCGGGATCGCCCACAAGTGGGCTCCTACGAAGAGCGGGAACGCGCGCGGAGGGCATGGGCATGCTGCGCGGACCGGCGCTCGCAAGCGGCCCACCGCTCCCCGGTAGGAGCCCACTCGTGGGCGATGCTTTTCCGGCGATCCGGCGGGATCGCCCACAAGTGGGCTCCTACGAAGAGCGGGAATGCGCGCGCGGGGCATGGGCATGCTGCGCGAACCGGCGCTCGCGGGCGGCCTGCCGCTTCCCGGCAGGAGCCCACTCGTGGGCGATGCTTTTCCGACGATCCGGCGGGATCGCCCACAAGTGGGCTCCTACGAAGAGCGGGAACGCGCGCGGGGGGGCATGGGCATGCTGCGCGGACCGGCGCTCGCAAGTGGCCTGCCGCTTCCCGGCAGGAGCCCACTCGTGGGCGATGCTTTTCCGACGATCCGGCGGGATCGCCCACAAGTGGGCTCCTACGAAGAGCGGGAATGCCGCGCGGGGGGGGCATGGGCATGCTGCGCGGACCGGCGCTCGCAAGCGGCCTGCCGTTTCCCGGTAGGAGCCCACTCGTGGGCGATGCTTTTCCGACCGTCTGGCGGCGTCGCCTCCGAGTGGGCTCTCGCGAAAAACGAAAACGCCGCCCGGAGGCGGCGTTTCGATGCTGCGCGAACCGGCCCGCTTACTTGGCCTGGTCCACGATCCACTTGACCGTGTTGGCGACCTGCTCGTCGGTGAGCGAGGGCATGCCACCCTTGGGCGGCATGAAGTTGCCGTCCGGACCGTGGTAACCCTCGATCGCGTGCTTGACCAGCGTGTCGATGCCCTGCGCGATGCGCGGCGCCCAGGCGGCCTTGTCGCCCAGCTTGGGCGCACCGGCCACACCGGCGGTGTGGCAGCTGTGGCAGAGCCCCTCGTAGATGGTCTTGCCGTCGGTGCTGCCGCCGAAGGCGACCTGCGAGGCGGCGGCCTTGGCCGCTGCGTCCTGCGCGGCCAGCATCGCCGCGCGGCCGGTGTCGCCGGCATAGACGGCGCCGGCCGGCGCCAGTCGCTGGGCGACCTTCTGCGCGGCGTGCGGGTTGGTTTCCTTCGCCGAGCGGGCATGGATGCTGTAGGCCATGATCAGCAACACCAGCGCCAATACGTGGAGACCGGCGATCAGCCAGCTGAACTGGCGGATGAAGCTCTGGTCCGATTTGGTCATGGAACCGCTCACGCAAGTAACTCCAGGTGGTCAGTGAACGTGCCGGCAGGCCTCTGGGAGGGCGGCGCGGGACAGACAAGACGCCGATTATAGATCAAAGCGCGCGCCAAGGTCAGGCAATGACCGCGCCGGCGCGCATCGCTGGCAAGGGCCGCGACCCTGCCGCCGGTCACGTGTCATCGGTCATGGGGCACCCCTGTCAACTGGCATTGTCCAAGGCCGTTGCTGTAACCCTATGCTTTTCACAGGGTCGGCCCGGGCCGCGCGCGGCGCGGCTGAAGGGGACCGACAACCATTCCGGGAGCTTTATCAAATGTCGCGTTTTTGGAAGATCGCGCTGGTCGTGGTGGTGGTGCTGGTGCTGGCCTTCGTCGGCCTGCGCCTGATGCACAAGCCGGCCGGCCAGCCAGGCCAGGCCAATGCCCAGGATCCGGGCAAGGAAGGCCAGCAACCGCCGGTGCCGGTAACCGTGGTGCCGGTGGCGCGGCAGGACGTGCCGGTGTACCTGACCGCGCTGGGCACGGTCCAGGCGCTCAACACGGTCGCGATCAGCCCGCAGGTGAGCGGCCGCCTGATCAGCCTGGAGTTCACCGAAGGCCAGCCGGTCAAGAAGGGCCAGGTGCTGGCGCGGATCGACCCGCGCAGCTTCCAGGCCACCTATGACCAGGCCGTGGCGCGGCTGCACCAGGACCAGGCGCAGCTGGCCACCGCCAAGGCCAACTACTCGCGCAGCCAGGAGCTGGGGCCGAAGGGCTACATCGCCAAGCAGGACCTGGATGCGCTGCGCAACACCGTGCGCCAGCTGGAGGCGACGCTCGCCTCCGACCAGGCGCAGATCCGCGATGCCGAAGTGCAACTGGGCTACACCAAGGTCGTTTCGCCGATCGACGGCCTGGCCGGCATCCGCGGCGTCGATCCGGGCAACGTGGTCACCACCGCCAGCACGATCGTCACGTTGACCCAGCTGCATCCGATCAACGTCATGTTCAACCTGCCCGAGCAGAACCTGGACGTGGTGCGCGAGGCGGCAATGGGCAAGGGCGAGCTGTCGGTGGCCGTGCTCGACCGTGGCGATGCGCACGTGATCGCCGACGGCGGCGTGCTCAAGGTGATCGACAACCAGATCGACGCCAGCACCGGCACCTTCCGCCTGAAGTCGGAATTTCCCAACGCGAAGAACGAACTGTGGCCCGGCCAGTTCGTCAACGTGCGGCTGAAGGTGCGCACCGTCGGCGGCGGCCTGGTGATCCCGTCCCAGGCCGTGCAGCGTGGCCCGGATGGCGACTACGTCTACCTGCTGCAGCCGGACAACACGGTCAAGATGCAGCCGGTGCAGGTGGCGCAGGAAGTGGGCGACAGCGCGGTGATGATCGCCAGCGGGCTGAGCCAGGGCCAGAAGGTGGTGACCGAAGGCCAGTTCCGCCTCAAGCCCGGCAGCAAGGTCAATCCGCTCAAGCCCGGCGAGGTGCCGCCGGCGCCGACCAAGGAAGAGCTGGAGAAGGCCAAGAAGAATGGCGGCGGTCGCCGCGGGCACTGATGAGAGAAGGCCGCCTCGGGTGCGAAAGCCCGGGGCGCCGAAAAACCAGCCGTTCGCCCTGAGCGTAGGCCGCAGGCCGAAGTCGAAGGGCAGCCCTTCGACTTCGCTGCGCTACGCTCAGGGCGAACGGTGGTTGGGTTGCGACCACGGATGGCGCGCGCCTCCACCTAACAGACAGACCGGATAACCCATGGGCTTCTCCACCCTCTTCATCCGCCGCCCGATCGCCACCTCGCTGCTGATGGTCGCGGTGCTGCTGCTGGGCGTGCTCGGCTACCGCCAGCTGCCGGTGTCGGCGTTGCCGGAGATCGACGCGCCCAGCCTGGTCGTGACCACGCAATATCCCGGTGCCAGCGCCACCACCATGGCAGCGCTGGTGACCACGCCGCTGGAGCGCCAGCTGGGCCAGATCTCGGGCCTGTCGATGATGAGCTCCGATTCGTCCGCCGGCCTGTCGACGATCATCCTGCAGTTCAACATGGACCGGGACATCGACATCGCCGCGCAGGACGTGCAGGCGGCGATCAGTTCGGCCAAGGGCACGCTGCCCAACAACCTGCCCTACCCGCCGGTCTACAACCGCGTGAACCCGGCCGACGCGCCGATCCTCACGCTGATGCTCACCTCCGACAGCCGGCAACTGCGCGAGGTGAACGACCTCGCCGACTCGATCATCGCGCAGAAGCTCTCGCAGGTGCAGGGCGTGGGCCTGGTGTCGATCGCCGGCAACGTGCGCCCGGCCGTGCGCGTGCAGGTCAATCCCTCGCAGCTGTCCAATCTGGGCCTGACCCTGGAGGACGTGCGCGCCGCGCTGCAGGCGGCCAACGTCAACGCACCCAAGGGCACGCTCAACGGCGCCACCCAGAGCTACTCGATCGGCACCAACGACCAGCTGACCGACGCGGCCGCCTACGCGCAGACCATCATCAGCTACAAGGACGGCGCGCCGGTACGCCTGAAGGACGTCGCGCGCGTGGTCGACGGCGTGGAGAACGACCAGCTCGCCGCCTGGGCCAACGGCAAGCCGGCGGTGCTGCTGGACATCCGCCGCCAGCCGGGCGCCAACATCGTGCAGACGGTCGAGCAGATCCGTGCCGTGCTGCCTTCGCTGCAGGCGGTGCTGCCGGCCGACGTGCACCTGGACGTGTTCGCCGACCGCACGGTGACCATCCGCGCCTCGGTGCACGACGTGGAGTTCACGCTGATCCTCACCGTGTGCCTGGTGGTGGGCGTGATCTTCGTGTTCCTGCGCCGGTTGTGGGCCACGATCATCCCTTCGATCGCGGTGCCGCTGTCGCTGATGGGCACCTTCGGTGTGATGGCCTTCACCGGCATGTCGCTGGACAACCTCTCGCTGATGGCGCTGACCGTGGCCACCGGTTTCGTGGTCGACGATGCGATCGTGATGATCGAGAACATCGTGCGCTACATCGAGCAGGGCAAGAGCGGCAAGGAGGCGGCCGAGATCGGCGCGAAGGAAATCGGCTTCACGGTGCTGTCGCTGACCGTTTCGCTGATCGCCGTGTTCCTGCCGCTGCTGCTGATGCCGGGCGTCACCGGCCGCCTGTTCCACGAGTTCGCCTGGGTGCTGACCATCGCGGTGGCGATCTCGATGCTGGTGTCGCTGACGCTGACGCCGATGATGTGTGCGTATCTCCTGAAGCCCGACCAGCTCCCGGAAGGCGACGACGCGCACGAGCGCCATGCGGCCGCCGGCAAGCGTGGCGTGTGGCTGCGCACGGTCGACTTCTACGGTCGCACGCTGGACTGGGTGCTCGACCATCGCCGCCTGACCATCATCGTGGCGGCGGCCACCGTGGTGCTCACGATCATCCTCTACGTGGTGATCCCCAAGGGCCTGCTGCCCGAGCAGGACACCGGCCTGGTCACGGGCGTGGTGCAGGCCGACGAGAACATCGCCTTCCCGCAGATGGAACAGCGCACCAGGGCGGTGGCCGAAGCGCTGCGCGCCGACCCGGCCGTGTCCGGCGTCGCCGCGTTCATCGGCGCCGGCACCATCAACCCCACGCTCAACCAGGGCCAGCTCTCGATCGTGCTGAAGGACCGCGGCGACCGCGGCGGCCTGGACGAGGTGATGCCGCGGCTGCAGGACGCGGTAGCCAACATCCCCGGCGTGGCGCTGTACCTCAAGCCCGTGCAGGACGTGACGCTGGACAGCCGCGTGGCCGCCACCGAGTACCAGTATTCGCTGTCGGAGGTGAACTCCGAAGACCTGGCCAGGCGCGCCGAGCAGATGACCCAGGCGCTGCGCCAGCGGCCCGAGCTGGCCGACGTGGACAACAACCTGGTCAACCAGGGCAACGCGCTCAAGCTCACCATCGACCGCGAGAAGGCCAGCCGCCTGGGCGTGCCGGTGCAGACCATCGACGACACGCTGTACGACGCCTTCGGCCAGCGCCAGATCTCGACCATCTTCACCCAGTTGAACCAGTACCGCGTGGTGCTGGAGGTGGCGCCGGAGTTCCGCTCCAGCCGTGACCTGCTGAACAAGCTGACCGTGCGCGGCAACGGTTCGGGCGCGCTGACCGGCTCCAACGCCACCAGCTTCGGCCAGCTCACCTCGGCCAACTCGGCGACCCCGTCGGGCATCGGCAACACCGGCAACGTCGGCTTCCAGGTCGGTGGTGGCGGCACGATTCCGATCGCTTCGCTGGCCACCGCCGAAGTCACCAGTGCGCCGCTGGTGGTCAGCCACCAGCAGCAGCTGCCGGCGGTGACGGTGTCGTTCAACCTGGCGCCGGGCTACTCGCTGTCGCAGGCGGTCGATGCGATCCACGAGGTCGAGGCGCAGCTGGATTTCCCGCCGCAGGTGCGTGGCCAGTTCATCGGCAAGGCGGCCGAGTTCAACGCCTCGATCGGCGACGAGGTGCTGCTGCTGCTCGCGGCGATCGTGGTGATCTACATCGTGCTGGGCGTGCTCTACGAGAGCTACATCCATCCGCTGACGATCATCTCGACGCTGCCGCCGGCCGGCGTGGGTGCCCTGCTGGCGCTGATCCTGTGCGGCATGAGCCTGTCGGTGGATGGCATCGTGGGCATCGTGCTGCTGATCGGCATCGTCAAGAAGAACGCGATCATGATGATCGACTTCGCGATCGAGGCGCAGCGCGACGGTATGAGCGCTCGCGAGGCGATCCGCCGTGCCTGCCTGCTGCGCTTCCGTCCGATCATGATGACCACCGCCGCGGCCATGCTCGGCGCGCTTCCGCTGGCGCTTGGCAACGGTATCGGTGCGGAGCTGCGTCGACCGCTGGGCGTGTCGATCGTGGGCGGCCTGCTGCTTTCGCAGCTGGTCACGCTGTACACCACGCCGGTGATCTACCTCTACATGGAGCGTTTCTCCGACTGGCTGCGACTGCGCCGCGAGCGGCGGGTGCTGGAGCGCGCCGAGGCCGACGCCCGCGCAGCCTGATCTCCCCGGCGGTAGGCCAGGGCATCGCCCACAAGTGGGCTCCTACGAAGAGCGCGGCGCTGGCGCGTCATCCGCCCCCCCCTGTAGGAGCCCACTCGTGGGCGATGCTCTCGCCGCACCCCTAAGCCATCGCCCACAAGTGGCCCCCTACGAAGAGCGCGGCGCTGGCGCGCCCCCCGCCCCCGCCCCCCTGTAGGAGCCCACTCGTGGGCGATGCTCTCTCCGCACCCCCCCAAGCCATCGCCCACAAGTGGGCTCCTACGAAGAGCGCGGCGCTGGCGCGCCATCCGCCCCCGCCCCTGTAGGAGCCCACTCGTGGGCGATGCTCTCTCCGCACCCCCCAAGCCATCGCCCACAAGTGGCCCTGCGAAGAGCGCGGCGCTGGCGCGCCATCCGCCCCCGCCCCCCTGTAGGAGCCCACTCGTGGGCGATGCTCTCGCCGCACCCCCCAAGCCATCGCCCACAAGTGGCCCCCTACGAAGATCGCGGCGCTGGCGCGTCATCCGCTCCGGCGAGCCAGAAACCGGATTCAACCGAATCCCCCGATGCGCGTTAGCACCATGATGCCGCGTATCCTCCCTTCCCTGGCTCCATTCCCCACCGTCGCATGAACCTCTCCGGCCCTTTCATCCGCCGTCCGATCGGCACCTCGCTGCTGGCCATGGGCGTGTTGCTGGCCGGGTTGATCTGTTACGCGCTGCTGGGTGTGTCGGCGCTGCCGCAGATGCAGTTTCCGGTGATCTTCGTGCAGGCCCAGCAGGCCGGTGCCGATGCCAGCACCATGGCCTCGACCGTGGCCGCGCCGCTGGAACGCCACCTCGGCCAGGTGCCGGGCATCGAGTCGATGCGCTCGCACAGTTCCGAGGGGCGTGCGGTCGTGTTCATCATGTTTCGCAGCGGCACCGACCTGGATTCGGCGGCGCGCGACGTGCAGGCGGCGATCAACGCCGCCGCGCCGGATCTTCCTTCCGGCCTCAACAGCCCGCCCAGTTACGAAAAGGCCAATCCCAACGACGACCCGGTGATCGCCTTTGCGCTCACCTCCGATACCGAATCGGCGGCCACGCTATACAACGTGGCCGACACCCAGCTGGCGCAGCGGCTGCGCCAGTTGCCGGGCGTGTCGCAGGTGGAGATCGCCGGGGCGGCCACGCCGGCGGTCCGCGTGGACATCGACCTGCATGCGCTCAACGCCATGGGCCTGTCGCCCGACCAGCTGCGCAACGCGCTGACCGCGGCCAACGTGACTTCGCCGCAGGGCTTCCTGTCGAACGGCAGGGCCACCATGGCAGTCACCGCCAACGACCAGCTGCACACGGCCGATGACTTCGCCGACCTGATCATCGCCGTGCGCAACGGCGTACCGATCCGCCTGTCCGATGTGGCGCACGTCTACGCCGGCCAGCAGGACGCCTACCAGGCGGCCTGGTTCCAGGGCAAGCCGGCGGTGCTGATGTACGTCTACAAGAAGGCCGACGCCAACGTCATCGCCGCGGTCGACGCGGTCAAGGACCAGGTGCCCGCGCTGCGTGCCAGTCTCAGGCCCGGCACCGAGCTGACCCCGTACTTCGACGGCACGCCGACCATCCGTGCCTCGCTGCACGAGGTGCAGGCCACCTTGCTGATCTCGCTGGCGATGGTGGTGCTGACGATGGCGCTGTTCCTGCGCCGGCTCGCGCCCACGCTGATCGCCGCGCTGACCGTGCCGCTCTCGCTCGCCGGCGCGTTCGTGGTGATGTATGCGCTCGGCTACACGCTCAACAATCTCACCCTGCTGGCGCTGGTGATCGCGATCGGCTTCGTGGTGGACGACGCGATCGTGGTGATCGAGAACGTGATCCGGCACATCGACCAGGGCATGCCGCGTCTCGAGGCCGCGCTCACCGGCGCGCGCGAGATCGGCTTCACCGTGGTGTCGATCACCGCCTCGCTGATCGCGGTCTTCATCCCGTTGCTGTTTGCGCCCGGCATCACCGGCATGTTCATGCACGAGTTCACGATGACGCTGGTGGCGGCGATCGCCATGTCGGCGGTGATCTCGCTCACGCTGACGCCCTCGCTGTGCGGCCTGTTCCTGCGCGGGCACGCCACCGCGAAACCGTCGCGACTGGGCGTCGCGCTGGACCGCTTCCACGCCGGCATGCTGCGCATCTACACCCGCTCGCTGGACTTCGCGCTGCGCCACGCGCTGGCGCTGTCGCTGACCCCGCTGGTGCTGATCGTGGCCACGTACTTCCTGTTCGGCGCGGTCAAGACCGGGCTGTTCCCCCCGCAGGACACCGGGCTGATCTGGGGCCGTGCGAGCGCCAGCGCGACGGTGTCCTTCAAGGACGCGATCGCGCGCCAGGACCGCCTCACGCAGATGCTGCTGGCCGACCCCGACGTCAAGGCGGTCGGCTCGCGCCTGGGCATCAACTGGCAGGGCACCAGCGGCTCGTTCAACATCGAGCTGAAGACGCGTGCGGAGGGCCGCACCGACGACACCTTCGCCGTGCTCGCGCGGCTCTCGGCCAAGGCCGACCGCTTCCCGGACCTCGACCTGCGCCTGCGCCCGATCCAGGACCTGCCCAGCGGCGGCGGTGGCGGTGGCAACCAGGGCGCGCAGTACCAGGTCTCGCTGCAGGGCGACGACCTGGCCAGGCTGCAGAAGTGGCTGCCGAAGCTGATCGAAGCGCTGAAGAAGAACCCCAAGTTCAGGGACGTCGGCAGCGACATCGACGATGCGGGCCTGCGCCAGAACGTGGTGATCGACCGCGATACCGCCGCGCGCCTGGGCGTGTCGATCGGCACCATCGACGGCGCGCTGTACAACGCCTTCGGCCAGCGCCAGGTCTCGACCATCTACTCGGACATCAACCAGTACAAGGTGGTGCTCAACGCGCTTCCCTCGCAGACGGCCACGCCGGCGGCGATCGACCGCATCTACGTGCGCTCGGACAGCGGCAGGATGATTCCGCTGGGCGCGCTGGCCCACATCGAACCGGGCCTCGCGCCGACTTCGATCACGCACGCCGACCAGCACACCACGATGGACCTGTCGTTCAACCTCGCCGAAGGGGTGAGCATGGGCGAGGCGATGGCGATCGTGCAGCGCACCGTCGAGGACCTGCGCATGCCCGGCGATATCCGCCTCAACGTGGGCGGCGACTTCCGCCGCTTCCTGCAGGCCCAGAGCGGGATGGGCTGGCTGATCCTGGCGGCGATCCTCACCGTCTACATCGTGCTCGGCATGCTCTACGAGAGCCTCATCCATCCGGTGACCATCCTCTCCACGTTGCCCGCGGCGGGGGTGGGCGCGCTGCTGGCGCTGTGGCTGACCGGTACCGAGCTGTCGGTGGTGTCGCAGATCGCGCTGGTGTTGTTGATCGGCATCGTCAAGAAGAACGCGATCATGATGATCGACTTCGCGCTGGTGGCCGAGCGCGAGCACGGCAAGGCGCCGCTGGAGGCGGTGCGCGAGGCGTGCATCGTGCGCTTCCGGCCGATCATGATGACCACGATGGTGGCGATCCTGGCCGCGCTGCCGATCGCGATCGGCCTGGGCGAGGGGTCGGAGTTGCGGCGGCCGCTGGGCATCGCGCTGATCGGCGGGTTGCTGATCTCGCAGAGTCTCACGCTTCTCAGTACGCCGGCGCTGTACGTGATTTTTTCGTGCCTGGCGGCGCGCTGGCGGGCTTTCCGCTCGAGGCACCGCCGGCGCGAGGTGATCGAGGCCTCCTGATCGCGAGCGGGAATGCCCGCACGGTGGAAGAAGGACGCGCTTCGCATCGCCCTGCTGCCCTTCGTAGGAGCCCACTTGTGGGCGATGCTCCTGGCCGGTCTCGTCGAAGGGCATCGCCCACAAGTGGGCTCCTGCAGGGGCGCGGCGATTGAGGTGGCCGTCCGTAGCCGCTGGCTAGCTCGGTTGCCGCTTTACTGCCCGCCGCAGGCGAGCCCGGTCGCGGAAGATGCCCCCGGGCAAGCCTTCACGCTTCCTCGAACTGCAATGCGGCGGTGAGATCGCCCGGCGGCGGACCGCCGGCGGCGCGCATGGACTCCTCGCGCAGGGTCAGCCCGGGCAGCTTGCGCAGGCCGAAGCGGCGGGTCAGGAAGCGGGCGATGGAGCCGGTGTCGTACACCGTGTGGTCCACGTGCCCCTTCTTCGCATGCGGCGACACGATGATCGCCGGGATGCGCGAGCCCGGTCCCCAGCGGTCGCCCTTGGGCGGCGCCACGTGGTCCCACCAGCCGCCGTTCTCGTCGACCGTGACGATCACCAGCAGGCTGGGCCATGCCGGGGATTTCTGCAGCGCCTCGATCACGGTCATGACGTGGCGGTCGCCCGCGTCCACGTCGGAATAGCCGGCGTGCATGTTGAGGTCGCCCTGCGGCTTGTAGAAGGTCACCGTGGGCAGCGTGCCGGCCGCCACCGCGGCGAGGAAGTGGTTGGTCTCGGCCGTCTCGCCCACGCCGGCGTCGCGCAGGTGTTTCGCGCGGGCCGCCGTGCCCGGCGCATACGCGGTGAAGTAGTTGAACGGCTGGTGGTGCGGCTGGAAGTTGGGTCGTTGCGGGAAGTCCGCCTGGTCGCCGTCGCCCTTGCCTTCGAGCGCCAGTTTCCAGCCGCCGGCGTACCACGCCCAGTCCACGCCCGCCTCGGAGAGCACGTCGCCGATGGTGGCGTGCTTCTGCGGCACCAGCGTGTTGGCGCTGTCGGGATCGGCATGGGTGGGATCGTTCGGGTCCTTGGAGAAACCCGGCACGTAGGGCGGGCCCATCGTGTTGACCGCCCAGAAGTCCGGCGTCAGCGAGTTGGGCGTCAGCGTCTCGGGCTTGCCCTGCATCGCGCTGGCGGGCGAGTCGTGGGCGAGCTTGAGATGGATGTCGGTAGCCTTGCCGCTGACCGTCTGCGCGATGTTGAAGCGTGCGGGGCTCTGGTCCGCGTGCGGGTAATAGGGCGGCTGTGCGGCGACCAGGTACTGGTGGTTGAGGAACGAGCCGCCGAAGGCGCCCATGAAAAAGTGGTCGCACAAGGTGTACTGGCGCGCCAGTTGCCATAGCCGCAGGTTGGCGGCGTTGTCGCCGTAGTAGCCCATCACCAGCGCGCCCGAGTCGCCCCAGGCGACGAAGCCGTCGTTCCTGCCGCCGTTGATCTGGCGCTGGTTCTCGTAGAAGCGGTGCCACAGGTCGCGCGTGACCACCCCCTGCGGGAGCGGCTCGCCGGCGCCGGTACGCAGCGCCCACGGCGCGTTGGGCAGGCCGGTGATGTCCTCCTGGCGCACCAGGTACCGGCGGTGGTTGACCACCTGCTCGTGCGGCGCCACGCCATGCCACACCGGCGGCAGCTGCTTGAGTACCGAGCCGTCGCGGTCACGCTGCAGGTACTGCTCGGGCCTGAGCGCGTCGAGCGGTTCGGCCACGCCCGGGAAATTGGCGAACAGGTTGTTGAAGCTGCGGTTCTCCGCGTAGATCACCACCACGCGCTGGATGTGCCTGCGCAGCAGCGCGTCGAGCCTGGCCGGCGGGAGGGCGGCCGCCTTCGCGCCGGCCACCGCATCGGCCCCGGCACCGCCCAGCGCCAGCCCGGCGCCCGCCGCGGCCAGGCCACCCAGCAGACGGCGTCGTTGCGGATCGGTCGGTTGCCCGTCGGCGTCGGGGGGCAGGGGCAGGTCGGACATGCGCGGTCTCCGTGGAGGGTGGCGGGAGAGCGTGCAGTATGCCTAAGCCAGCCACCCCCGTAGGAGCCCACTTGTGGGCGACGCATGCCGAAACGACACCGAACCCAGCCACCCCCCGTAGGAGCCCACTCGTGGGCGATGCATGCCGAAACGACCCCGAACCCAGCCACCCCCCGTAGGAGCCCACTTGTGGGCGATGCATGCCGAAACGACCCCGAACCCAGGCACCTCCCGTAGGAGCCCACTCGTGGGCGACGCATGCCGAAACGACACCGAACCCAGGCATGTCCCGTAGGAGCCCACTTGTGGGCGATGGATGCCGAAACACGCCGGGTGCGCGACAAAAGAGCATCGCCCACAAGTGGGCTCCTACGACCCGCTCAGCCCTCCACCGCGTGCGCCGCCTGCCACATCGCGCGCGTCAGTGGCCGGTTGGCGTGCGGCGTCTGCAACACCACCAGCGTGGTCGTGCTCACGCTGGGATGGATCTTCAGCAGCCGGTCGAGCACCGCCTCCAGGTGGGCCACCGACAGCGCCACCACGTGCAGCAGCGCCGAATCCTCGCCGGCCAGCCGGCGGCACTCCAGGACCTCGGGAACATCGGTCACCAGCGCGCCGATGCGCGCGCAGACGCCGCCGTCGCAGCGCAGGCGGATCATCGCGTCGATGCTGTAGCCCAGCCGTTTCGGATCGATGACGGCGCGGTAGCCGGCGATGATGCCGGCTTCCTCCAGTCGCTTGACCCGCTCGGCCACCGCCGGCGCGGACAGGCCGACGTGGCGCCCCAGTTCGGCGTAGCCCTGGCGGGCGTCCTGCTGGAGGGCTTCGAGCAGCTGCCAGTCGCGGGCGTCCAGTTCAGGTTTCGATACGAAGGCCATGAGGGGGAACCTGCAATTCGTTCGTCGGCGAAGCATGCCATTGTGGCTTGGTTGCATGCTTCCTGCGCATCCCGGCCGTCACTAGGATGCGCACTTCCCCGCACCGGAATTCCCCATGGATACCCCCCGCCTGGACGGGCGGACGCTGGCCCTGATCGGCGTCGCCCTGGTCACTTGGTCGTCGGCCTATGCCGCGATCGCCTTCGCCCTGCCGGCCTTCACGCCGGGCGAGGTGGCGTTCGCGCGCCTGGGCATAGGCTCGCTCTGTTTCGCGCTGTGGCTGCTGGCCAAGCGGCCGGCGCTGCCGGCCAGGCGCGACTGGCCGCAGCTGGCCGCGCTGGGCGTGGTCGGGCTGACCGTCTACCACATGGCGCTCAACTACGCCGAAACGCGCATCGCCAGCGGCACCGCGGCGATCCTGATCTCGCTGGTGCCGGCGGCCACCGCGGCGCTGTCCGCGCTGTGGCTGCGCGAGCGGCTGCCGGCGCGCACGCTGGCCGGCCTGGGCGTGGCGCTGGTGGGCGTGGTGATGGTGGTGCTGGCCAGCGGCAAGCAGGTGAAGTTCGAGCCGATGGCCGCGCTGGTACTGCTCAGCGTGGCGGCCTCGGCGATCTATTTCGTGGGGCAGAAGCCGCTGTTCGCCCGGTCGAGCGTGTTCGGCGTCACCGCCTTCACCTTCTTCGCCGGCACGCTGGGCGCGCTGCCGTTCGCCACCCACCTGCCGCAGGCGCTGGCCGCCGCGCCGTGGCCGCGGATCGGCGCGCTGCTGTGGCTGGGCCTCGCGCCGACCTTCGTCGGCTACATCGCCTGGAACATCGCCATCCACCGCAGCTCGGCCTCGCAGGTGTCCAGCTTCATCTATTTCTCGCCGCCGATCGCGGTGCTGATCGGCTGGTTCTGGCTCGGCGAGCGGCCCGGGTTGCTGACCCTGGTCGGCGGTGCCGTGACCGTCGGCGGCGTGATCCTGGCCAACGTGCGCGGTCGCGCCGCCCCGCGCCCCATGGCCCGGCCCGTCGCCTGCAAACAGCCCTGACCCCCCGCTCGTGCAGGAGCCCACTCGTGGGCGATGCTCTGGTGACTGCCGCTGCTTCAAAGAGCATCGCCCACGAGTGGGCTCCTACGGAAAACGGCATCGGACACCCAGGAGAGGACATGCAGCTCTACATCGCCAACAAGAACTATTCGTCCTGGTCGTTGCGGCCGTGGCTGCTGCTGGTCGAGCAGGGCATCCCCTTCGAGGAACGCCTGGTCGCGCTGCAGGACGGCTCCAGCTGGGACGCCTTCCGCGCCTTCGCGCCCAACGGCAAGGTGCCGTGCCTGCGCGACGGCGACACGGTGGTGTGGGATTCGCTGGCGATCGTCGAGTATCTGGCCGAGCGCCACCCGGGCGTATGGCCCTCCGATGCGAAGGCGCGTGCCTGGGCCCGCTGCGCCAGCGCCGAGATGCATTCGGGCTTCGCCGCCCTGCGCAGCACCTGCCCGATGAACTGTGCCGTGCGGGTGGACCTGCATGGCATCGATGCGCCGCTCCAGCGCGATCTCGCGCGCCTGGCCGAACTGTGGGGCGAGGGCCTTGCGCGCTTCGGCGGACCGTTCCTGGCGGGCGAGGCGTTCAGCGCGGTGGATGCGTTCTTCGCCCCGGTCGCCTGGCGCATCCTGAGCTACCGCCTGCCGCTGGACGACGCCTCGCTCGCCTACGCCCGGCGCCTGCGCGACCTGCCGGGCATGCAGCGCTGGTACGCCGCGGCGCTCGCCGAAACCGTGCGGCTGAAGGACAGCGAGGACACCGCGCGCCGCGTCGGCACGCTGCGCGAGGACCTGCGCGCGCCAGCCTGAGCGTCAGGCCGGCGCTTCGACGCGGATCACCTCCGCGTCGTCGGCGTGTTCCAGCAGCAGGCGTCGCACGCGGTCCTGCCACAGGTCGCCGAAGGCGCGCCGTTGCCCGTCCGTCGCCGACGGCGCCAGGGCCTCTGCCATGCGTTCGCGCAGTCCGGGGGGCGGCGGCACGCGGGACAGATCCAGCGCCACCTGCGTCTCCTGGCCGGTGTCGCGGCGGCGGAAGCGCACACCCGGCAACTCGTCGGTGGTGGCGTAACGCAGCAGGCCCTGGCGCACGAAGCGGCCGCCGATGCCGTGGAAGCCGTTTGCGGCCGCCGCCCCCGTGACCAGGGTCAGCACCTGGGCTACCACGCCGGTGGTGCCGTGCTGTTCCGGCGCATCCATCCGCACCGACACGCCGCCGCGCTCGGCCGGTTCGCCGGGGTAGAGCGTGCGCAACGCGGCACGTGCCATCAGGAACGCGCCGGCCACGGTGGGGCAGGAATGACCGGCCAGCCGCACCGCATCCTCGTAGCGGTAGACCAGCAGTCCGTCGTCGGAGGCGCCCAGCAGCAGGGCGAGCGGGTCGCGCACGGTGATCCGCGGCGCGCGGTCGAAGAAGTCGGGGAATGCCATGCTATTCGCCAGGCAGGCCGACGATGCCGAAATCGACTACCACGCCATTGGGGCCGCGCTCGCGGTAGTTCACCGTCAGATAGTCACCGAAGCGCTCGCGCAGTTGCGTCAGCAGGGGAATCGGATCGTGGTCGTTGATGAAGCGCATCGTCTCGCCGGAGCGCAGCGCGCCGAGCGCGCCGAAGATCGCCGAATGGCGGAAGCGGCGGGCGATGCCGCGCGCATCGAAGATGTGGATGTTCTCTTCGGGATTGAGGTTGGCGTGCATGGGGGCGGGCACTCGTGAAGTGGAGGCGTCACCCTACGCCGGCGCCCAATCCGCGCCCATGACCTGGATCAGCCGCTCCGCCGCGGCAGGCGCTGCCACCGGCGCCGATCAGCAGCGCCGATCGGCGGCGGGGGAGGGTCGTTGCGCCACGCGATCGCCACGACGCCGCCGCCGGTGCGATGCGCGCCGTCCGGAACACCGCCGGATGGCGGGCCGCGCGCCGTCGCCGGTGCCTAGAGCTTCCAGGCCTTGTGGATGGCGACGATGCCGTTGGTGAGGTTGCGCACCTCCACGCGGCCGAAACCGGCCGCTTCCATCATGCCCTTGAGCGTCTGCTGGTCCGGGTGCTTGCGGATCGACTCGGCCAGGTACTGGTAGCTGTCGGCGTCGCCGGCGAACAGCCGGCCGAGCCTGGGCAGCACCTTGAACGAATGGAAATCGTAGAGCTTGCCGAACAGCTCGCTCTGCACGCGCGAGAACTCCAGCACCAGCGCGCGGCCGCCGGGCTTGAGCACGCGGCAGATGTCGGCCAGCGCCTTGTCCTTGTCGGTGACGTTGCGCAGGCCGAAGGCCATGGTCACGGCATCGAAACTGTTGTCGGGGAAGGGCAGGCACTCGGCGTTCAACTGCGCCCAGCGCAGGCCGCCGACCAGGCCGCGATCGGTCAGCCGGTCGCGGCCGACGCCGAGCATGGCGGCGTTGATGTCGCCCACCACCACTTCGCCCTCGTCACCGACCACCGGCTTGAGCAGCGCGGCGATGTCGCCGGTGCCGCCGGCCAGGTCCAGCACGCGGTCGCCACGGCGCACGCCGCTGATCGCCACGAAATGGCGCTTCCACAACCGATGGACGCCGAGCGACATCAGGTCGTTCATCAGGTCGTAGTTGCGCGCGACCGAGGTGAATACCTGGCCGACCAGCTTCTGCTTCTCGCCCACGGGGACGTCGCGGAAGCCGAAATGGGTGGTTTTGGACTGCTCGCTCATGGGCGGCAATGCTACAGGAAGCACTGGCGAAGTCCTGACGTTCGCGCGTTGGCCATGCTCCCTGTGGGCTGTGCAAGGGGATCGCCCACGAGTGGGCTCCTACGGGGAGCGCGCGGGGGGGGTGTCTGCGGCGTGACGAGGGGATCGCCCACGAGTGGGCTCCTACGGGGATCGTGCGGGGGTGTTGTCTGCGGCGTGACGAGGGGATCGCCCACGAGTCTGTGGGGAGCGTGCGCGGGCGGTGTCGTAGGAGCCCACTTGTGGGCGATGCTGTACCGGCGCTCTACCGCGCCGCCAGCCGCGCCAGCCGCAGTTCGAGCCAGCGCTTCACGTCGGCCCATTCCCGATCGAGGATCGAATAGCACACGGTATCGCGCAGGCTGCCATCCGGCCGCCGCTTGTGCGCGCGCAACACGCCTTCGCGCTGCGCCCCCAGTCGCTCGATCGCCCGTTGCGAGTCGAGGTTGCGCCCGTCGGTATGGAACTCGACCGCGACGCGCCCCATGTGCTCGAACGCATGCTCCAGCAGCAACCGCTTGCAGGCGGTGTTGAGGTGGCTCTTCTGCCATCGCCTGGCGTACCAGGTGTAGCCAATGGCCGCGCGCGGCGGATCGTCGACCAGGTCGTAGAAGCGCGTGCTGCCGACCAGCTCGCCCGTGCCGCGCTCGCGGATCGCGAACGGCAGCATCCGCCCCTCCCGCTGCCCGGCCAGGGCCTTCTCCACGTAGGCGGTCATTTCGCCCGGCGCCGGCACCGAGGTGAACCACAGGCGCCACAACTCGCCGTCCGCGGCGGCAACCTCGAGCGAAGGAACGTGTTCGGCACGCAGCGGCTCGAGCACCACGTGCGCGTCCTGCAACACGACCGGCGTCGGCATCAGGCGTCCAGGTCCGGGATCATCTTGCTCTCCAGCCGCGCGATGGCGTCCTTGAGCAGCAGCTTGCGCTTCTTCAGCCGCGTCAGTTGCAGTTCGTCCCGGGCCGGGTGCGTGGCCATGTGGCTGATCGCCGCGTCCAGGTCGCGGTGCTCCTGGCGCAATTCGGCCAGGCGGTGGGCGATCTGGATGGGGTCCTGGGCCTGCATGGCGGACGCGACGGTGGGGCGGAGGCCCACAGTGTAACGCCGCCGGGGAGCAGCGGCGGGCAGGGTACAATGACGCACATGCCCACCGTTCTTCCCGACACCCGCGCCGATCGCAAGCGGGCCCACGAGGCCGCGCGGCGTGCCAGGCGCCTGCGCCGCCAGGTCGGTCAGGCGATCGTCGATTTCCAGATGATCGAGGACGGCGACCGCGTGATGGTCTGCCTGTCCGGCGGCAAGGATTCCTACACGCTGCTGGACATGCTGCTGTCGCTCCAGGCCAGGGCGCCGGTGCGCTTCGAGCTGGTCGCGGTGAACCTGGACCAGAAGCAGCCCGGCTTCCCGGCGCACGTGTTGCCCGGCTACCTCACCGCGCGGGGCGTGCCGTTCCACATCATCGAGCAGGACACCTACAGCACGGTCACCCGCGTGATCCCCGAGGGCAAGACCATGTGCAGCCTGTGTTCGCGGCTGCGCCGCGGCGCGCTGTATCACTGGGCGGCGGAAAACGGCATCACGCGCATCGCGCTGGGCCATCACCGCGACGACATCCTGGCGACCTTCTTCCTGAACCTGTTCCACGGCGCCAGCCTCAAGGCGATGCCGCCCAAGCTGCGCTCGGACGATGGCCGGCACGTGGTGATCCGGCCACTGGCCTACTGCCGCGAGAGCGACATCGCCGAGTACGCGCGCGAACGCGCCTTCCCGATCATCCCGTGCAACCTCTGCGGTTCGCAGGAGAACATGCAGCGCAAGGCGATCGGCCGCATGCTGCAGGAATGGGATGTCCAGCACCCCGGCCGGTGCGAGACCATCTTCCGCGCGCTGGGCAACGTGGTGCCCTCGCAACTGGCCGATCGCAAGCTGTTCGACTTCGCCGCGCTCGGTGCGCGCGAAGGCGCCCCGCGCGCCGACGTGCATGGCTGGCTGGCCGGCGAGCCGGCTGGCGCGATCGGGCCCGATGAAGACGTCTAGGCGTCCATTTTTCCTTCCACTTTCCATGTGAGTCTTCCAGTGTCCCACTTTGCTTCCGTTGAAATGGCTCCGGGCGATCCGATCCTCGGTCTTACCGAGGCCTACCTCGCCGACAAGCGTGCGCAGAAGGTCAACCTGGGCGTGGGCATCTATGTCGACGAGCAAGGCCACATCCCGCTGATGCGCGCGGTGCGCGAGGTGGAGCAGGCGCTCGCGGCGCAGGCCAAGCCGCGCGGCTACCTGCCGATCGACGGCCTGGCGGCCTATGACCTTTTGACCCAGGAACTGCTGTTCGGCGACGACTCGCCGTTGCTCGAGGCCGGCCGCGTGGCCACCGCGCAGACCATCGGCGGCAGCGGCGCGCTGCGCGTGGGCGCGGACCTGCTCAAGAAGGTGCTGCCGAAGGCGCGCATCGCGATCAGCAGCCCGAGCTGGGAAAACCACCGGGTGGTGTTCGGCAACGCCGGCTTCGAGATCGTCGACTACCGCTACTACGACGCCGCCACCCACGGCCTGGACTTCGCCGGCATGCTGGAGGACCTCGGCAGGCTCGAGCCGGGCAACGTGGTGCTGCTGCATGCCTGTTGCCACAACCCGACCGGCGTGGACCTCGATGCGCAGCAGTGGCAGCAGGTGGTCGACCTGGTCAAGGCGCGCGACCTGCTGCCATTCATCGACATCGCCTACCAGGGCTTCGACGAAGGCATCGACGCCGACGCCACGGCGATCCGCCTGTTCGCCGCCTCCGGCATCGAGGCATTCGTGGTGGCCAGTTCCTATTCGAAGTCGTTCTCGCTGTACGGCGAGCGCGTGGGCGCGCTGTCGATGGTCGGTGCCGACCGCGACGAGGCCCTGCGGCTGCGCGCCAAGATCAAGCAGACCATCCGTGCCAACTACTCCAGTCCCGCCACCCACGGCGGTGCGCTGGTCGCCGGCGTGCTGGGCAGCCCCGACCTGCGCGCGATGTGGGAGGCGGAGCTGGCCGGCATGCGCGAGCGCATCCACGCGATGCGCGCAGGGCTGGTCGAAAAGCTGGCCGCGCACGGCGCGCCGCAGTTCGCCTTCATCCAGCAGCAGGCCGGCATGTTCTCCTACTCGGGCCTGTCCCGCGCCCAGGTCGACCGCCTGCGCGAGGAGTACGGCATCTACGCGCTGGGCACCGGCCGCATCTGCGTGGCCGCGCTCAACCGCGGCAACCTCGACTACGTGGCCGAGGCCGTCGCGGCGGTGAGCCGCTAGCGCGCACGCGCAGGGCGAACCGCCCTCCCCGCAGGAGCCCACTTGTGGGCGATGCTCCGCAATCCCGGGGGACTGCCACCCCGGCACCCCAGGCAAACGTTTCCCAACCGGATACCCCATGTTCTTCCGCAACCTCACGCTGTTCCGCTTTTCCCCCGCCGTCGCCGAAGACCTCTCCCGCCTGGACGAAGCGCTCGGCGAGCACCGCCTGCGCCCGTGCGGCCCGCTGGAAATGTTCACCAAGGGCTTCGTGCCGCCGATCGGCCGCGGCGAGGAAGCCGCGCTCACCCACGCGGTCAAGCACTGCACCTGGGTTTCCGTCGGCGGCGAGGACAAGCTGCTGCCGGCCGCCGTGGTCAACGACGAACTGCACCGCCGCGTGCAGAAGATCGCCGAGGAAGAAGGCCGCAAGGTCGGCGGGCGCGAACGCAAGCGCATGAAGGAGGACCTGCTCAACGAACTGCTGCCGCGCGCGTTCGTGCGCAGCTCGCGCATGTCCGCCTACGTCGACCGCCAGCACGGCTGGCTGGTGCTGGACACCTCCAGCCGCAAGTCCGCCGAAAACGCGCTCACCCAGATGCGCGAGGCGCTGGGCAGCTTCCCGGCGGTGCCGCTGGCGCCGGAGGAAGGCCCGCGCGTACTGATGACCGACTGGCTCGCCAACGGCACCCTCCCGGCCGGCCTCAGCCTCGGCGACGAGGTCGAACTGCGCGACCCCGGCAGCAACACCGGCGCCATCGCCCGCTGCCGCCGGCAGGACCTGGAGAGCGAGGAAATCAAGGAACACCTGCGCAACGGCAAGCAGGTGTTCCAGCTGGGCCTGGTGTTCGACGACCGCATCAGTTTCGTGCTGGGCGAGGACCTGATCCTGCGCAAGCTCAAGCTGCTGGACGTGGTGACCGACGAACTGGCCGACAGCGCCCCCGACGCCGCCGCCGAACTGGACGCCCGCTTCGCCCTGTTCACGCTGGAAGTCGAGCGCCTGCTGGCCAAGCTGGAAGAGTGGTTCGGCCTGCCGCGCCCCAAGGACGCCTGACCCCCGCGGGGCGGCGGCGTTTCCCGCCCCCGCCCCGCACTGCCCTCCGCCCTTCGTAGGAGCCCACTCGTGGGCGATGCTCCTCCCCGAGAGCAAGAGCATCGCCCACAAACGCGCCCCGACAACCGCCGGCAGCGGCAGATGGTCAACGCCACGTGAACGCCGGCTCGAAACGGCGGTCTGACGCCATCCAACCCTTTCCTCACACCCCCCGTTGCAAGGTTATGCTCTACCGACGGGCTCGGACCATGGCAGCAGAACTTCAAGGCGATTGGCTGGAACTGGCAACGGCGAGCGGCAGCACGATCCGCGTGCTCAAGGCCGCGCATCCGCGCGCGCGGCGCCTGCGCCTGACGGTCACGCCCAAGGGCGCCCGGGTGTCCTATCCCAACGGCACCCACCCCTCGCAGGTCAGCGCCTTCCTGCGCAGCCATGCCGAGTGGCTGGAGCGCAAGCTCGACGAGCTCAACCTGATCATCAAACCGCTGCCGGCCCTGCGCGTGGGGCACGCGACCGAGTTCCCGCTGCGCGGCGAGACCGTCCTGCTGGACTGGGCCGAGGGCCCGTATCCGCGGGTGGAGTCCTTCGACGGTGGCCTGACCCTGGTAATCCCCCGCCCGCACACCCGCGCCCTGCCGGTCGCGCGCGGCCTGCTCGCCTCGCACTTCGAGGCGCAGATGCGCCGCGATGTCTCGCGCTGGATGGCCGGCTACGTGCCGCAACTCGGCCTGGCGCCCACCTCGCTGCGCATCCGCCCGATGAAGAGCCTGTGGGGCAGCCTGGACACGCGCGACCGCATCAACCTGGACCTCGCCCTCGCGCTGGCGCCGCCGGCCGCGCTGCGCTACGTGCTGGCGCACGAGCTGTGCCACCTCAAGGTGCGCAGCCATGCGCCGCGGTTCTGGGCCCTGGTTGCCACGCTGTTCCCCAACTGGCGCGAACAGCGCGACTGGCTGCGCGTCAACGGCGCCACGCTCAAAGCCGAGCTGGATCGCCTCGTCGCCGACGTCGCCGATTGACCCCGCTCCTCGCAGGAGCTCACTCGTGGGCGATGCTCCTGCCCTGAATCCCCATCCGGAGCATTGCCCACAACCGTGCTCCTGCCAGGCTTACCCCATGCGTGGCACTGCCCCGACGGACGGACTGTCGCCGCTCCGGCACGCTCCCATGCATGCCCGACTTTCCCACCGCCGGTCGCAGGGCCCTGCGCAAGGGCCGCGTGTCGCGCCATGGGCAGGTGTACCTGATCACCACGACAACCGCCTGTCGTCGGCCGCTGTTCGCAGCGGAGGGGCCTGCGCGAACCGCGTGTCTCGCGCTGACCGATCCGTCCAACCGCGCGGATGCCGCATTGCTCGCCTGGGTCCTGATGCCCGACCACTGGCATGGCCTGCTGCAACTGGGCGATGAACCGCTGGGCGGCGTGATCAATCGCCTCAAGGCCGGCGCCACCCGCGCACTACGCATGAAACACCTCGTGGAGGGCCCGGTCTGGGACCGGGGCTACCACGACCATGCGTTGCGCGCGGACGAAGACGTCCGCAACGCTGCCCGCTATCTGGTCGCCAACCCGCTGCGTGCCGGCCTGGCGACCCATGTCCTGGACTATCCCTACTGGAACGCCGTGTGGTTGTAGCGCGGGCCGCCAGTCTCCACAGGGGATGGCGACCCCAAACCACGCCCTCCGCAGGAGCCCACTCGTGGGCGATGCTCTCTGGCGCAGGCAGTGGTCATGGTGGGGCGGGTTCGAAGGGCATCGCCCACAAGTGGGCTCCCACAAGGATGGTGGCCAAACCGGCCGATCGCGCTCCTGCCCGGCGGCTGGCGCGCCAGCCAACCGCTCTCCGTAGGAGCCCACTCGTGGGCGATGCTCTCCGCCCCCAGACGCCGACCCTTGCACCGCTGGACCGCCCGCCAGGGTCACGGTGACCGCCGCGGCTATCGGGCCATCTGGTCGAAATTGGCCTCGAACAACTGTCCGTCGCGCTCGCTGGTCAATCCGTACAGCGAATACGCCCGGCGCAGCATCGCGCCGCCATCGCGGGTGAGCGGCTGCCACATCACCTCGGCGCTGCCGGGGGAGGACTTGGACAGCATCAGATCGAACGGCACCGCGATGTAGATGCCCTTGTCGAAACTGCCTTCGCCGAACTGCCGTTGCGAGACGTTGGTGAAGGTGGCATAGGCCCCCATGCGCACGCCGTTGTCGAACGAGCGCGACAGGTCCAGCGTGCCGCCCCAGTCGCCGGCCAGGTAGCGGCCCAGGCTGACGGTGGCCAGCACGTGGTCGATGCCGGTGTCGACGTAGGCGGTCAGGTGGCCGGTCAGCACGTGGTAATCGCGCAGGCCGAAATGCTGGGCGAAGCCGCGCTGGCGCACCCAGTTGACGTTGCCGCCCAGCGCCCAGCGCTGTCCGAGCGGGCGGTACAGCAGCTCGCCGCCCACACCCGCGTACATGCTCTCCAGGTAGCCGGCGTAGGCCATCCCGTAGAGATCCTTGCCCAGCCGCCTGGCGGTGTTGAGCTGCAGGTTGCCCAGGTTGTAGCGCGAAGTGGTCAGGTACTCGCGCTGCCAGGTGCGCACGCGCGGCAGGTCGGACGGCGCGTCGTAACGGAAGCGGTCGTAGTTGTTGAGCAGGTTGACGTCGAACTGCCCGCTCACCCAGGTATGGCGGGAAAGGCGATAGTCGGCGCCGTAGCTTGCGAACACCTGGTAGAGGATGAACGCATCGGGCCCGCCCACGGTCTGCGCCAGGCCCAGCCCCACGCTGCCGGTGTAGCGCTCCAGTGGCGCGCGGTAGAGCACGGTGCCGCCGGCCGGCGCGGGCGCTTCGCGCACCACGCTGCGGCGGAAATCGTCCGGCGCCAGGTCGTGTGAGAGGAACTCTCCGAACGGGCCGCGGTGCACGCTGGTCTGCACCACCGGCATGCCCTCGCTGGTCGAAACCAGCGTCAGCCAGTCGATGTCCGGGGCCACGGCGGCGTCGAGCACGCGCGCGGTGCGCCCGACCGTCCTGGCCGGGTTGTAGTAGCGCATCGGCTCGCCCGTGACCACCAGCTCGCGACCGTCGCGGCGGATGCTCTCCACCTGCACGCCCGCGTTGTCGGCCAGCTGCGCGCTGACCTGCGCCCAGTCGGCTTGCCCGCGACGAGCGGCCGGCGTGCCGGCGCGCGATGGCGCGGGCGGATCGAGCAGCTTGGGCGGGCCCTTGGCGCGCGCCAGGTTGGTGTGCAGCGTGAGCCCGAACATGGCCGTGTTGCCGCGCTCCCAGCCCAGGCTCAGGTCCACGGCGCGCGACAGCCGGTAAGCCACGCCCAGGTTCAGGCGCGTGCGCTGCGGCTGCCGGTTGTCCTGCGGCTCGTGGCGGTAGTCGTTGCCCTCGTACTCCAGCTTCAGCCGCCAGCGGTCGCCAGGCAGGCGGTATTCCACGCCGCCGAACAGCGCCGCGCGGCCGCGGAAGTAGTTGGAGTTGAAGTCGCCCACCGCGCCGTTGTCCACCGGCGGGCGGTGGCGGAAGCGGTCATCCAGCACGCCCAGCGGGTTGGCGATGTCGCCCGCCGCGCCGAGGTAGCCCCAGCCCAGCCCGAGGCTCACGTCGAAGCGGTCCAGCCGCTTGCTGGCCACCACGTACTCGCCGGAGAACAGCCCGGTGCCGCCGATGTCGTGCGCGCCCAGCGCGAGCGACGGCAGCCAGTGGCTCTCCTGCCAGAGGCGCAGCTTCAGGTCGATCGCCTTGTCCTTGTAGTGCTGGCGACCACTGAACGACGGCGCGCCGTAGTAGCGGTTGGTGATGTTGGTGTAGCGGAAGCTTCCCTCCAGCCAGTCCAGCGGCTGCAGGGTGAAGGTGAAGCGCGTATACGGCGCCACGCGGCTGGCGGTGAGGCCGACTTCGCCGGCATCGTTCATGCGCGCGGTCGGGGTCTGCAGCAGGCCGGCGCCGCCGAAGTCGCTGGACGTATAGCCGTCCGTCCAGCCGGTGGCGACCGGCACCTCCTGCGCCTGCGCGGCGGACGCGGCCAGCAGCGGCAGCAGGCACAGATAGAGGCGCCGCCGCGTCACGGTTGCGCCTCCGGCAACGGCTGGGTCGCCAGCCACTGCGCGAGCTGGTCGTTGAGGAGCGGATCGACCTTCGCCGCGGCGGCCTGGCGGATGGGCACGTACAGCACCGCGCCGGGCGCCAGCGGCTGCGGCCCGGCCCGGTTCCACAGCGCCACGCCCAGGCGTTCGACCGTGCCGTCCGGCTGGATCGCGTAGAGCCAGTCGGCGTCGGCGCCGGGGGCGAGCGGGCAGTCGTCGAGGTAAGCGGCGGCGTCCCGCAGGGGCTCGTGCGGCAGGCGGCAATCGTGCGCCACGGCACCGGTCACCCGCACGGTGGCGGGGCGCGCGGGAAACAGCACCCGGTCGCCCTCGGCCAGGAGGTGGTTCTGCGGGGACAGCTCCAGCGGACGGGGATCGAGCAACGCTCCGCGGGCACGGCCGGTCACCGGCAGCGCCCGCACCATGTCGGCCAGCCGGCGTGCCACCGCCTGCAGCCGGTCGTCGCCAGCCAGGCCCGCCTCGCCGGCGAGCACGTCCAGGTCGTACAGCACGCCGGCCTTCAGCCGGCGCTGCGCGGGTTCGAGCGAGGGCCGCAGCCAGGCGGCGCCCAGCACGTAGGCATCCGGCCGGGGATCGGCGGCAAGCAGGGCATCGGCCAGCCGCGCGCCTTCCGGCAGCACCTGCGTGCCCGGATGCGCGACGCGGCCCTGCACCTCCACCGTCGCGGCGTGCGCCGGCATGGCCAGGCACGCCGCAACCGCGCACGCCCGACCCCACGCCGCCAGCCGTCCCCTGGAAGGCGGCGCGGCGGATGGCATGCGCGAGGCGTCGCCCACGCGCGGGCGGCGGCGGAATTTCACGATCATGGGTAAGGGCGCAGCATGGTCAGGGTCAGCGTGGCGCCCCCGGGCAGCGTCTGGCGGGTCTTGCGCACGCGGCCGTCGGCAGGATCGACCCAGTAGCGGTTATCGGCCTGCCAGCCCATGCCCGGCGCGTCCACGTGCTCGTCGATCCGCCTCAGCACATGCGGCTCGCCGAGGATCTGCACGGTCTCCAGCGGTCCGGGCGACAGGCGCGAGTGCAGGCGCACGCCGTAGCGATAACCGGGCGACAGGTCGACTCGCCGTGTCGTGCTCGCCGGCACGGCCAGTTGCTGCAACCCCGCCAGGAACGGGCTGCCGGCGGGCAGTCCGGTGCCCTCGACGTTCGCGCCGCGCATGCCCGAGCTCTTCACCAGCAGCCCGTGGCGCAGGAACAGGATCACCCCGTCGCCGCTGTACCACGCTTCCCGGTCGCCATCGACGTTGCCCAGCACCAGCACCGCCGCGTGGCGGCCCTGGTCCACCTGCATCTGGTAGTACGGCCGGGCCAGTACCTCCTCGGGCGAGGGCAGGGCGGGCGAGGGGTGCGCGACGCGCCGCGCGGTCTCGGCCACGCCCTTGGCCCAGTCCGAGCAGCCGCCCAGCAGCAGGGCGGCCACGAGCACGCTGGAGCGGACGGCCAGCCGCGCGGCCATGCCCACGATCATTGCGCGATGCTGTTACGCGCGGCGGCGGACTGGTTGAGGATGGCCGACAGCGGCAGCAACTGGCTGAGCAGGCGGTTCCAGCGCGTGACGCCGGCGGCGCCCACGTACACCACGTCGCCCGGCTGCAGCTTGAAGTTGTCGGCCAGCACCAGCGCGCTGGGCGAGCTGGCGTCGAGCTGGTAAACCGTCGCCGGCGCCTTTTCCAGGTCGGCCACGCCGCGGATCACGTACACCGCGCGACCCTTGGAGGTCCGCTGGTCCAAGCCGCCGCCCTGGCCCAGCGCCTGGGTCAGGCTCATGTCCGAGGTCTTGAAGGTGAGCGCGCGCGGCTGGTTCACCTCGCCCATCAGGTAAACCTGCTTGCGGTCGTTGTAGGCCAGGTAGATGTGGTCGCCGTCCTTGAGAAAGACGTCCGCCGGTCCGTACAGGCCATGGCGCATCGCGTCCAGGTCCAGGTGGTAGTCCACCCCGTCGCGCTGCAGCGTCAGGTCGGACAGGTCCGCCTGCGTGGTGTCGATCTGCGCCTTGCCCAGCGCCTCGGCCAGGGTCAGCGGCGTCACCGTGATCGGCTGCGTGCCGGTTTCGCGGAACGCCCCGTTGAGCCAGACGCGCTGGCTGGCGAACGCGATCACGTTGACGTCGATCTGCGGCTGCTGCACGTACTCGGCCAGCTTCCCGCTCAGCTTCCCGCGCACCTGGTCGAGGTCCAGGCCCGCCACGGTGACGTTGCCCACGTACGGGTAGTACAGCGTGCCATCCGGGCGCACCAGGCGGCCGTTGGCGTAGATCTGCTGCTGCGGACCGGAGGGCGCGGTGAGCTCGGGGTGGTCCCACACGGTGATGAACAGCACGTCGCCCGCGCCGATGCGATAGCGACCGGGGCGGTAGTCCAGCAACGCCTGCGGCACGGTGGCCGGCGTCGCGGCGGCGTTCTCCATCGCGATCAGTTTGGGGGTGATGGCGAGCAGCCGGACCCGGCTGTTCGCTTCATCCTGGCGATCGACATCCATGTGCTGGCCGGGCGCAAGCGCGCAGCCGCCCAGCAGGGCCAGGCATACCAGCAGCCCTGCGGCCGAGAATCTGCTCATCGGAAAACCACTTCGAAAGGCATGAAAAACCAGGCGCGCAGCCGAAGGCCGCACGCAGCGTCAGCGCGAAACCGCGGTCAGTGGGCGGGGGTGGTCCCGGTCGTGCCGCCGCCGCCGTGGCAGTGGCAGTCCTTGTCATGCTTGCCGCCGCCGCTGGCGCCGACCAGAAGCGCCACGGCGATACCGCCCGCCAGCAGGCTCAATTCCACCGTTTCCATGTCCACGCCCGAACCGACCGCCTGGCGGGTGCCGGCCACCTTCGGCTTGGAGGGCTTGGCGGGCTTGGCCGGCTTCTCCGGCTTGGCGGACTGGGCCGGCGCCTGGGCGGCCTGCAACATCAGCGGCTGCGCGGCCAGCGCCACCGCCAGAAGGGTGCAAAGTGCAATTTTCATCCTGGAATCCCCTTTGACAGCGGGAACCATGGCGCTCGTCCTGCAGAGGCAGGATCGGGCCGGGGGTCCCCGCGTGGCGGCGATTATAGGCACACACGCAGGCGTTTTGCCGAGTGCATCACAGACCCGCAGGCTCCAG
Organism: Frateuria soli; assembly: GCF_021117385.1. Classification (GTDB taxonomy): domain Bacteria; phylum Pseudomonadota; class Gammaproteobacteria; order Xanthomonadales; family Rhodanobacteraceae; genus Frateuria_A; species Frateuria_A soli. Next base: position 3,480,475 of record NZ_CP088252.1, read on the forward strand.
CCTGCTTGACCCGCCCGCCACGCCTCGCTAAGTTCACGCTCTCTTGACAAGCGGCTGCTGCACGCGGTCGTGCCCATCCGGGGCCGACACCGCGCCTCCTCTCCTTACGACGCCGCTTGAGGTTGTCGATCGTGTTCGAAAGGATTCTCGTCGTCTGCATCGGCAACATCTGCCGCAGTCCCACAGTGGAATATCTGCTGCGCCACCGGCTGGGCGATCGTCCGATCCAGGTGACCTCCGCCGGCCTGGGCGCGCTGGTGGGGCATCCGATCGACCCGCTCGCCGGTGAACTGCTGGCCGAGCACGGCATCGACGCCTCCGCCCATCGCGCGCGCCAGCTCGAGGACCAGGATCTCATCGACGCCGACCTGATCCTGGTGATGCAGCGCGCGCACCTGTCCACGCTGGCCAAGCGCTCGCCCCATGCGGTGGGCCGCACCTTCCTGCTCGGCAAGTGGCAGGACGACCGCGAAGTGCCCGACCCCTACCGGCAGCAGCGTCCCGCTTTCGAGCACGTGTACCGGCTGATCGACGAAGGCGTCGACAGCTGGCTGCGCCGTCTTCAGTAATCCGCATTCCTGCCGAAGTACCGCCATGAACCAGCCTACCCATGCCGCCCCCCTCGTAGACGACGGCGACGAGATCGACCTGCGCGAACTGTTCGGCATCCTGCTCGACCACAAGTGGCTGATCGCCGCGGTCACTGGCCTGTTCCTGCTGTGCAGCCTGGGCTACGCGCTGCTCGCCGCACCGGTGTACCAGGCCAACGCGATGGTGCAGGTGGAGCAGAAGATGCCCACCCTGCCGGGCCTGTCGGACCTCTCCGAACTGGCCGGCGACAGCGCACCGGAGGCGGTCACCGAGATCGCCCTGATGACCTCGCGCATGGTCGTGGGCAAGGTGGTCGACGACCTGCACGCGACGGTGAGTGCCGAACCCGAACGCCTGCCGCTGTTCGGCGGCTTCATCGCGCGCCACTACAAGCCGGCCGCGCCGGGCGACGTGGCCGGTGCCTGGCTGGGGCTGGACCGCTACGACTTCGGCGGCGCCCGGCTCGAGATCACCACGTTCGACCTGCCCGCCTCGCTGGTCGCCACCGAACTTGCCCTGGTCGCCGACGATGCGCCGGGCCATTACCGCCTCTACGACGAGGACGACAACCTGCTGCTGCGCGGCAAGGTCGGCGAGCCGGCGCAGGACCATGGCGTCACGCTGCTGGTCAAGACGCTCGCCGCGCATCCCGGCCAGCGCTTCGCCGTGGTCGAGACCCCGCGCCTGCGCACCATCAGCAACGTGCAGCAGACGATCTCGGCCAGCGAGCAAGGCAAGGACTCCGGCATCATCGCGGTCAGCTACCAGGACACCGACCCGGCCCGCGCCACCGCGGTGCTCGACGCGGTGGTCGACCAGTACGTGCACCAGAACGTGGCCCGCGCCTCGGCCGAAGCGGCCAACAGCCTGGAATTCGTCAAGCAGCAGTTGCCGCAGATCCACCAGCACCTGAAGCAGGCCGAGGACGCGCTGGCCGCCTACCAGACCAAGGTCAGCACCGCCGACATCAGCCTGCAGACCAAGGGGCTGCTGGACCAGGTCGTGGCGGTGGACACCGGCCTGTCCGACCTCAAGCTGCAGCAGGCCGAAGTGCAGGGCAAGTTCACCGCCAAGCACCCGGCCTACCACGCGCTGATGGTGCAGATCGACGACCTCAGCGCCAAGAAGAACAGGCTGGAAAAAGAGATCAACCAGCTGCCCGACACCCAGCAGGGTCTGCTGCGGCTGATGCGCGACGTGCAGGTCACCACCCAGACCTACACCGAGATGCTCGGCCAGGCGCAGCAGCTTTCCATCGCGCAGGCCGGCACCGTCGGCAACGCGCGCATCATCGACCACGCCCAGGTCGACGTGACCCAGCCGGTCAAGCCGAAGAAGGCCGTGGTGGTGCTCGGCGGCACCATGCTCGGCGGCTTCCTGGCGGTGGCCTTCGTGTTCATCCGCCACATGCTCAACCCCGCGCTGGAAGACCCCGCCGAGATCGAGCAGCTGGGCATGGCGGTGTTCGCCTCGGTGCCGCACAGCGAGCAGCAGGAACAGGTGCTGCAACTGCCCGAGCGCCGCCGCCGGCTGTTGCCGGTTGCCGAGGAGCGGCGCGTCTACAAGGGCCCCAAGCGGGTGCGTCTGCTGGCCATGGAAGACCCGGCCGACCTGGCCATCGAAGCCATGCGCAGCCTGCGCACCGCGCTGCACTTCGCCGCCCTGGAAGCGAAGAACAACGTGCTGATGATCGCCGGCGCCAGCCCCGGCGCCGGCAAGACCTTCGTCTCGTCCAACCTCGCCGCGGTCATCGCCCAGTCCGGCCAGCGCGTGCTGCTGATCGACGCCGACATGCGCCGCGGCATGCTGCACCACGTGCTCGGCCGCAGCTCCGGCCCCGGCCTGTCCGAGCTGCTGGCCGGCCGCGCCGAACCGGCCCAGGCGATCCACGCCACGCCGATCGAGGGCCTGAGCTTCATCGCCCGCGGCCACGCCCCGCCGAACCCGTCGGAACTGCTCATGCGGCCGGCCTTCGGCGCGCTGGTCAGGCAGCTCTCGGCGCAGTACGACCTGGTGATCATCGACACCCCGCCGGTGCTGGCCGTGACCGACGCCGTGATCGTCGGCAGCTACGCCGCCACCAGCCTGCTGGTGGTGCGCTTCGGCCACAACCAGGCGCGCGAAGTGACCCTGGCGCAGCAGCGCTTCGAACAGAACCGCGTACGCCTGCAGGGCGCCATCTTCAACGCCGTCCAGCGCCGCGCCACCGGCTACTACGCCTACGGCTACTACAAATACGACCACGTCCCCGAACCCGAACCCGCCTGACCAAAACCCGTAGGAGCCCACTCGTGGGCGATGCCCTTCGCAAGCCCCGGGAAAAAACATCGCCCACAAGTGGGCTCCTACCGGGTTCCGGCCCAACAGCGCGAGGAATCCGAAGGCACGACGCCCACCACCACCCCGCCGCCCGCCACCAGCAACCACCAATACGACCAAGTCCGACCGAAACCCCGTAGGAGCCCACTCGTGGGCGATGCCCTTCGCAAGCCCCGGGGAAAAAACATCGCCCACAAGTGGGCTCCTACCGGGTCCACGGCCACAGCGCGAGGAATCCGAAGGCATGACGCCCACCACCACTCCGCCGCCCGCCACCAGCTACCACCAATACGACCAAGTCCTGACCGAAACCCCGTAGGAGCCCACTTGTGGGCGATGCCCTTCGCAAGCCCCGGAAAAAAGCATCGCCCACAAGTGGGCTCCTACCGGGTTCCGGGCCAGAGGAATCCGAAGGCATGACGCCCACCACCACCCCGCCGCCCGCCACCAGCTACCACCAATACGACCAAGTCCTGACCGAAACCCCGTAGGAGCCCACTCGTGGGCGATGCCCTTCGCAAGCCCCGGGAAAAAAACATCGCCCACAAGTGGGCTCCTACCGGGTTCAGGGCCAGAGGAATCCGATGGCATGACGCCCACCACCACTCCGCCGCCCGCCACCAGCAACCACCAATACGACCAAGTCCTGACCGAAACCTCGTAGGAGCCCACTTGTGGGCGATGCCCTTGGTCAAGCCCCGGGAAAAAAAACATCGCCCACAAGTGGGCTCCTACCGGGTTCAGGGTCAACAGCGCCACGCACGCGCCAGGAATCCGACGGCATGACGCCAACCACCGCTCCGACGCCCGCCGACAGCCCCGCCTCCGGCAGCCGCTCCCTCGCCCTGGCCGGCCTGCTCGCGCTCGGCCACTGCATCGCCTTCGCCGACCGCAATCTTCCTGGCGTCGCCGCCCCGTTGCTCAAGCGTGACCTCGGACTGACCGATTCCGAACTCGGCCTGCTGATGGGTCCGGCCTTCGCCGTGCTCTACGCCGCCGGCATGCTGCTGACCCTGCCGATGGCCCACTCGCCGCGCCGCTTCCGCCTGCTCGCCGGCTGCGTCGCGACCTGGGCGCTGGGCATGGTCGGCTTCGCGCTGGCCGGGAGCTTCGCGGGCCTGCTCGCCGCGCGCGCGCTGGTCGGGCTGGGGCAGGCCGCCTTCGTGCCGCTGGCGCTGGGCCTGATCGTGGAGGACGCCGCACCGCGCTGGCGTGCACGCTCCATGGCCATCTTCACCGCCGGCTCGGCGATCGGGCGCAGCGTCGCGCTGCTGCTCGGCGGCCTGTTGCTGGCCCTGCTGGCGAACTGGGGGCCGTCGCTGGGCCTGGCGCACTGGCGGCTGATGTTCCTGGCCATGACCGTGCCCAACGTGATCCTCATCGTGGCGCTGCTGCGCTGCCGTGAGCGTCCGCCGCAGTCGCAGGCGCCGGTCGCCAGCCTCTCGCAGATCGTCGGCTGGCTGCGCCGGCGCCCGCTGCTGGCGGTGCTCTATCTGTACGGCGCCGGTGGCAGCGTGCTGGTGGTGCAGACCATCGGCGCGTGGGCGCCCTCCGTGCTCAACCGCGAACAGGGCCTGCTGCCGGCCACCGCCGCGCTGGCCTTCGGCGCGCTGCTGCTCGTCGCCTCGCCGCTGGGCCACCTGCTCGCCGGTTCGCTGGTGGATACCCGCCGCCGCCTGACCCCCACCGCCATCGTCGCCGGTGGCCTGCTGCTGGCCCTGCCGCTGCTGTGGGCGCTGCCGCTGGCCGACTCGGCCGGCGCCGCCAGCGTGATGATGGCGCTCATTTCGCTGGCCAGCGGGTGCGCCGCGGTGGCTGCGCTGGCCGGGCTGCCGGCGATGCTGCCGGCCTCGTTGCGCGCGACCGCCGTGCGCCTGTTCCTGGTCTACATCACGGTGACCGGCGTGGGGCTGGGGCCGTTCCTCGCCGGCGTGGTCAGCGACGGAATGGGGCAGGGCGGTCGCGGCCTGTCCTTGGCCTTGCGGCTGGTCTGTGCGAGCGTGGCGCTGTCCGCCGCCGTCGCCGCCTGGCTGGGGCGCAACGGCTGGCGCCAGGCCGCGGAGGAGGCCACTGCATGAACCCGATGGTCGATTTCGACAGCGCCGAGCATCCCTACGACGAGCGCTTCGCCAAATACCGCGAGCTGTTCGCGCAGGGCTCCGACGTCGAGCGCACCGACGACCCGTTCCACGCCCGCATCCGCGGCTGGCGGATGGATCGCAGCCTGCTGTTCGTGCGCGAATACGGCGGCGTGCGCCACCTGCGCAAGGAACGCGTCGCGCGCGACGGCTTCGACCATTTCGTCCTGCATCACGTGGTCAGCGGAGAGCTCGTCGGCGGCTCGCCCGAGCGTCCGGTGCGCGTCCTCCCCGGCGAGACGCTGCTGCTGGACACCTGCTGCCCCATGCTCGCCGGGTCGCGCAATGTCGCCCTGGTCACGGTCAGCCTGGCCCGTGAAGCGATGCGTGCCGCCGCCGGCAACCTCGAGGGCCTGCACGGCCGCAAGATCAGCGCACGCGATGGCGCGCTGCTCACCGCGCTGCTGCGCACCCTGGCCGAGCAGGCCCCGATCTTGTCTCCGGGCGCCCAGCCCGCGGCCACGCGGGCGCTGGTCGACCTGCTGTCGGTCGCGACCAATCCGTTCGGCATGGGTGCGCGCTCGGACTACTACCGGCTCGAATACGCCCGCCGCGAGGCGGTGTTGCGCGTCATCGACGCGCGCCTGGCCGACCGCGACTTCGGCATCGACGACCTCGTGCGTGAAGTGGGCATCTCGCGCGCCAGCCTCTACCGCCTCTTCGAAGACCAGGGCGGCGTCGCCAACTTCATCAAGCTGCGCCGGCTGCGGCACCTGCGCGACCGGCTGGACAACCGCGCCTTCGACGCCCAGCCGCTGTCGGTGCTGGCCCCGCAATCGGGCTTCGCCGGCGAAAGCCACGCCAGCCGGCTGTTCAAGAAGGCGTTCGGCATCTCCCCCGGCGCCTACCGCACCGCCAGCATCCGCAGCACCATGGAACAGGACGTCGAAATCATGGTCCGCCGCTGGGCCAACAGCATGTCCGAAATCACCCACCGCTCCTGACCCAAGCCCCCGTAGGAGCCCACTCGTGGGCGATGCCCTCCCCCCGGCACCCAAACAAGCCCAAGCCCCACACCCCAAACCCCCCATCCCCACCGTCCAACAACCCCGCCCCCGACAGACAAACCCTCCTGTCCAGCCTGCTCAATTCTGCGACATGCGGACATGGCGGCTTCACGTCACATAGACGTAGCCTTCCGCGGTACGGGGGAAATCGCAGATGTACGAATGGATCAGGTCCCGCCGCCCGCAGTCAGGGCGGGGACCTACCGCGCCCGCTTCGCGGCGCGGCACAGGAAGAGCCAGGGGACCCTGCACGGGCGCCGCGGAAAGCGTGTGCCCGTGCAGCTCCGACTCACTCGCGCGGGCAATGGAAACCGCCTCGCCGTGGGTCCCGACGCGTCTGATCGACTCTGCCGGAACCGTGCACCGCGAACGATGCCTCAGGCAATCGTCGCGACGCGTAGTGCTCGACGTAGGAAACCAGATTCGCCCGTCTTCGACTGTGAGGACGGTCACGCCCCAGACAAGGAAGAGCCCGCTCGGGACCAAGGAAGTTCCATGTTGCTGACCGCCCACCCCCTCTCCCGCCCGCACCCGGAAAGCGCCTTCCTGTCGCGCTACGCCGCACTGCTGGACATCCTGCTGCGCGTGGGCGACATCGCCATCGTGGTGGGCACCGCCGTGCTGTGCCACCGGTTGCGGCTGGGCGAGTGGGCCATGGCCGCGCCGTACCCGGTGGCGGTGCTGGTGGCCGTGCTGCTGGTGCTGATCGTGTTCCCGATGTGCGGCATCTACCGCAGCTGGCGCGGCGAGAGCCTGGCATCGGAATCCCTGCGCCTGGCCGCCGCATGGCTCGGCGTGATCGTGCTGCTCACCGTGCTCAACGCCGCAGTGAAATACGCCGACGACTTCTCGCGCCTGTGGGCCGCCGGCTGGATCGCCGGCACCCCGCTGCTGCTGTGCCTGCACCGCTGGACCGCGCGCTACGCCATCGGCCGCCTGCGCGCGCTGGGCCTGGACACCCGCAGCGTGGTGCTGGTCGGCAGCACCCCGGCCGGCAAGCGCATCCTGGAGGCGACCCGCAAGAGCCCGTGGATGGGCCTCAACGTCGAGGGCTACGTCACCACGCCCTACGACCACGAACCCGACCTCGCGCTGCCGTGCGTGGGCGACCTCGACCACTTTCTCGCCCGGCTGCGCGACCACGCCCCCGACCAGATCTGGGTCGCGCTGCCGATGCGCGCCGAGGCGCTGATCGCGCGCCTGATGGAAGCGACCGCCGACATCCCTACCACCGTGCGGCTGGTGCCGGACATGTTCGGCTACGAACTGATCAACCACCATGCCGGCAACGTCGCCGGCGTGCCGGTGATCACCCTGCGCGGCAGCCGCGTCGTTGGTCATGCGCGGGTGATCAAGGCGGTCGAGGATCGCGTGCTCGCGGCGCTGTTTCTGCTGCTGCTCGCCCCGCTGATGCTGCTCATCGCGGTGGCCGTCAAATTTAGCTCGCCCGGTCCGATCATTTATCGACAAGAGCGCCACGGCCTCGGCGGCAAGGAAATCGAGGTGTGGAAGTTCCGCTCGATGCGCGTGCATCAGGAAGACGAGGGCAAGATCACCCAGGCCACCAGGGATGACGCGCGCGTCACCGCCGTCGGCCGCTTCCTGCGCCGCTCCAGCCTCGACGAGCTCCCGCAGTTCATCAACGTCCTGCAGGGCCGCATGTCGATCGTCGGCCCGCGCCCACACGCGCTCGCGCACAACCGCCAGTACAGCGAACAACTGCGCGGGTACATGCAGCGCCACGGCACCAAGCCGGGCATCACCGGCCTAGCGCAAGTCAGGGGTTTTCGAGGCGAGACCAATACGTTGGATAAGATGGCCAGTCGCGTTGAGCTGGACATTCTCTATATCAACAGGTGGACCCCGTGGTTGGATCTAAAAATCATTTTGCTAACGCCAGTTGCGTTGCTCAAAAGCACCAACGCCTATTAGCACCTACGCTCTAAGCCACAAAAGCTCACTTATGGAAGGCGCGGTGGCTAACGCGGGTG